>CAZFCK010000303.1:0-4874 GCA_964517355.1 uncultured Desulfovibrionaceae bacterium | reverse complement strand
AAGTCGCGGGCTTTCGCGCCCGCACGACGACCAGGGGAGGCCCCTGGACGCCGGAGAAAACGGCCTTGATAATCCTTGACTTTTCAACAAATACAAAATGTTACAACATACGCTCCACTCAAAAAGTCGAGTTCCAAAGGAAAAACATCTCGCAAGATACACCTGGAAACGTCCTTTCCGTGGGCCATAGCGCGCCTAGCCTCATGCCGGGGCAGACTATAGGCCCTCGCCCAGGGCTTGGCAAGAAAACCCCTATTCCGGCGGCTGTGTCATTGCATTGCAGTCATATTTCTGTATTATTCTACAATAATGAGCTTTTTTTAAGAAGTCCCCCTCCGGCGGGATTTCTGGCCGTGCGTTTTTTTCTAAAAAATGGTCCAAAAAACACTTGCCAAGCAATTTGAAGTCGTCTAATGTTCACGTTTCGCGGAGAGGTGACCGAGCTGGCCGAAGGTGCACGATTGGAAATCGTGTGTGCCCTAACCCGGCACCGGGAGTTCGAATCTCCCCCTCTCCGCCATTTTTTTATCCTCCACACTCCCACCAAGCATAACCCCTTCCAGAATCAGATAGATAAGCTTGGCCTTATTCTACAGTTGTCCACTTCGGATTGCGGACACACGCCATAAACACATATACTATTCGGCTTCGCTCTTGGGCGAGTGCAGTACACGTGTACAACTTGCGCAGCCTCCTTATGCTTCCTTGGGGCACGGTGAAAAACGCTGTGTCGTGCCGAGCCATCACCCCGCTCCACTTTTCATACCCATCCCCCTCTACGAGACTTTGACTATGGCTGAAAAAGGGTTCAGCTGCAGACCTCGCCCCTCCCGGTTCTTGCATAGCGGACTTTAGGGCATTTCAATCGTAAAATGGTTTTTTCGATTTCCGCCCCAACCACCGCCACGAGGAACGCTCCCTCTGGACCCGCGGTTATCGCATTGAAATTGTCCATAGAGTGTTGCCTGGCACATCGTTTTGGAGATCCTTAAGAACCTTTTATAAACGGTCCTTAAGTCGCCAGGGGCAAACCATTTTTTATTACTGTATTCTAATCTTGAATCGAATATCTCCGATTGATGGTGCGCTACCATGGGCATAACCGCAATTCAACAAAGGAGTTCGATACCGCCCCATTTTACGCATTATCCCCCTCGAATACACCTCCAGCGACGTATGAATGATTGTAGTATCTATGCATATTAAGGATTGCCACAGGTGCGCTTGACATGCTAATCTTTTGTAAATTTTTATTAAGATCATCGCTCACGTTATCACTGATGAAGAAGAAGTTACGAAATCATGGAGGTTCTGCATGATGCATCGGCTGGCATACTCTTTTCACATCCCTTCACTATCAGCACCATTTCCGATCAATTGAAATACCATTCAAAACACGACCGTGTCCGTCGCCTTGGCGAAATAATGCGGCTCCTGGCGAGTGCGGACCGGAGCGCTTGCGTCATATACACGCAGTCATACCGAAAGCATAAGGCATAGCCATGCTGTGTTGCACATTCCACTAAAGGGGGGGGCGCGTTTGAGCAGCAACATTTCCGCCCCTGAACACTTTAAACCGCAATAGTATACTGGAGGTAAACATCATGAAATTGCGTTGCGGCTTGCTCCACGCGGTAATGTTGACGCTCGCCCTGCTTGCTCTGGGTATCGCCTTGCCTTCCTGGGCCGCACCGGGGGATCTGGACACCAGCTTCGGAATCTCGGGCAAAGTGACCACTGATTTCGGCCATGGCGATGACGCAGCATATCCCGTCGTCATACAACCCGACGGTAAGATTATCGCCGCCGGCACTACCAGATCGGCGGCTTCCGACGACTTCGGCCTGGCCCGGTACAATACCGACGGTTCTCTGGACACGTCATTCGGTACAGGCGGCCTGGTGACGACGGATTTCAACGGCAGCCGTCCCGATGCGGCATTAGCCCTCGTCGTCCTTGAGGACGGAAAAATACTCGCGGGCGGATGGGCCTACTCCAGCACCAACGTGCAATTCGCGCTGGCTCGTTACAATACTAACGGTTCCCTGGACACGTCGTTCGGCAAGGACGGTAAGGCAACGACGTCATTCACGAGCGGCAACGCCTGGTTTAATGATCTTGCGGTCCAACCCGACGGAAAGATAGTTTCCGTGGGCTATGTCGGCTCCGGCGCCGCGGTGAATTTCGGCGTTGTCCGCCACAATGCCGACGGTTCTCTCGATACGAGCTTTGGAACGGAAGGCAAAGTCCTCACGGATTTCGCGGGAAGTTATGACGCCGCGAGGGCCGTCAAAATTCGTCCGGACGGGAAAATTCTGGTCGCGGGCCAGGCCACTACCTCGTCAGACGCCGTCGGCTACGGCGTGGCCTGCTACAACAGCGACGGAATGCTGGACACGTCCTTCGGCGCCAATGGTCTTGTGACGACGCTGTTCACCGGTACGGCCATGGGCTATGACCTGATTCTCAAAACCGATGGAAAATTCATCGTCGCCGGTGCGGCGAACAACGGCTCCAACAACGATTTCGGCATGGCCCAATATAACGCCGATGGTTCTCTGGACACGACCTTCGGCAGCGGAGGCAGAGTCACAACCGCCTTTGGTTCGGGGCACGACAATGACGAATGCGTTCTCATCCAGTCCGATGGAAAAATCGTGCTCACCGGCACGGCGGAAATGAGCGGCGGATATGATTTCGCCCTGGCCCGTTACAACGCCAACGGCTCATTGGACACGACCTTCGGCGCAGCGGGCAAGGTTACGACGACCATAGCGGATAATTACGACATAGGCCGGATGGCCGCATTCCAGTCCGACGGCAAAATCGTGCTGGCCGGACAGGCCGGAACAAACGCCGCATCAAGCTTCGCCCTGGCGCGGTACTACGCCGGCGATCCGTCAGTTCCCACCGTGACCACAGGACTCGTGACCGACGTCACGGCCAGGGGCGCCACAGTGGCGGGCAACGTCACTTCGGACGGCGGCGCGTCTGTAACCGAACGGGGCGTCTGTTTCGGCACGGCCGCGGCCCCCACCAACTGTACGGCCGCCGGCACTTCAGGCACCGGTCTTTTCAGTGTCGATCTCGATTCCCTCTCCCCGGGCACGAAATACTATGTCCGGGCCTACGCCACCAACAGCGCGGGAACGAGCTACGGAGTAGACGCGAACTTCACCACAATGAACAATGAAGTGCCTGTGGGGCCTGTCTGGCTCCTGCCGCTGTTTTTCGTCCTCCTGGGGGGGCTCGGTCTGCGACTGAGACGAAAGAACTGATATAACCAGCAACATTGCATTGACACAAAGCCCTCCGGTTGCTGCCGGAGGGCTTTGTGTATGGCGTATCCGCACCCCGGATGTCGTACTGCCGTTTCCCGCTCAAGGAGTCGCTTTCTACCTTGTCGGGAAAATTACCATAACCGATTACAACGTTACGTTTCAGCACGGGGTGGATAATCCCATCCATCAGGCGCAACCATGCGCATCCGCAGTGAGGGACATCTTCCAAGAAAGAATGGTCATCCTGACGTAGCGGTGATATGATTGGCTAACCGCTTATGCCGGATTGAAGCTGCACGCCAAAACAATGGGAACCTGCGACCGTTGCCCCCCTTTGCTGGAAGGCGCACGAGATTTTCCAGGCAGGAGCCTACATGTCCACGCCCTTTGCGTGGACAAGAATGAAAATCGCCCCGGAATGTTGCCGCGATACCCAGGCCCAGCTCATTTCCTGCAGCCTAATCCTCTATGCGTCTCGGGAGGCTGATAATGCGTTGTCTTCTTTGCTTCATGTTGCTGGGTTTGATGTTCTTCCCTTGGTCCGTGAAATCCGAAATCGTTCTGAAGAACTCGGGAAAACAGGAAATCCAACGGGAAGGAGGCATGCGCTTCGTCCTCGACCGGAGCCGCAGCGATAACGACGCCAGGATCACCATCGCAAGTTCGGAATTCACTAAGACATCCGTGCTGGTGATTAAAGGAGAAGTAAAAAATCGAGGCAAGAGCATCCTGAAATACCCGCGCCTGTTTTTCGAGGCCTACGGCGCCGATAAGGAAGAGGTCTGCGGCTTTGTGGCCCACATGACCAACATTATGCCGGGAAAAACCCTGACCTTCCACGAAAGCAGGAAATGCGGGAAAGGGACACCGGTCCTTGTGAAGTACTTCCTGGTTGCGAAATAACGACACGACAATCAACAGGGGGCAGTCCATGCGTACAATTCAGGCCATAATCCTCGTGCTCCTCGTTGCCGCGTCATCCGGGGCGGAAATAGTCCTTAAACAGAGCAAACAGAACACGGTACAAAATCCGTCCATCAACGACATGGAACTGGTTCGGAACAGCAACAGCACGCCGCACCGTTCCTTCACTCTGGAGCACATGCGTTTTTCCACCACACTCATGCTGATCATCAACGGATACATCAAAAACTCGGGCAGCCGGATCATGCACGCGCCGAGAATACTTTTCGAGGGCAAGTCCGAAAGCGGCAAGACAATGTGCAAACGCCAAATGATCTTCGACAACATCTATCCGGGAGAAAAAAAGGAGCTGGTGAACTTCAGCGTTTACTGCCCTGAAGGGAAGCCGGGCACTGTGGAATACACCCTGACCGAACGCTGATCCGGCACAAGAAAAGGGCGCGCATGAGGCGTTCATTCAAGAAAGTTGAACACAAACGCCACCTGCGGCTTAAGCATCTCCAAAACTATTCAATAGGCCTGACGTAGTGACATTTCTGCAATGACAGACTTGAGATTCATAATTAACCGCTCAACACAACACTCTGATTGTATTAAAAAAAATATTCACTCGTTTTTTTCCGGCGTCCAGGGGCCTCCCCTGGTCGTCGTGCGGGCGCGAAAGCCCGC
>CAZFCK010000302.1:0-4875 GCA_964517355.1 uncultured Desulfovibrionaceae bacterium | reverse complement strand
CGGGCGCGAAAGCCCGCGACTTTATTCTTTTTTTCTTTAAGTCCGAAAGTCGTAAATTAATTTTGATACGGGAAACGGTATTATGCTCTACCCGGCAAATTTTGCCGGGTCTGCTGCCGTCCGCGCCGGTGGGGTGAGATTCTTTCCCAGGGTACGTCTGTGAAAAACATGTCTGATGCGTGCCTGGCCTCAGCCGGAAAAGGAGCGTCAAAGGGAAAACCCCGTCCTGCGGTGGCCGTAAGGCGCAGAGGTTGTGCGCCTTACGGCTGGGGACGGCAGAGCCGGAGTTTTTCCCCTTGGAATTTGTTATCTCACCATAAAGGGAATTGCTCCCTAGCCGATAAGAGATAAAGCCATCTGGGGTAAGGAGTTGGCTTGTGAAAGCATGGCCACCGCGGATTGAGTCAGGATTTGCTGGCGTACGAACTCAGTCATCTCCAGGGAGACGTCCACGTCGGAAATGCGCGACTCGGCAGCCTGCAAATTTTCCGCCTGGATTTCAAGATTGGAGATGGTGTTTTCCAGCCTGTTCTGCAACGCGCCGAGGTTGGCCCGGATGTTGTCCTTGGAAGCAATGGCGTCTTCCAGCTTTTTCAGGGATTCCTGCGCCAACTGCTGTGTTGAGATGGAGTTGCCCGCTGCAAGGCCGACCCCCAGAGCCGAAGCCGTGGATGTGCCGATCTGGATGTAGTAATAGTCCTCCGCGCTGTCGTTTTTGGTGCCGAAGTGAACCTTTAACTTGCCGGTGGACACCAGTCCGGAGCCATCATGGGAGCTGGAAGAAAGATTTCCGTTGAGCAAGTATATGCCGTTGAAATCAGTGGCGTTGGCGATACGGGTGATTTCCGAGGCCATGGCCTGATATTCGGAATCGATGATCAGGCGCTGGGTTGAGGTGTAGGTGCCGGTGGCAGCCTGCTCCGCAAGTTCCTTCATGCGGATCAGCTTTTCATCGATGACGGAGAGCGCACCGTCGGCGGTTTGTATCAGGCTGATGGCGTCATTGGCGTTACGCACGCCCTGTTCCAGTGCCGTAATGTCCGCGCGCATCAGTTCCCGGACGGCAAGACCCGCGGCGTCGTCCGCAGCGCTGTTGATACGCAGGCCTGATGACAAACGCTCGGTGGAAGTGGATAAATTGCCATAGGCAGTGCTCAAATTGCGCTGCACAGTGGCCGCCATTAAATTGTGGTTGATGACCAGACTCATGACACTCCTCCTTGAATGTATCGTGTGCTGGTTGTGCGGGATGCACCGAAGCCGAACTCTGATGCACACTTCGAACGTTCAAGGAGAAACACACAATTTTTGACCACAAAGAAAAACCTATGATATAAGTATATTACGAAATACTTACACAACTTTGCCTTTACTTTGCCTTTCTTTTCGCTTTCTTAACCAGGCGTACTGGATCGCGGTGCGTGGGGAGGAGGGCAACTTAGGCTCAACTGCGGCCATCAGCTAGAGTATTTAACGCTTGAAATGCTCTAGGGGCACGGCAGCCGCACTTATCTGATAGCCACAGCAGAGCCGGAGCATTTTTCCGGAAACAATTGGCGATAAACTCGACTTCCAGGTTGAAGCGCGTGTTATGACATTGCGCATCTGATGAAAAAACATGCATGAAAAACCGTTTTTCCGGTACGTCGCGCGGGCGCGAACTCCCGCGGCTTTCTTCTGTTTTCCTTTCAGTCCGGGAGTCGGTAAATAAACCGGATATGGAAAACAATCTCACAGATACGCTCTGGTCTTTTCCCCGGAACCCCCTGGTTGCATGAAGAAACAGCGCAAGCGAGTGAGGGCGTTGTTGCGCATGCTGCGTACGGTCTGCGGATGCACGTCCATGAGTTCGGCTATCTCTTTCGTACTGGCGTCTTTTTCAAACGCAAGGTGCAATACATAGGATTGCCGGGGTGAAAGCACGTCACGCGGCAGGGTCAGGATTCCCTCGTCCTTGCCCTGGGACGCCACCATGGTCTCCAGTTTTTCCAATTCCTGGGGCGATGCCTGCATGCCGTTTCTGCGGTTGCGCAGGTGATCCAGGGCGGCACTGCGCGCCACAACGCACAGCCACGTGGGAAATGAACTTCGCTGCGGATCATAGGTGCGCAACAGCCTGTATTCACTCCGAACCAATCTGAAGCACACTTCCTGGAACACGTCGTCGATATCGGCTTCCAAAGCGGATGCGGAAAAAGATGCCGCCCTGTGGCGCAAGGTCCAGCGCACCGCTTTGCGTATCAGCGGTCCATATTCCGACAACAGGCGCCGCCAGGCCTTTTCATCTCCCGCAACACACGCTTGCAAGTCTTCCATGCATACGGGCTTGCAGTTCAGGGCGCTTTTTTCTTTTAAAGCTTTTCGCATTGCATTGACTCCTTATTGCACCTGGTTTAACCGCCGGTATGAAGGGGCGGCCAGGTCGTTATTTCCTGCCCCCTTTCCCTGCACGGGCAGGGCCTGCATGTCTTCACCAAACACTAAGAGTTGTATGGCAACGGCAAAGCACGCTTAACAATTCTTGAGATTTCGCATCTTGCTTTTGGTCCTGTCCTTGCTTGATGATGGAGTGAAAGACGCATAACGGAACTATGTGCAGCCTCAAGGATTCCAAATGCACACGATTACTATCATAGACGACGACAAAGATCTTTGCGCCATGCTGGAGGAATACTTCCTGGCTGAAGGCATGCGGACACTGTCCTGCCACGACGCGGACAGCGGGTTGGAGTCCGTAGCAACCCGGGAATGCGATCTCGTCATCCTTGATGTCTGCCTGCCGGACAGGAGCGGTTTCGAAGTTCTCGCCGAATTGCGTATCTCTTCAAGCATCCCCGTGCTCATGCTCACCGGTAAAGGTGAAACAGTGGATAAAGTCGTTGGTTTGGAGATGGGGGCGGACGACTACCTTGCCAAGCCCTTCGAGCCGCGCGAACTCCTGGCCAGGGTCCGTTCGCTCATCAGGCGCAGCCGGTTGGCGCAGCCCATAGATTCCGAAAAAAATAAAAATTTCGAAGCGTTGGATCTTAAACTCTGTACCGGCACGCGCCAGGTGCACGTCAAGGGCGAGCCTGTTCAGCTTACCAGCGTGGAATTCACCATCCTTCAAATGCTTCTCGAGGCCGAAGGCAAAATCGTCACTCGCGAAGACATTTCCATTACCGCGCTCAATAGAAAACTCGCTCCCTTTGATCGCAGCATCGATGTGCATATCAGCAACCTGCGCCGCAAGCTCGGATTTTCGCCCAATGGCGGCAATCGCATCACCACAATCCGCGGCGCCGGATACATCTACACGGCCCTGGACCCCTCCAAGGAAGAACTTGCGTTTAAGGCTCTGCGCATGCAGCTCGATTAAAGGAGAACTTATGCGCCTCTGGCTCCTGCGTTCACTGGTGTTTGTGCTCCTCACCCTTGGCGGTTCGGCGTTTTCGTTGATCATCTACGACCGCATCATCCTGCAAAGGGATATGAAGCAAGTTCATTCCATACATCGTTCCGAATATCTGGAGAACGTCGGCCGTCTTCTTTTGGAGTGGCACGCGGGCGGCAAAGGCGAAGCGATCGGGGCGTTTGTAAAAAAGCAGCATGAAGAGGGGAATTTCTATGCGCTGGTGGGGCCAGGCGGCCATGTCCTAGCCGGAGCTTACCCCGATGCGGAGCTTCGTGCATTCGCCCGGCAAGCGCACAACCGGAACGGCTACAAGGTGCAACGGGAAGAGGCTGCCGGAGGTCCTCCGGGACCTTGGCATCCCGGAATGGAAACCATGACGTTCCAAGATGATGGAGGCCGTTATTATACCCTTGCCTTGCACCACGAAAGTTCACGGCAAAGTGAACTCAAGCCCCTGCATCCCTTGTTTTTCGTGATTCCAGGCACTGTTGTCGCCGTGCTGGTGCTTTACGCCTTCTTCAGGTTTTCCAGCGCGACGTCCCGCGAGTTGCGGACGGCCTTGAGGCGTCTGGCGCAAGGCGATTTCGGAGTGCGCGTGGACAAGGCCCTGGAGCAACGACGGGACCCTTTTGCCAAACTGGCCAAGGATTTCAACGACACTGTGGTCGTACTGGCGGAAAAGCAGGCCGAGCAGCGCTACCTTATCAGCGAGTTGACCCATGAAATGCGTTCGCCCCTCACACGCATGGCCCTGGCCATGGAACTGGCCAGGAATACGGATCATGAGAGAACCATGCATCTCTTGCAGCGCATCAAAGCCGATTCCGACAAATTGAACGACCTTTCCGAGCAAATGCTGGAGTACGCGCGCTCCCAGTGGCGGCATCCAGGAAAAAAACCCTTGAACATGGGGAATCTGTTGCATGCCCTGGCCAAGGAATGCGATGCCGAGGCCGCATCCCATGGCAAAAGGGTTCGCTTTGTCGGTAACGGCGCCTGCCATGTTTTGGGCATCGACTCGCAACTGGACAACATGTTCAGGAACGTCGTGCGCAATGCCATCCGCCATACGCGGCGCAACAGCACTGTGCAGCTATTTATGGAGCCCTTGCCCCAAGAGAGGATGGCCCGCTTCGTCATTCGCGATCATGGACCGGGCATGCCTCCCGACGTGTTGGATAAGGTGTTCGAGCCGTTGCGGCAGGGCAACGGCGTACATGGTGACGCCGGCCTTGGACTCACCATTGCAAAACACATCAATGAGCGGCATGGCGGCTCCATGACCCTGGCGAATCATCAGGAAGGCGGCCTTGAGGTAACAATTTTGCTTCCGTTGCTCCCTCCGGCTTCTGTGGAAAAAACCCTGGGCGCAAAGAGCGTCGTGGAGGGGCGGGTTGTTCTTGAGAAAGGCCCTTCTTGCGCAACATCCTAGCGCATTTTCGCCTTGAAACAAGGCTCTCCCCTGAAACAATTTCCAATTG
>CAZFCK010000301.1:0-4887 GCA_964517355.1 uncultured Desulfovibrionaceae bacterium | reverse complement strand
CAATTGGAAATTGTTTCAGGGGAGAGCCTTGTTTCAAGGCGAAAATGCGCTAACTCCCGCCAGGGGGGAACGCCCCCCCTGGCCTCGCAACCATCATGTATAAAAATACAAAGTTTTCGAGAGGTAAAAAACCTATTTCAAAAGATTCTTAACCAGCCGGAGGCATTCACATTTCAAAGATAATACGCCCTAAGATCCCGTAACGATCTGCGGCGCCTTTTTCCTGCCAAAGGCCAGGCCAAAGATTCCGCCGCACAACCCGCCCAGCACATGCGCAAGTTGCGACGTGTTATTATCCTGGAAAATCGCGAGCCCCTCACGCCCCAAAAACAATCCCGCTATCAGAATAAAGGTCAACGGCAGTTCGCCCTGACGCACGTTGGTGATCGAATTCAGGATAATAAGCATAAACACCACGCCGCTTGCGCCCATGATGGAACTCTTGAAAACAAAGGCCGAAATAACCGCGGTCAGGGCGGCGGTGGCCACCGTGAGCCCCAACACGGTCCATGAGCCGTACTTTTCCTCCACAGCGGGGCCGACAAGCAACAGAAAAAGGGCGTTTCCGGCGAAATGGGACCAGTCGGCATGGCCTAGGACATAACTCAAACAACGGACCAAATCCTGGGGCGTATAGTTTTCAAATGAGGCCGGGGAACTGAAACCCGTCTGTTTCAGTTCCGGAAAAAAATAACCGAGGCCCAAAACAGCCAGGCCGCCCAAGACCATCACCAACGTGACCGGGGCATTGAAACGCACGCGCATGGCGACTCCTTGCTGAAAAAGTTAGGGGCATAAGGAAACGCCGTGGCGCTCCAAAAACCTGCCGATGAATGGGAAGGCACGATAGTGTGAGAGGGCACACCGGTCAAGAGCGCGGCAGGACAAGGCGCCGTCCCACGAAAGCGTACCGCGCCGTTTTCTCAGCCGGAGGGAGGCGCCATCATCCAATAAGGTTTTCTCGTTGAAACGCCTGGGCTTTTATTGCGGCGTCACGCCCTGGCGGCCCGATGAAAGGTCTTTTCCTTATTCCATGTCTTGACATCTCTTTCGCGAAACTTATCATCAAATTATACCTGGGACATTTGTGACGGGACGGCCACTACCAAAAAAAAGCCAGGGCAACGCCCAGTAAAAAAAGCTCGTCGCCGCACGGTGTTCCGGGATTTTTTTTCCGGACCACAGCAGGATCACGAAGTGAGCAAGGCTCGCCCCCTCCATACGCCGCACGCGCTCCCCGCGATGAGTAGCGCAAACACCCCCAAAGTCACATCCACCCCCGCAAGCGGGGTGATGATCAGAACAGTCAGGGCGGAACCCAGCGCTGCGCCCGCCAAATCCATGGCGTATAGCGTTGCTCCGCCGCGGCAGCGCGACTGCACGGCCAGGCCGAAATGCCCCCCGCCGAGCACCCCGGTCAGTCCCCCGATGGGCACGAAGAGCAGGGTCCAGGATATTTGCGGCAACCAGTCGAACAAAAAAATAAATATGGGACCGCTGATCGCCAGCGTCAGACAAAGCCCCCATTGATAACGCAACATCAGACGCAACGCATGTCCAGGAAGCCTGTCCCGCCGTGATACCAGCCAGGCCCCAAGACCTAATCCCCCCATATACGCTCCGACCAGGAGAGCGACGCGGCCATACAAGCTCCCGGCCAGACCCTGAAAAGCCAGCAACAGCCCCAGTTCAAGAACGATCTCCGCACCACCGCTCATGGCCACGGCAAGGGGCACCGCCACGCCGGGTTTATGGGGCGCCGCCAACAAAACCGCCAGCACGCCCCCCACCCCCCAAAACAACCAGCTTCCGCCCCGCTTCTGCAATTCGCCCAGCTGCAGAAGCATCCGTTTCGCGCCCGTACCGGCATCCTGCAACCACAACACGGCACTGTTGTAATAGCATTGGGGGCGCAAAACGCGGTTGAGCAACGGAGTCTCGCATTGCTCCACCATGGCATGGACATAGCTTTGCCGGAACGGGCTGAGCAGTTGCGCCAAATTTTCCTCGCGCACGTACTCCGCTTGCAGCCCTCGCCCGTGCAGCCGGTCAAGAAGCGCGTCCAATTCAAGCGGCAGGGGCTCCTCCGCGTTACCCGCGAAAATGAACGCCTGCTCTCCCAACACGATACGCTCCCAGGGAAAAACAGCGGCCACCGTGGCCTGTAGCGAACACATCTGCGCCTCTTGCGCCGGTCCAAAGGCCTGGGGCGCTTGCGGCAAAACAATGGCGAGAAGACCTTCCGGAGAAAGCGCCTTGCGCACGTCGCGCAGGAACTCCAGGCTGTAGAAACGGCTCAACTGCGCGTTGACTGGTTCTCCCAAGGCCAGCACAACGACATCATAGGGTTCTTCCACAGCGCGTACATAGGGCATGGGGTCTTCATTGACGATCCGCAATCGCGGGTTGCGCCCCTCTTCAATCCCATGAAAAGCGAGCTGTGCGGAGACGAACTCCAGCAACTCGCGATCAGCCTCCACATACTCCACTTCTTCCACAGTGGGATGTCTGCACGCCTCACGGGCCAGGGCGTTCGGGTACCCTCCCACGAACAATACGCGCCTGGGCGCCTTATGCAGCAGCAAAGCGGGGTGCGCCGCCCACTCCACGGTGCGGCGATCAGGCACGGTGAACATCCAGCCTCCGCCACCAAAAAGAGAGAGTTCTCCCTGGCTTCGGGTGAGGGCCACCCGCTGGTAGGGGGTGTCGCAAGATGTCACGGCGTCTGGCCCAAAACGCCAGCGCAAACTCGCTTGCTCCAAGGTGTCCACGTTGGGCAACGCAATGCACAAGAACAGAACGCCCGAAAGCAGTAGTACACGCGCCGCACGTCTGGAGCAGGCCAGCAGCCCCCATAACCAGGCCGCCCCGGCGAGTAAAACAGCCAGGGTCAAGGTTTGCATCCCGAAGACAAGGACCAGCCAGGCCAGCAGACCGCCGCAAGCCGCGCCAAGAGATTCGGCAAGATACACCGAAATCGGGGGCGGCGCTCCCCCGCGCTCCGGCCGCAGGGCCTGCCATGCCGCGGCGAATATAGCGCCGCTGCAAAAACAAAAAGCCATGGGCAAAATAAAGCTGATGCCGCACATCGCGCCGATTTCCGGGCGCACCCCCATGGCTACGTCCCACAAGTGCGGGGCGGCGCGCGCCACCAGCAAACTCACCGGCAGCAACAAACCGAACAAGGGCAGCAGCCAACGTAGCAGGCCACGCCCCCGCCCTGCTCCGGCTCGCTTGCATAGGCGCTCCACAAGCAGACTCCCCAGCGCCCCCCAAAGCAGCCAGCTGGCAAAAAGCAATCCCGCCGCCGGTTCATAGCCGCGAAACAGAGACAACAATTCACGCAACAAGGCCACCTGTCCGGCCGCGGCAATGAGTCCGGCCAGCCCTACGGTCAGCAGCACCGTAAAAGTGTTGCCACGCATCCCTTCCATTGTGGCCTCCGAAGCAGGCTGCGCATTGACGAGAATATATCTTGCAGCTTTTGTCCGTCTATGCCAAGAGCCCCTTGGCATCCATCATGACGGCGCCTTGGCTTTCAGATGGAGCTTATCAGGGAGGATCACGGGCCCAGCCGTACCCATTCGCGGATAGCCCACCAACAGATCCTGTCGGTTGCAGCGTTGATGAAGCCCCCCGCAGTTCTCTGTGAGCGCCAGCGTTTTTTCTCCTTGAAACAAGGCATGCACCTGAAACAATATCTTGTTGTTTCAGACAAATGCATAAGAGCATCTGAACCTTTTCAAGGGTATATGCTCTAACGAACAGTTGCGGGCCAATGCTTTTTTCTATAGCCTTAATGAGCTACAACTGCATATAATAACAAATCAAACCATATAGCCCCCTCCAACTCCCCGTATCGGAAACCGGGAGCCCGGGGAAAAAGGCTTTTTGACAGGGATTCTCCCCTGGCGATTTTCCTCAATTACTCATTGCACGGGATAATGTCATGCCTCGATATAAAGATTTCACCTATTCGCCACTCTGGAACATTTTTTTGCTGTCCGTGGGCTCGGCCCTGTTTTCCATAGGAATGAAAGGCATCGCCCTTGAACATAATTTCATCTCAGGCGGCGTGTTCGGCCTTTCCTTATTGCTGCACTATACGTTTCCATTTCTGTCTCCCGGCATATTGTATTTTCTGCTCAACATCCCCCTCTTCGCCATCAGTTGGATATTCGTGGGGCGGCGCTTCTTTTTTTACAGCCTCTATTCCATGGTTTTCACCAGCGTGTTCTACGAGATGGTCAATGTCTACATCGATATTCACCATCAACTTTACGCCGCCGTGGCCTGCGGCGTCATCACCGGAGCCGGAGGCGGCATTATTCTGCGCTCTCTGGGGTCCGGCGGAGGGCTGGATATCATCGCTGTGTTGCTCAACCAGCGCTTCAATATCGGCGTGGGAAAATTCTACTTTTTCTTCAATGCGTTGCTTTTTAGCGTCAGCGCCCTGGAACTCTCCAATGACCTGCTCATCGCGTCGCTGATCATGGTGTTCATCTCGTCCGTGGTGGTCGAATATGTGCTTTCCATGTTTTCTCAGCGTAAAATTGTTTTCGTCATTTCAGACGCATCACATGAGATCGCGCGGCTGCTCATGGAAAACCTGCGTCTTGGCGCCACCTTTATTCAAGGACGCGGCGCTTTTACCGGGAGCGAAAAGGACATCCTGATGACGGTGATCAACAATATCCAGCTCAAACGGCTGGAAGAACTCGTCTTCACCAAGGATCCCAAAGCCCTGTTCATCGTTGAAAACACATTCAACGTGCTGGGATCGAGCTTTTCAAAACGAAAAATGTATTAAGCTGTGTTTCTAAATTCGTTTTGAAAAGAAAATGCGAGAGGGGAAACCCTTTGTTAGCGGCAGCCGTTAGGCGCGGT
>CAZFCK010000300.1:0-4897 GCA_964517355.1 uncultured Desulfovibrionaceae bacterium | reverse complement strand
GTTCCAGGGGAATGCATAAGAGCATCTAGCGCTTTTCAAGCGTGAGATGCTCTAGTGGAGCGTGCGCTGTGACATTGTACATTTGAAAAAAAGAATCAAACAGCCTTTTTCCGGCGTCCAGGGGCCTCCCCTGGCCGTCGCGCGGGCGCGAAAGCCCGCGACTGTATCCTTTTTTTCGTTCGAAAGTCGAGGCCGATAAGCTCTAACCGGCGGTAACCGTTATGAAGGAATTCTGGCTTTGTTTCGTGCCGTTGTTCGTGGCCGTTGATCCCATCGGGGTCCTTCCGATGTACGTCGGCCTGGTGCAGGATGTCCCCCCCCAGGATTTGCCGCGGTTGATCATCAAATCCATCGCCACAGCCACCGCGGTCTCCCTGCTTTTTCTGTTCGGAGGCGTGCCGCTGCTCGCGGCTTTGGGAGTCACTGTGGCGGATTTCATGATCGCCGGGGGAGCGCTGCTGTTCGTGATTTCCCTGAGCGATCTGCTGCAGTCCGGCAAGTCGCAGCGCAGCGTGGACCCGAGTTCCATCGGCGCGGTCCCTCTGGGCGTGCCCCTGGTCGCCGGTCCGGCGCTTTTGACCACACTGCTGCTGGTTTCCAGCGAATACGGGCTCATGCTGACCACGGCAGCGTTTTTATCCATCATGCTCATCACGGGATTGACATTCTGGCTGGGGCGCCTGCTGCTGCATCATCTCGGCACTTCGGGCGCCAAGATCGTCTCCAAGGTGGCGAGCCTGCTGTTGGCGTCCATCGCGGTGATGCTCGTGCGCAAAGGCGTGTTGCAAATCGTGGCCGACGCGATGCGGTAGCGGAGAAAATGCGATAGGCAACGCCGCCCCATCATGAAAATGGGGCGGCGTTGTGGCTGTCGCGCAACGTTACCCATGTCGCACGCAGCGCAAGGCGTGCTGCGCGCCGCAACCGGTAACGATATCTTGCCATTGAAACTCGTTTGAATCAGAGACGTTTTGTCTTTGGACAGCTGTTATTTCGCGGTCCACTGCTCAAACATTTCAGGATGCTCCTTGAGGAAACGTTCCGCGCTTTTCTCGGGTGTGGCGCCGGGTTCCTGATTCCAGGCCATGACCATTTGTAGCTGGTTGGGGTCTTTCCAGGAAAACTTGTCCAGAAAGGCGTACACTTCGGGCATGTCTTCCTTGAGCCCCTTGCGGACGATGGTATTGATGGTTTCTTCCTCGCCGAGCACGCCTTTGGGATCTTTCAGATATTTGAGGTCCCAGCGGCCGAACATCCAGTGGGGGGACCAGGCCGTGACCACGATCCATTCGTTGTTTTTGATGGCGTTGTCGAGTGCCGCGGTCATGGTGGCGCCGCTGCCTTCCACCAGGGTGTAGTCGTCCAGGGCGTAATCTTTGATCACGTCCTCGGACAAGCGCATCAAACCGGCGCCGGGATCGATGCCGATGATTTTACCGTCGAATTTGTCCTCATTGCCCTTGAGGTCTTCAATGGAATCGATGGTCACGTATGCGGGCACGGCCCAGCCAAGGCGCGCTCCGCCGACGATGGGACCAAGGTTGTCGATGTCGTCCTTGACTTTATCAACATACGAGGCGTGGGTCACAGGCAGCCAAGCGGTGACGAAGCCGTCCACGTCCCCGGAAGCGGTGGCTTGCCACATGGCGGCGGCCGCGACCGGAAGAACGTCGACCGTGTAGCCCATTTTTTCGAGCGCGGCTTTGACGACATAAGTGCTGGCGGTTGCGCAATCCCATTCCACATACGCGAGTTTGACCTCGCCCTTGCTTTGCGCAAAAGCGGGCACGGCGGACGTGAGCAGCAGAGCCAGGCTCATAAGTAAGACGATCAACGAGTTGCGTTTCATAAAAATACCTCCGATTTTATCGTTATGTTGGAAGACAGCCGCTACTTCTTACGGGCTCCCACCCTCTGCAGGACGCGGTCCAGGATGATGGCCACGATGACGATGCCTATGCCGGCTTCGAAACCCTGCCCCATTTGCAGACGTTGAATGGCCTTCCACACTTCGCCGCCAAGACCTTTGGCCCCGATCATGGCCGCTATGACCACCATGGACAGAGCGAGCATGACCGTCTGGTTGATGCCGGCCATGATGGTGGGGGTGGCCAGGGGCAGTTCGAGTTTGACGAGCTTCTGCCAGCGGTTGGAGCCGAAGGCGTCGGCGCATTCAACAAGCTCGGGAGGAACCTGCTTGATGCCCAGGCAGGTCAGCCTGATGGCCGGCGGCATGGCGAAGACCACTGTGGAAAAAATGGCCGCAACTTTCCCAAGACCGAAAAAGGGAATGGCGGGGATGAGATAGACGAACGCGGGCATGGTCTGCATGACATCGAGAATGGGCATCACGATCCGGTACACGATTTTGCTCATGGCCGAGGCGATTCCCAAGGGTACGCCGATGAGTATGGCGATGAGCGTGGCGATGAGGACCAGGGCGATGGTGCTGACCGTGGCGCTCCATAAGCCCAGGTTCCAGATGAGCAGAAGCCCGAGCAAAGAGAAGATGCCGATGCCGCGTTTGCGGGTGATGTAATACGCAAGCGCCGCGACAATGATGATGAACAGCCAGGGCGGCATGGCCAGGAGGCCGCTTTCCAGAAGTTTGAGTCCGCTTTCAGTGAGTTTTGAAAAGGCTTTGGTGAGAAAAGAGAAATTGTCGACAAGAAAATCAATGGTGCCCTCTATGGCCTCGCCGAGAGGCAGTCTAGGAATGGTCATGTGTCCTCCCTCGCTCCGCTATGGCGCCCAGCAACGAGCCGCGGATGATAACCCCTTTGAGCCGGCGTTTGTCATCCACCACGGCCAGGGGGTAAGGCAAATTGTGAATGATTTGGATGAGGTCTTGAGCTGGCGTTTCCGGCAACACCGTCTCGATGGCCGGGAGCATAATGTTGAGGAGATTCTTTTCGCCCGCGTCGATGGCCTCCATGGCCGCATCGGCAGTCACCACGCCGCGCAGGGTGTGATCCTTGTCCAGCACGAAGATGCTGGAAATGCCCGCCTGCTTCATTTTGCGCAGGGCGGCCCGGGGCCCGTCCAGGTTGCCGAAGGCGACGGCTTCCGCCTTGATCATCACGGATTCCGCCACAAGCACCTTGGTGATGTCCACGTTTTCCACGAACCGCTCCACGTAGTTGTTGGCCGGTTCCGTGAGAATGTCTTCCGGCGTGCCGATCTGGACGATGCGCCCGTCTTTCATGAGCACGATGCGGTCCCCGAGTTTGAGGGCCTCGTCCAGATCATGGCTGATGAAGACGATGGTTTTGTGGAGCTGCTCCTGCAGACCGATCAGTTCGTCCTGCATGTCGCGGCGGATGAGCGGATCCAGGGCGCTGAAGGCCTCGTCCATGAGCAGGATGTCGGGGTCCAGGGCCAGAGCCCTGGCAAGTCCCACGCGCTGCTGCATGCCTCCGGAAAGTTGCCGGGGGTAGGAATCCTCCCAGCCCTTGAGGCCTACCTGTTCCAGGGCCGTCAAGGCCTTCTCGCGGCGGATGCCCGAGTCAACGCCCTGGATTTCAAGGCCGTATTCCGCGTTATGGCAGACCGTGCGGTGCGGGAACAGGGCGAAGTTCTGAAAGACCATGCCCAGTTTTTTCAGACGCAGTTCACGCAACTGCGCGGGCGTGAGTTGCGTCACTTCCTGGTCGTCGATGAAGATCCTGCCTTCGGTTGGTTCGATAAGGCGGTTCAGACAGCGGACGAGGGTTGATTTGCCGCTTCCGGACAACCCCATGACAACAACGATTTCACCTTCGTACACTTCGAAATTCGCTTGCGCCACACCAACGCCGCAGCCGGTTTCAGCCAGGATCTCATCTTTTGTCTTGCCTTGATGCAAGAGCTTCAGGGCCTCTTCCTGATTGTGCCCGAATATTTTCGATACATTTTCAATTCTTATTTTGGCCTTCATATGCAGTGATCCAGGTTGAGAGTTGATGACAGCTCTTTAAGTCATATATTGACAAATTGTTCATGTCAAGGAGGGGGGTAAATTCTCATATGATACTTGTATTGACTACTGTAAAAGTTATGTTGCTATTGTAAAATTGTGATGAGAACCGCATGTAATTTCTGCGCATCTCATGATATCTGTAGATAAAATTAGAGTGCGTAATTACCGTGAGTTGGGCAAGGTGTTATGTAGAAATGTCTTCTGTTTACAAGTTGTATTGAATTTTTACAGTACGCCGCTCTTATTGGTGATATAGTATTTTAAGATTTGCTTATGGTAATCAACAGTAATATAAAAAAATATCCAAGTAATAGAGTCAATAATTGATTGTATTTTTGTGGGATACAACGATTGTACATACTAAGTTGTACATTACAATATGAAAAATGTGTCATTGCGAATCAATTCTGTAGGAAATGACATGTTCTTGAATATGGGGCGAGTGTAAAAACAAATCCACAGCGTGCGGGAAGAGCTGCGTGAATTGAAAATCAAGAAGTAAACCTGTTGTTAGTTTTAATGGAAAGACATATCTGCTATAGATGCGATATTGATATGAAGATGTATAGTGTGCATAGGTCGCATGCATATGCAATAATATTTATGGATAAATATTTTGCGCAATGCAAAATGGTAAAAATTGAAAAATAGTAAAAAAATTCTTTATTGGTAGTCTCTGTATAACATAATTCAATCATAGCTGATGTTGAAACTAATATGGAGATGTGCATCGCTGGTCCAGTAGCTATGTTTTTTTGCTCAAAAAATCATGTCTACAGATGAGATAACAAAATAGTGAATTTTATTTTATATGACGGATGGCGTTGTTAAAGGTGCTCCCCATTGAATCTGCAATGGGGAGTCGTGGTAACTAAAGGGAATGATTCTAGAGCATATAACTCTTGAAATAGTCTAGACAATTGGTTATGCTTTGCTCAT
>CAZFCK010000299.1:0-4913 GCA_964517355.1 uncultured Desulfovibrionaceae bacterium | reverse complement strand
TGCCTCCATATGTAGAGGCAATATTAGTACAGTTATTTAGCGGACGCAACACTAGCCACATCTTCCGGGGATATCTTTCGAGTTCTTTTCAGTATCAGTGATACGGGCATTGGCATACCGGATGATAAAATCAAGATTTTATTTCAACCGTTCACCCAAGTGAGCACTGGGTATCGTCGAGATTATCAAGGTGCTGGGTTGGGCCTATCGATTTGTAAAAAATTAATTGAACTCATGGGCGGAAATATCTCTATTGAAAGTGAATTAGGTGAAGGAACAACCGTCCATTTCTGCGTTACCTTCAGTGTTGATGAGCCAATGCCAGGGCTAGAGGTTTCTTCTTTTACTCCAAGCCGTAGCATGCATTTAAAAATTCTACTGGCAGAGGATGAAGACGTGAACCGCATTGCAACCACCAAACTTCTGGAAAGAAAGGATCATACCGTCAAAGCCGTCAAGGATGGCTATGAAGCGGTAGCACAGCTCAAGGCTGGTGATTTTGATTTGATCCTTATGGACGTTCAGATGCCGGTCATGGACGGCGTAGAAGCCACAAAGGCTATCAGACGTGGAGATGCAGGCCTCCAGAACCAGGGCATTCCTATCGTCGCCATGACAGCCTATGCCATGGGTGGCGACAGGGAGAAGTTCCTGGCGGCGGGCATGAACGACTACATCGCCAAACCTGTCGATCTGAACCAGTTGGAGGGTTTACTTCAGATGATTTGCCAAAAGTAACCGGTATTCAGCTTTTTGAGAATGGGGGTGGGATGAGCCAAGGGGATAAAAGACCAATAAATGAACTGCTCGATGAATTAGCGCAGGCGAAGCAACGTGTCGGAGAACTGGAAGCTGAGCTTGCGGAAATCCGTCATGCCCATGACTCCTCCATGATTCAGGCACCTTCGCACGGTTCCAGCGAAAAGCCCAACATCGATCTGGCTTCGATCATCGACTCCCAAGCTATCCAGGCGATGATGGATGAGTTCTACAAGTTGACCAACATTCCCAGCGCTGTCCTGGACATGTCAGGCACGGTGCTGGTTGCCACTGGCTGGCAGGACATCTGCAGGAAGTTCCACCGGGTCCACCCCGATACCAATGCGAATTGCCTTGAAAGCGCTTGCTCCCTCTCCAGCGGTGTCGAGCCTGGCGAGTTCAAGCTCTACAGATGCAAAAACAACTTGTGGGGCATGGCCACTCCCCTCGTTGTCGAGGGAAACCACCTCGGAAGCCTGTTCCTGGGGCAGTTCTTCTTCGAAGACGACGAACCGGATCGAGAGTTGTTCCGCCAGCAGGCCAGACAATACGGCTTTGATGAAGCACAATATCTGGAAACCCTTGATCGCGTCCCCCGTTACAGCCGGGAGCGGGTGAACACGGCCATGAAGTTCTACTCCATGTTCGCGGAGTACGTTTCCATGACAGGTTACACAGCGGCAAAGCTTTCAAAAATCCTGAACGAATTCTCTTCGAGCGAAAAATACCGCGACGCCATTTTGCAGGCCACTATTGAAGGCTTCTGGGTTATCGACAATAGAGGCCACATCATTGAGGTCAATGACAGCTATTGCGCCATGTCCGGCTACGAACGTCATGAGATCATCGGGATGAGCATCCCCGATCTGGATGAAGGCGAGCCCTCTACAGAGACTGCCGCCCGCCTCGAACGTATCATCTCCAACGGGCACGAGATGTTCGAGGCCAAGCACCGGCGCAAGGACGGCAGCGTCTTCCCTGTTGAGATATCGGCAACCTACCTCGATCTCGAGGGCGGGCAGCTTGTCTGTTTTTGTCGGGATATCAGCTCAAAGAAGCAAGCCCTGAGCAAACTCGAGTCGACTGTCGCGCGTCTGAACGAGGCCCAGCTCCTTGGCGGCCTTGGAGACTGGGACTGGGATCCGGAAACCGACGCCGTCACCTGGTCCGAGAACATGTACCGTATCCTTGGGCTGGACCCGGACCTGCCGCCGCCGGACTACGCGGGCCAGCTGGCCTTGTACCACCCGGAGAGCGCGGAAAGACTGCATGAAGCCGCTACCCTGGCGTTGGAACAGGGGAGGCCCTACACCCTGGACCTCTCCCGCACTAAGCCGGACGGGCAGATCGTCCATATCCAGGCCAGCGGCGTTCCTGAAAGGGGTTCTGACGGGAACCTCATCCGGCTTAAGGGCACCATTCAAGACATTACAGAACGTAAAAAGGCCGAAAACAACTTGCGCCGGAGTGAGACCCATCTCCGGGAGGCTCAGCGTTTGGCAAAAGTTGGTAGTTGGGAATTCGACATTCAAATGGGAGAGATATGGGGATCTGATGAAGGCTTCAACGTATATGGCATGACACCCCCAGCTTCCAACCTGTTGCCCATAGATGAAATCGAAGCGTGTATTCCTGAGAAAAAACGGGTACGTCAAGCTCTTGTGGATTTGATCAACGACAACACTCCATATGATCTTGAGTTTGACATTATTCCAGCTGACGGTTCCGCTCGTAAGACCATCATCTCAAAAGCAAAAATCGAACGAGACAAGGATGGCGCTCCCCTTCGTGTTTCAGGGGTTATTTGGGACGTTACGGAGCATCGCAAAATCGAGAACGCCCTCAAGCGTATCGAATGGTTGTTGACCGGGAACCCCACGCATGAGGACACCTCCACTTACGTCCCACCATACGGTGACGTGACTGAATTGAACAACTGCCGTGTCATTTTGGACAGCCTGGGCCCGGAAACACTGTCAGACATCGCCAGCCAGTCAATTGAGCTGCTGGATTCCTCCGTGGCGGTATACGAACGCAACGGAGACTACGCCTTCGGGATGTTCTCGTCAGGCTGGTGTCGGTTTATGGACGCGTCATCACGCAAATTATGCGGCGATATGGACAACCAAGATGCGCTGACCTGCGGAAAGTGGTTGTGCCATGAAAACTGTTGGAATGAATCAGCCAGGGCGGCCATGGAGTCCGGAAAAGCCACAGACATTGAATGTGTTGGGGGCATTCATCTTTATGGAGTGCCGATCCGTGCCGGCGCT
This sequence comes from uncultured Desulfovibrionaceae bacterium, assembly GCA_964517355.1. Lineage (GTDB taxonomy): Bacteria > Desulfobacterota > Desulfovibrionia > Desulfovibrionales > Desulfovibrionaceae > CAZFCK01. Next base: position 1,881 of record CAZFCK010000299.1, on the reverse strand, counting down.
GAAATCGTAGGAGCCATCAATATCGGTTACGGTGACCCGCCCACTGAAGATGCTACATTGAGACAACTCGCCAATACTTTTCGTGTCGAAGTGGCCGACCTCTGCCAGCAGGCGAATCAATACGAGTCACGCCCCTCGTTTATCGTTGAACAGGCTAAAATGAACCTTCACCGTTCTGCCAGAATCATAGGTGAAATTGTCTCCCGCAGTAGATTGGAGAAAAGACTTGTCGCGGCCCAACAGGCCGCCGAAGCCGCAACCCGCGCCAAATCTGAATTTCTCGCCAACATGAGTCATGAAATCAGAACGCCGATGAATGGTGTTCTTGGAATGCTCCAGCTGTTGCAAACGACCAGCCAGAACGCGGAGCAAAAGGAATATACCCTGGCGGCAATTCAGTCATCAAAGCGTCTGACCCGCCTCCTCTCTGACATTCTTGATTTGTCTAGGGTCGAAGCAAGCCGACTTCACATCCAATCTCATTCGTTTGATATCGCTAAAGTGGTCGACCAGACCTGCGACCTATTCAAGCCCACGATAAAACAGTCTCAGGTCGAGTTTACATGTCATGTGGATCCAATAATTCCTCGTAGCCTTAATGGAGACGCTGCGCGTCTGCAGCAGGTCTTGACGAATTTCATCGGGAACGCGTTCAAGTTCACCAAGGAAGGACGCATCTCCATCGAAGCGTATTCCCTGACCCCGCCCGGCCAGAATTCCTTTCGTGTTCTTTTCAGCGTCGCGGACACGGGCATAGGCATTCCTGACGACAAGATCGATCTGCTTTTTCAACCCTTCTCCCAAGCAAGCACGGGGTATCGCCGAGAATTTCAAGGCGCAGGGCTTGGCCTTTCCATCTGTAAAAGACTGGTCGAACTCATGGGTGGCAACATCGCCATTGAAAGCGAACCAGGCAAGGGAACAACCGTCCATTTCTGTTTGACCTTCAGTGTGGATGATCCAATACAGAGGCCGGAAGTTTTCTCACCAGCCGCAATCGAGATCAAGCCTCTCCGAATCCTGTTGGCGGAAGACGAGGATGTGAACCGCCTCGCTACTACCAAATTGCTTGAAAAGCATGGGCATACAGTCAAGGCAGTCGAGAACGGGCAGGAGGCAATAACCCAATTAAAAGCCGAGGATTTCGATGCGGTCCTTATGGACATTCAGATGCCGGTCATGGACGGCGTGGACGCTACGGCAGCCATTAGAAAAGGGGGTTGTGGGACGAGTACCAAGAATATACCGGTCATAGCCATGACAGCGTATGCCATGTGTGGTGACAGGGAGATGTTTCTTGCAGCAGGTATGAACGGTTACATCGCTAAGCCTGTCGATGTGGAACAGTTAGAGGCGTTACTTCAACAAGTTCTCGCGGAAAAGGACGGAAGGTGATCAACTTGTCCCCGGAAAAGCGTGTGGGAATCGGTGTGGGACTTTGCTTGTAAAATGAGCAAAAATCGGCAAAACCTGCCCAAAATAGTCTGTTTATTTTTTCTTTAATTCCGGTATTTTCTGAGCTTTGATGAGGTTGTGAAGCTCAGAGGATATGCCTTAGAATCCCTTGGCGTGATTCTCCGGGATGCTCAGCTTCAAACGCTTCTGACTCGAGGGGGGGGGGGAGACTATCTCTGAGTTTTGCATTTTCGGTGAACCTCGGTTCTCCGGTGAACCTTCGGTGAACCTGGATTCCCCAAGATCCCTATGCTTTTCCAGCAAGAGTGTTCACAGCGCCCGAAACAAGTTGAATAAAATCAGCGCTTCGCAGCCGTGATCCAGGAATGGCATTCAAGTAGTTCCTTCAGAAAAATTACAGGTATTACATCATATTAGAGCATCTCACGCTTGAAAAGCGCTAGATGCTCTTATGCATTTCCCTGG
>CAZFCK010000298.1:0-4917 GCA_964517355.1 uncultured Desulfovibrionaceae bacterium | reverse complement strand
TCCAGGGAAATGCATAAGAGCATCTAGCGCTTTTCAAGCGTGAGATGCTCTAGTCAGCGTTTCCTTAAAACTCTCAGGAATTTATCATTTTATACAACTCGTTGTCATATTTCTATTTCTGCGCATAAAATTCGCGGGTCCAGGGGGGCGCCCCCCCCTGGTGGGGCTTGGAGCGGAGCCCCAAAACTGATGGTACGGTTACTTCACTCTAGAGCGGTTACCGCTTGAAATAATCGCCTAACGGCGGGCAAAGCCCGCCTGCAATCATTTCGCGGCAAAGAGTTGCGAGCAAATCTTTGCAGAGCCTTTCAACTTTTTCAAAGTTCAAATGCTCTAAACGACGAGTTCCAGCCCCAAGGGACAATGATCCGAGCCCATGACCTGGGGCTCGATCCAGGCGTTTTTCACCGCGCCCCGCAATTCTTCGGACACAAAGAAATAGTCTATGCGCCAGCCCACGTTTCTGGCGCGCGCGTTGGCGCGGAAGGACCACCACGTGTACAGGTCGCGGGTTTCAGGCTCAATGAGTCGCAAGGTATCCACATAGCCCGCTTCCACAAACCGGTCCATCCAGGCCCGCTCGATGGGCAGAAAACCAGAAGTCTTCTCGTTTTCCTTGGGCCGGGCGATGTCGATCTCCTTATGCGCGGTATTGAAATCGCCGCAGACCACAACGGGTTTGCTTTGGCGCAGCTCCTGCGCGAAGTTCAAAAAGGCGTCGTAATAGCCGAGTTTGTACTGAAGGCGCTCCTCGTTCATCTGCCCGTTGGGGAAATAGACGTTGAGCAGGTGGAACTGCCCGTATTCGAGGTGTTGCAGGCGCCCCTCCCCCTGATAGGCGGGATCGGGCAACCCGGTGGCGTGTTTGAGCACGGGAACGCGGGAAAAGGCGGCCACGCCGGAATAACCCTTTTTTGTCTTGCTGGAATTCCAGAAGGCCGCAAAGCCTTGGGGCTCGCGCTCATGTTCGGGCAGTTGGCCTGCTTCGGCCTTGGTCTCCTGCAGGCAGACCGCGTCCGCGTCGATCTGCGCGAACCATTCGCCGTATCCCTTTTTCAGTGCGGCGCGAATGCCGTTGACGTTCCAGGAATAGAGTTTCATATGCCTCCCTCGCGGGCTGGTGTTTCTTGCGGTTTCCGACAGCCGGGCGTCGGCTTGTGCCGGGCAAGGTAGCAGAGCCCCGCCATGGGGGCAATGCGAGGGAGGCAAGACGGGATGAAATTTATTTCGGGAAGTACACTTCTTCAGGCGCCAGAAGGGGGCGCATGGGCATCAGGCGATCCAGGGAACGCTGGATGCGATGCTGCGACCAAAGGACCGGTTCGCCCGGCTCCGTTTTCCTGCCGGTGAACTCCAAAGGAATTTCGTGCGCCACGACACAGCGCAGGCACACGGGACCTTGCCGCAAGTCGAAATAGGCGTCGCAGGAGCCCAAGGAGACGCCGCAATGTGCGCAGTAATGTTCGTTCATGGCGTTTATCCTCACTTTCCGGACCGCATCGTTCGAGCGCCCCATGTATGGGGGCAAAGAATTGACGGCCTTTTCCAAGGATAAGCAAAGATCATTCCTTATGCGAACCTCCCTGCCTGCCACCGGAAGGCGGCTTAGGCAACCCTGCGTAACGGATGAAAAAACTCAGGAAGAAAATTTTTGCGTGTTGGGCAGCAACAATTTTCCGGCAATCTCTTGCTCCACGGGGCGCGAGAAGAGATAGCCCTGCCCTCCTTCGCATTGCAAATCCGAGAGCATGACCCGCTGCTCTTCCACCTCCACGCCTTCGGCCACCACGTCCAGATTCAGGCTATGTGCCAGGGCGATGACGGCGCGCACCACCTCCTTGTTACTGGCGGCGTTGCCCATGCGCTTGATGAACGTGCGGTCCACCTTCAGGGTATCTATGGGGAAACGCTGCAGATAACTGAGAGAAGAGTACCCACTTCCGAAATCGTCTATGGAAAGCTGCACTCCCAGGGTCTTGAGCCGGGAAAGCATGATGATGCCGATTTCCGGATTGTCCATGAGCACGGTCTCCGGGACCTCGAGCTTCAGGGTGTGTGGAGGCAGGCCCGTGTCGCAAAGGATTTCACCTATCTTTTCAAGCAGTTCCGGATGCCGCAATTGTTTGAGCGAGAGGTTGACGTTCATCGTCAACCCGCTGACATCCTCCACTTCCTTCCGCCATTGCGCCATCTTGGAGCAGGCTTCCCGCAGCACCCAGAGCCCCAATGGAATGACCAGGCCCGTATCTTCGGCTATGGGCAGGAACTGATCCGGTTCCATGACGCCTTTGACCGGATGACGCCAGCGCACCAGCGCCTCCAGGCCGGTGACGTTGCCGCTCTCCAAGGAGAGTATGGGTTGGTACAACAGGAAAAATTCCTGGCGGACCAGGGCCAGGCGCAGGTCGTTTTCCATACGCATCAAGCGGATGGCCTCCTCGAGCATGCGGGAATGGAAGACCTTGAAGCGGTTGCGTCCCAGTTCCTTGGCCCTGTGCATGGCGATGTTGGCGTTGCGCAGCAAGTCTTCCGGCTTGTCGTAGATGGCGGGGCTGAGCACAATGCCGATGCTGGCCGTGACATGCACGTCGTGTCCCGAGATGTCGAAGGGGCGCCTTACGGCGTTTCGCAACCGTTTGACGATGCGGATGGCTTCGCGCACCGAGACGATTTCCTCCAGCAGGACTATGAATTCGTCGCCGCCGAGCCGGGCCACGGTATCAAGGCTGCGCACGTTTTCCTGAAGCCGCTGGGCCACGCTTTGCAGCAGCTGGTCGCCGATGCTGTGGCCGAGGCTGTCGTTGATGAGTTTAAAGCGGTCCAGATCCAGAAATATCACGGCGTAATGGTAGTTTTCGCGCCGTTTGGAACGCTCCAGGGCCTGGGTGATGCGGTCCAGGCACAGGGTGCGGTTCGGCAATCCGGTCAGCGGGTCGTGAAAGGCCTCGTGTTGCAGGCGCAATTCCAGGAGCTTGCGATCCGTGAAATCACGGCAGCTCAGGCGCAGACCGAGGTATGTGCCCTTGTTGTCGTAAACGCGGCGCGCATGCATGTTGATCCAGCGTTCACGCCCATCGGGGCGCACCACCCGGAATTCCATTTGCCCGTTCTCCTGCCCCTCGTCCAGGCGGGTCATGAGGTTGCGATAGGCTTGCAGGTCGTCCAGGTGAAGCACCTCTTCTATGTAACCGAGATCCTCAACAAAATTTTCCCTCGGATAACCGGTGATTTCCTCGCATGCGGGCGAGACGAAGCGAACGACGCCCTCGGGACCGACCCAGGTTTCCCAGTCATAGGTGTATTCCGCCACAATGCGGTAGCTCTGTTCGCTTTCCAGCAAGGCGCGCTCTGTGCGTTGGCGGCGGGAGATGTCCGTGGCCAGGCCACCCAGGGCGATGATCTTACCCTCGCCCCAGATGGGGAATTTGAGGACTTCCAGAATATACTCTTTGCCGCCGCTTTTTGGACGCAACCGTTCCACAAAACGCATGGCGCCATTTCTTTCAAGAACTTTACGGTCATTTTCCTCAATCATGGCCACAGAGGCGGGGCACCAGAGATCCTGCGCCCGGCATTGGCTGCAGGAGCTGTGCAGATCCTCGCGTATGATGGTGTCGTATCCTTGATTGACGTAGAGGTACTGCCCCTGAAGATCTTTAATGAAAGCGACTCCGGGGAGATGGCGCATGAACAACTCGAACAGGGCGCAGGCGTTTCCGCCCTGCAGCAGTTCCAGCAATTCCCTCGGGACAGAGTCCCTGGCTATGTGGAGCATGGCATGAAAGCAGGCATCGTGCGGCTTATTTTCCGAATCATTATCCATGGCTGATCGCCCCCCTGCACTCCCCCCCCATGGGGCGTGTCGGTTGCGCCTAGAGAACGTCGGCGAGTTATTCCTTTATGGTTTTTAATTACATCGCCTATAAATCAGTTGCGCCACATATACAACCACTATGATCCTCCATATAGAGCATTTACCGCTTGAAATGATCGCCCCTCCAGTTCAGGCCTGGGCGCCCTCTGAACAAAAAGGTATGCATGGACCGTTCCACAACGGTGCAGCAGTCATAACGCCCCTGAGGCTTGGGACGTCGGGGGCGTCCTTTTCCGAACTCTAAAAGTGCCGGGCCTCCCTTGTGGATTGCATGACGCAGCACTTCGTCCGCCGCGCCCCCCCCCAAAAGCTGTCCGAAATGATTTCTTCACGTTTTACATCTTTTTGACAACACATTGGCATGACGAACATTGCCGCTCGTTGCCGACCTCAGCATTATATTGACAATGAGAATCATTTTCAATATAGAGTGGTCAAGACGTGCCGACACCCTTCTTACCCACAAAAAAAACAAAGGAGTTTGTTGTGTTTTACCCACAAGACGCTATCGGCATTACCGGCAAGGAAAGCAGGAACGTGTTCCTCAACCGACGCAAAGCTTACCACGTCAAACTCCACATGGTGCAGTTCACCCGCGAAGGCATGGCGAAACTCGGGCAATTCATCCAAGAATCCGCCCAACACTTCGGCCTGCACCCGAAGCGCATCATGGAGCTGATGGTGGACAACCTCTACAATGTTCCGCCCAATCAAAGCCTTTTCATTCTGTTCACCATCCCTGAACTCGATGCCGATGTGCATGTCGAAATTCCCAAGACGTTTTGGCGGCTTACAGATTTTGCGCGAGAGGTTCCGACTTTTGCGCCCGATGGGGAGCAAACCGAATTCGCCATGGCCATCTAGAGCATCTTCATTACGACTTTCGGACTAGAGCATCTCACGCTTGAAAAGCGCTAGATGCTCTTATGCATTTCCCTGAAACAATTGGAAATTATTTCAGGGGAGAGCCTTGTTTCAAGGCGAAAATGCGCTAGAGCATTGAAACTTTGAAAAAGTTGAAAGGCTCTGCAAAGATTTGCTTG
>CAZFCK010000297.1:0-4933 GCA_964517355.1 uncultured Desulfovibrionaceae bacterium | reverse complement strand
GAAATTGTTTCAGGGGAGAGCCTTGTTTCAAGGCGAAAATGCGCTAGTCCGAAAGACGCAGTTCGTAAGCTGATGGGCATGATTATATGGGGAGGAAACTCTTGCCGGAATTTCCTCCCCTTGAATTTTGTTACGTGGAATCATTGGAAGAGCGGAGCGCCCACCACGATCTCCACGCGCCTGTTGCGAGCGCGACCTTGAGATGTGTCGTTGCTCTCCTGTGGCTGGTAAAAGGAAACGCCCACCGCGGCCAGCAGCGCGGGATCGATTTCGCTGTTATCGATAAGGAAGCGCACCACCGAGGTCGCCCGGGCCGCGGAAAACTCCCAATTGCTGGGGAAGAGGTGTTTACAATCCGCGGCAATGTCGATGTTGTCGGTGTGCCCCATGATGTATATCTGGCGGTCTTTGACCTTTTGCAGCGAGGGGATGATCTTTTTCAATATCTGCCGGCCTTGCGGGGTAATGTGCGTGCTGCTGAACTGAAAGAGAATGCTGCCGAGGATATTGATCTTGAGCCGGTCTTTGAAACGCTCTATGACCACTTCCTTTTCATGGACTTCCTTTTTCAGGTCGTGGATCATGGTTTCATAGGTTTCGGTCATTTCCCGCTCTTCCTTGTGCTTGCCTTCGAGCTCCTCGGCCCTGGCCAGGCATTGATCAAGGTTGAGCGTCAGGCTGGCGATTTTTTGCGCATCGCCGTTTTTGCCCTGGGCGCGGAGCGCCTGCAACTCTTGCGCAAGTTTTTCACAGTCGGCGCCTTGCGCGGTGGCGGCGGAGGCAGTGGACGAGGACGGTTCGTCGAAACTTGTATCGCCGTATTGCCTCAGCCTTGTTCGCAACTCTTTGTTTCTGGCTTGCAAATCCGCAATGTCCTCTTGCAGCCGCTGCACCGCGTCTTTATGGCCTTCGCCTTTACCACCCAGGGATTCCAAAGTCTTTTTGCAGTCTTCAAGATCCGCGAGCAAATCGGTGCTGCGCTTCCGGGTGAATTCGAGCTCCTGTTCCAATGACGCGGCGGCGCGGCCGGTCTCCTGCATGTCGCCAAGACGGGTTTCCAGTTCGCCAATACGCTTTTCTGCCGCCGCGGTTTGCTCTTTGGCTGTGTCGAGACTGTTCTGCAGGCGCTCGACACTATATTCCAGCTGGTCGAGCTCTGTTTCTCTACTGAGCAGAATTTTATTTTGGTCCGAATACTTGTACCAAAAGAACGCCGTTCCGGCAGCCAGGAGCACAAGAAGGGCAAGCAACAACCACGTCAGGCCACTGCCGCTCCCGGAGGATTGCTGACCAGGGGGGAGAGAGCCGTTGGACATGGATATACCTCCTTACAGGATTATAAAAAAAGTAAGCTCCGCATTCGAAGTTAGAGAGTGTCAACCTATCGTGATGCCATATTTATTGCAAGAGGCGGAGGACGTCTTGCAGTGAAGGACACTGCTGCGCGCTCTGATGGAAGAGTACAAGGCTCATTCATCGCTTAGTACCTGGAGTGCAAAGATGTTAGCTTTGTCGCGCATAGTTGTTGAAGCATTTCACTTCAAAATGAGTTGTTTCGGGGCTCCGCCCCAGCGTATTTTCGCCTTTGGAAAAGGCTCACCCCCGAACCGATGAACATTGCGTATGTAAAAAACTCGACTTCCTGAGCAGGACGCATACTGTAACATTGTATATTTGTTAAAAAAATAGAAATAAAATTGTCCGTTTTCCGGCGTCCAGGGGCCTCCCCTGGTCGTCGTGCGGGCGCGAAAGCCCGCGACTTTATTATTTTTTTCTTTAAGTCCGAAAGTCGTATTAAAAGTCAGTATTACAGCAAGCTAAATGAGATACATGGACAACGTTTTGGGGCTTCTTGAGAACCTTTTTCAAAAGGTGCTTAAGTCACCGTAGGCATTGCCCTTTCAAAGCCAATATGCTCCAGCGGGGCCGGCGGCGAACGCCGCAGGGAGCAGGTTGGCCTTTTTTCCCCCGTTACTGTGAGAGTTCGCATATTTGTTTTGGTTGCGCGGTGAAACCGCGTGATTACGCTTACCTCCCCCGCAGTCCTTTCCCGGATAATCGCGCAACCACCGGAAAGCCGCATCCTGAAATCGATCTGCCAAACCGGCGCAGCGTGTGTCCGCTCCTTATGAACCACATGACATTTCTTAAGTAATGTACTAATTGAAAGGATACGCATCCGCTTTTCTCTTTTTGCTTACCTCTTTGATATAGCGATGTTAATTTAAAATTGCGTGAATGTCGCGGACAGAAAGGCAATGTGCGTGCAGGGGAATATTTTTTGTATGGATATTCAGTTACAAGCCGGCCGCCTGTTGTCATCGCCGGAAGCGGTGTTGTGTCTTTCTGCTTGCGGGCGCTCCGGAAGGGCGCGTCCAACGGCATCGGTCTTTATTGAGCGTGGAGAGTCTGGCTGATGTCCATTCGCTATAAAATTTTTTTTCTCATCCTCATACCGCTGCTCCTGGTGAGCGTGGTCGTCATTCTGGTCGCGGCTACCGTCGCTTACAAAAATCAGATGCGCCAATCTCATGCGCTCGTTTCACGGCACCTGGACGATCTTGCGTCGCAGTTGGACACCGCATGCAGCCAGTTGCATGGTTTTTTGCAGAATCAGCAATATAATGGAGAATTGCGTTCCGCCGCGTTCTACGTGCTGCGATCAGGATCGCGTGACGGCGCGCAGTATCTCGAAGAGGGGTGCCAGGTCGCCGAGCGCCTGCGGCGCCTTTTGCAGGGCAAAACATCTGAGACGGCGGCCCTCTATGATGCAAGCGGACTGCGTTTTTACGCCTCGGGAACCACCCTCGGCGTGGTGCGGGACGCCGGATTCATGATTCCGGCAAAGGATACGGCGGACAAGGATTGCGAGTTTAAGCTATGGCGCCCGGGTGCGTGGCCCCAAGGCCTGCCCGGAACAATAGCCGGACCGGAAGAAGTGGAAATCACGATTGGGGTGGAAGCGTCCGCTCTGATGGTGCAGGGAACCGCTCCGTTGCGTATTACGACGGTGTCGTCTTCCGGGCACGTTTCCCCGGACCAGCCCCTGGGCGTTTTGCTGTTGCGCCGCGGTTTTCATTCTAAACTCCTGGACGGGGGTGGACAGAAAGGCGGGGAACGGTTGTTGAGCGTCTTGCTGCCCGCATCCGGGGAATGCATCGGCGCCTGTCTGGACCAAAAGGATCGCGAATGGGTATTGCCCCAGGCGGATGCTCAGGGCGAAGTGTTTACCAGCGTGCTGCATGATGATGCGGCGTTCAATATCCTTGTGCGCCCTTATCGTCGAGACGGCGAAGTGGTGGCCTATTTGACGGCTTACGCCCCACGGGAGGAAGTTACGGAGCAGGTGCGCCACATCGTGCTGCTCCAATTATACGGCCTTGCTGTGGGGCTCGTAATGGCCATGCTGCTCGCCTTTTGGCTCGGGGGCGTTATCGCGACCCCCATTATCCGGTTGGCCCAGGGGATGCGGGATGTGGCCAAGCGCCGGGATTTCCAGATCATGCTGCCGCCGGGAAACAAAGACGAGACAGGCGATCTGGCGCGGTCGTGCAACGCCATGCTGCAAAAACTGAAAGAAGCCTACATTTCCTTGAAATCAGCGCAGGAGCGGTACCGTTCGCTGGTGGACAACGCTTTGGAGGGCATCTACGAGACAACGCCCTCCGGCCGCTTGATCAGCGCCAACCCGGCCCTGGCCCGCATTATGGGGTACCCTTCCGTCCCCGAGCTGCTGCGCGTCGTCAGCGATGCGGCGCTGCAACTCTACGTGGAGCCTCAGGACCGCGCGACGTTTTTGCAGCTGCTGGAACGCCACGACGTGCTGGACAACTATGTCATCAGAATGCGCCGCCTGGACGGGGAAATCATTTGGGTGGAAACACATGCCTGCGCGATTCGCGATGAGCAGGGCAATCTGGTGAGCATTCAGGGGCTGATGGGGGACATTACCGAACGCAAAAGAGCGCAGGACCAGCTCGACACCCTCAACAGCGAGCTTAAAACGCAAGTGGAGAAGCGCACAGCGGAATTACAACAGCGCGCCGGTGAGTTGGAAGCGGCGAACGCGCGGCTCAAGGAGCTGGACGTGCTCAAGTCGTCGGTCTTATCCACGGTATCGCACGATCTGCGGACGCCCATGACCTCCATCCAAGGCTTTGCCAAACTCATCAGGCGGGATTTCCAACGCTTTTTTTCGCCCGTGGCTGAAAATGACAGCATTTTGCGAAAACGCGGCAAGGTATTGCTCTCCAATGTAGAAATTATCGAACAGGAATGCCAAAGACTTACGCGACTGGTGAACGACTTCCTGGACCTCTCGCGGATAGAATCCGGACATATGGATTGGCAGAATACGGAAATATGCGTGGTTACTCTTGTTGCTCGGGTACTGGGCGCTCTTGAAGGGTGTTTCGCCGACCGGTCCGCGTTGTGCGTGCGCACCGAAATAGAGGAAAAACTGCCCCACATCGAGGTGGACCCGGATCGCATGGAACAGGTGCTTATGAACCTGTTCACCAATGCCCTGAAATTCACGAGCAAAGGACAGATCACCGTTTCAGGGGGCGTCATGGCGAGCGGCGGCCTGCGCATCGCCGTGGCGGACACCGGATGCGGCATAGCCCCGGAGGAATTACCCCATATATTCGATAGCTATTATCGAGTCATCAACAGCGATACCCTTCGTGAAGGCACGAAAGGCACCGGGTTGGGCTTGGCCATTGCGCACAATATCGTGGAACATTACGGGGGGCGCCTATGGGCCGAGTCCGAACTGGGAAAGGGCAGTACGTTTTATGTGGATCTGCCGGCCGCTGTCTGCCGCCCCATAAGGGAACATTCTCGAACCAATTAGAGCATCTCACGCTTGAAAAGCGCCAGATGCTCTTATGCATTTCCCTGGAACAATTGGAAATTGTTTCAGGGGAGAGCC
>CAZFCK010000296.1:0-4945 GCA_964517355.1 uncultured Desulfovibrionaceae bacterium | reverse complement strand
TTCTGGAAAGGGGAGCCCGAGGGGAAAACCTCTTTCAAGAGGTTTTCCCCTCGGAGTTCTGTTGATTTGGTTTGTGTTGCCGCGCTATGTCCTTGAGCAGTCGGGCGAGAGTGTGCATGTCCACGGGCTTGGAAAGGTAGTGGTCCATGCCTTGTTTGAGAAAATGCTCCCTGTCTTTTGTCATGGCGTGCGCGGTGAGCGCCACAATGGGCGTGGAGCGTTTCGGTTCCGGGAAATCCTTGCGAATGGCCAGGGTGGCGGCCACGCCGTCGAGTTCTGGCATTTGCACGTCCATGAGGATGCAATCGAAATCCTGGACCCGCAAGAGGTCGAGGGCAAGGCGGCCGTTGTCCGCGCATACGACGTGAGCGCCGGTTTTTTCCAGGAAACGGCGCACCGCGATTTGATTCACGTGGTCGTCCTCGGCCAGGAGCACGCGCATGGGCGCCCCATTCGATGGGGCGGGTACGTAGCGTGTTACGTGGTACGCCTCGTGCAGGCCTTGATCCGCATACCGCAAAGCGACCGTGATCAGGACCGTGGTGCCCAGACCCGGTTCGCTTTCCAGGGCCAGTGTGCCTTCCATGCGCTGCACAATGTTTTTCACAATACCCAGGCCGAGGCCCGTGCCCTGGTAGCGGCGGCTGAGGGAGCCGTCCACTTGGGAAAAAGGCTGAAACACGGCGTGCAGATTTTCCGGGGCGATGCCTATGCCGGTATCCTCGATTTGCATGGCCAGAATAAAGGCGCGATCCGGCAGGTCGTGCGGCAGCCTCCAGACCAAGACGCGGATGGAGCCTTTTTCGGTGAACTTGACGGCGTTTCCGATGAGGTTGAACAGGATTTGCCGCAACCGCGCTTCATCGCCCAAGGCGTACGCCGGTACGCCGGGATCTATTTCCAATTCCAGGGCAAGGCCTTTATCTTTCACGGCCACCGTGAAATTTTCAAGCACCAGTTTCAAGGTATGATGCAGGGCGAAATTCTGGTTGCTCAGGTGCAAGATTCCAGCTTCCATGCGCGAAAAGTCCAGAATGTCGTTGATGATGGTCAGGAGCCCTTTGCCTGCGGACAAAGTTGTGTTCAGGTAGTCTCTTTGCTCCGCGTCGAGGGGCGTTTCCGCCAACAGTTGCATCATGCCGAACATGCCGTTAAGAGGTGTGCGCAGTTCGTGGCTTATGTTGGCCAGGAACTCGTCTTTGGCCTTGTTGGCGGCTTCGGCTCTTTCTTTAGCCTGGAGCAACTGCGCCTGGGCCTCCCGCTCGCGGGTGATGTCGGTAAAAATGGTGGCGAATTGCCCCCTCCTGGGGGCGTAGGCCCGCACATAAAAGAAACGGCGCATTGATTTGTTGTAATCTTCGAAGGTTATGGGGTTCCCTGTCAAGGCGACGCGCCCATAGCGCTCAATCCAGGATTGTTCAATGGCGGGTAGGACTTCGCGCACCGTCTTGCCGAGCACCTGCATCGCGGTCAGGCCCGTGATTTTTTCAAACGCGCTGTTGACTTCCAGAAACCGGTAATCGTATGGCGTTCCATCGTTGTCCAGGAGTATTTCATGCAAGGCCACGCCTTCGGGCATATGCCTGATCAGAGATGCGAGGTTGCTTTCCAGGCGCCGTACTTCAGTGATATCAAGAAGGAATCCCTCCGCTCCCACAATGGCGTTTCCATCGAAGACCGGCACCGCGGAAAAAACATGGACGCCAGAGGTCCCGTCCCTGGAGATGCGCTGTGATTCGCCGGGATGTACGGATTGGCCGGAGAGGAGCCGGTTCAGGTTGTTCTCGGTCCGGGTGCGTAATGGTGGGGGAATGGTTTCCAGAAGAGACATGCCGATGACTTCCTCGATGCGTTCATAGCCGTGCATGTCCATCCAGGCCTTGTTCACGTCGCGCAGCAACCCCTTTGTATCCACGAAAAAATAACCGGCCAGGCTGTTGTCGATAATGCCGCGCAAGCGTTGCTTGCTGCGTTTGAGCTGGGTTTCGGCCCGTTGCCGCTCCGTAATCTCCCGGTGCAGCTGGCTGTTGGATGAATATAAGCCCACGACGATGCCGCAGGCGATGAGCAGCAGTCCGCCGAGGATGGGAAAGGCGTGGCGCAACCAGGAAATGGATGTGCGCGAGGGGAGCGAGGGATAGATGAATTCCGTGATGCTGCCTTGCGAATCCGTAAGCCCAGATTGTTTAAAGATGTCGGCCATGTGTTTCCAACGCCCCTCGTTCATGTGGCCGATCGCCACCTGGCCGGGCAAAATCAGCCTGCGCATGGCATTGGCTTCATAAAGGAGCTGCTCACGAGTTTTGTCCGTGGCATAGTGTGAAATGATTATTTCAATAATTTCAATTGGATTCTGCATGGCGTACTCCCAGCCGCGCAGGCTGGCGTGGAGAAAGCCGTGTGTTTGCAAGGAGTGGTGCAGCATTTGATCGCCGCTTGTGAACAGGCAGTCTCCGTAAAAATCCACGCCGTAATCCAGGGGATGCAGGATGGTCGCCGCGATGCCGCGTTGCCTAAGGATATAGGGTTCGCTTGTCGTGTGCCCCACGTGGGCGTCGACCTTGCCGGAGATGAAGGCTTCCAGGGTGTAGGCGTTGGGCAGCAAGAACAAATCGGTGGGGGCGATGTTTGCGTTGCGCAGTATTGCCAGAATTTCGGCTTTTGTGTCCGGAGTGAGGGCCACAGTGCGGCCAATGAGATCCCGCGGGGTTGTTATGGCCGCATCACTGTGGACCATGAGCATCGTGGGGGAGTGTTGGAAAACGGCGGCCAAGGCCACGACAGGGGCGCCTTGCAAAAAGGAGAGCAGCACGTTACCGCCCCCCACGCCGAAGGTGGCGCGGCCGGAAACGACTTCCTCCACCAGCGGAGTGTCGGGCGAACCCTCGCGGATGGAGACCTCCAACCCGGCTTCCTTGTAATAACCGAGTTCCTTTGCGGCATAGTATCCTGCGAACTGGAACTGGTGGGCCCGGTTCAATTGCAGGGAGACTTTGTCGAGAGAGGCGCCCCATGCGTTGATCGGAGCATATGAAATCGTGGCGGCCGCCATCATCACGCACCAGCACGAAAGCAGTGCGATCAGGAGGCGAATGTGACAGTGTCGAGTCATAACTTCTCGCAATATTTGTAAAAAGCATGATGCGACGCGGGTGCGCTATGGTGAGAGATAAACGGATTGTGCGCAAAAAAGTAGTTTCCCGCAAGATGTTTTTAGATATTTCCCGGGCCATGTGCGTAACTCCATTGGCAATGCCGCGATTAGGGATTAAAAGAAAAGTGTTCAAAGGAGGAGGATGACGATGTCCCGTATTGTGGCCGCCACAAGCGACCAGGAAGCGTTCAAGACCATCAAGCGCGCCTTTGGCGGGAAAACGCGGGTGGAAAGCGCCGCCGGATATGAGCAGGCCTTGCAGCTGTTATCCGGCAAGCATGTTGAGTTGTTGCTGGTGGATCTGGAAATGTTGCAGCCGCAACAGGAAGGCGGGCGCAGGGAATGGCGCAAGATCCTGCAACGGGCGTGGCGTGCGTGTCCTTATGTCTCGGTTGTGGTGCTCGCCCCCATGCAGTGCGTGCGCGAAGCTGTGGACGCCGTGCGCGCCGGCGCGGGCAATTACCTCACCTTTCCTCTCAACGTGGACGAGCTGCTCTACGTGGTCGAGAGCATGCGTGAAAGCTCGCTCATGGAGTCGGAGCTCAATTACCTGCGGGACAGTTTTTGGCGCGCCGATGATTCGCGGCTGGTGGATTCCAACAGTCCGGCCATGCGCAAAGTCTTCGAAAAAGTGAAAATGTGCGCCCCCACCAGCGCCTTGGTGCTGCTTACGGGGGAAACCGGCACCGGCAAGAGCGTCATCGCCCGGTTGATCCACCGCCACAGCGAACGCGGGGACAGGCAGTTCATCAGCGTGCATTGCGGCGCCATTCAGGATACGCTTATCGAGAGCGAGCTTTTCGGCCATGAAAAGGGAGCGTTCACGGGGGCGCTCAAACGCAAGCTGGGCAAGTTTGAAATCGCGCACGGCGGCACAATTTTTCTCGACGAGGTGGGCACCATCACTCATGCGGCCCAGATCAGGTTGCTGCAAGTGTTGCAGGAGCGCACCTTTCAACGTGTGGGCGGAGAAACGGACCTGGAGACGGATGCGCGGATCATAGCCGCCACCAATGAGGATTTGAAGAAACTTACCGAACAAGGCACGTTTCGTAGCGACCTGTATTACCGGCTCAATGTCTTTCCCATAGAAATTCCTCCGTTGCGGGAGCGCATAGAGGACATCCCCTTGCTGGCCCGGTATTTTTTGCAGGACTTCAAGCGCAAATACGGAAAGGACATCGAGGACGTGCATCCTCTGGTCATCGAGGCCCTGCAGCAATACGAGTGGCCCGGGAACGTGCGCGAGCTGCAGAATCTCGTTGAACGCGCCTTTATTCTTGAAACGTCCCATGTCCTGACGCCAGAGAGTTTTCCGCAGGAGATTTTTTCCATGGGGCCGGCGGCCACCTGCCTGCCCATGAATACGAGCCTCACATTGGCGCAGTTCCGCGCGTCGGCCAAAGAAAGCGCGGAACGGCAATACCTCAAAGAACTGCTGACCACCAACAAGGGGCGGATCAACAAATCCGCGGAGCAGGCCGGAGTCAGTGCGCGCCAGTTGCACAAGCTGCTCACGAAATACGGCATCCGCAAGGAAGAATTCAAAACATAGAGCACCGTTACTATGGACTGGGAATGCCTCCGGCGGCTCAAGAACCTTTTGAAAAAAGGTTCTTGAGCGTCTCCAACACATTTTGTTGATAGAACAAGCTGCAATAATAGCAATTTTATGGCAAAATTCCATAAGCCCAAAAAGGGGGGGCCTGGCGGTAAACCCTGGTTCAAGGCGATAATGCGCTAGCGCATTTTCGCCTTGAAACAAGGCTCTCCCCTGAAACAATTTCCAAT
>CAZFCK010000295.1:0-4953 GCA_964517355.1 uncultured Desulfovibrionaceae bacterium | reverse complement strand
TCCAGGGAAATGCATAAGAGCATCTAGCGCTTTTCAAGCGTGAGATGCTCTAAAGTAATTAACCCTTGAAAAAGTTGAAAGTCTCTGCAAAGATTTTCTTGCAACCCTTTGCCGCGAATTGATTGCAGGCTGGATTTGCCCGCCGTCAAGCGATCATTTTAAGCGTTAAATGCTCCGGAGACACAGCCCCGTGGGGGCGCCCTTCGCGTTCCATTATGGAGTGAAAAAAACCGGCGAGGCGGCTTTCTGACCAGTATTCACGCCCCTTGCACGATACGAACCCCACATGCCCCCCGTGGCGGGGCATTTCCAGGTATAGATTTTCATTGTCGCGCGCCAGTTCAAGGGGCATGCAGGACGGAGCGAGAAAAGGATCGTCCTGCGCATTGACCAGCAGCGTCGGCACGCGAAGATGCCGCAAATATTGTTTGCTCGAAGCCCGGGCATAATAGTCCCCGGCTCCCGCGAATCCATGCAAGGGGGCGGTAAAGCGTTCGTCGAATTCCCTGAAAGTCTTGATCCGCTCCAGGCCGGTAAGATCCAAGCCGATTTCCGGAAATCGCCGGGCCTTTTCACGGACCTTGCCGCGCAAGCTGTGCAGGAAATACCGCATATATATTCGATTGCCTGGACGCGCCATAACTTCGGCAGCCTCCGCAAGGTCGCACGGCACGGAAAATACGGCCGCGCACTTTACCTGTTCCGGCACCAACTCCGGAGACTCTCCCAGATATTTCAAAACCTGATTGCCCCCCATGCTGAACCCCACCAATGCGGCGGCGGTGTAGCCGCCCCGCCGCAGACCATGTTGCAGCACGGTGTGCAAGTCGTCAGTGACTCCCGAATGGTACATCCTTGGTCTGAGATTAGGCGTTCCCGAACACCCGCGAAAATTCCAATTCAAGGTGTCCCAGCCGTGGCGATTCAAGGACAACGCCGCACCGGCCACATATTTACGACGTGAATTGCCCTCCAGACCATGACAGATCACGGCGAGCCGCCGCGCATCTACCCGGCTCCAATCGAGATCCAAGAAGTCGGCGTCGGGAGTCGGCAGCCGCTCCCGCGTGAATGCGATATCAGGCCGGGAGCGCGCCACGACCGGAAAGACGGTCTGCACATGCGGATTGGTAAACGGGAAAAAAGGCGAATACCCGGAATTCGGCAAAACTGGCATAATTTTCACCTACGCGACGCCGTGGCCCGGCAAGCAATGCTGTTCTTCACGATAACCACCCTCACTCAATCAAGCCGCGAATACTTATTTAGTAAGACTTTTTGTTACAACGATCCGCGACATTTGCTCAAAATGAGCAGGAGCACCCAGCCTCTTCAATGGCAGGATGCTCCTGGAAAAATCGTGATGTTGGAAATCAAACGAAACTGCGGGGCATGGATTCCGATTTGCGCATCAGAAAAGAAACCATTTCCTACGAGGTCGCTTCCCGTTTCATCCTCACCATGGCCTCATTGAGCGCCGTCGCGCGTTGGGCCATTTCCGCCACCATATTGGAGGCATTGTTCATGGCTTGCGAGGTTTCACCGGCAATGCGATTGATTTCGTTGGTGGAGCGGTTGATCTCCTCACTTGCCGCGGACTGCTCTTCCGAAGCCGTGGCGATGGCGCGTACCTGATCATCAGTACTCTGCACGAGCTGCAGGATCTTATTCAGAGAATCGCCTGCCGCATGCGTCAATTCCGTCGCTTGTTCGATAACCTGGGTAGTCTTTTCCGTGACCTCGAGGTTTTTGCGCGCACTGTCCTGAATGGCCTTGATGAAGGAACTGACTTCGTTCGTCGCCTGCATGGTCTTTTCCGCAAGCTTGCGCACCTCGTCCGCGACCACGGCGAAACCGCGGCCGGCCTCGCCGGCGCGTGCGGCTTCGATAGCCGCGTTCAAGGCCAATAAATTTGTCTGATCGGCGATATCGTTGATCACAGCCATTATCCGGCCGATGCCCTCAGCCTGCGCTCCTAGACCGTCCATTTCCTGCTTCAATTCATTGGCCTTGGCATTCACTTCGTCCATGACCCTGATCACGTCCCGCACCTGCATGGCGCCGTGCTGCGCGGTTTCCTGAGCCGAACTCGACGTATCGGACGCGATTCCCGCGCTACGCGCCACTTCCATAATGGTCGCGTTCATTTGTTCCACCGCGGTGGCCACTTCCGTGGTGCGCTCCAGCTGGTCTTCAGCGCCTCTGCTGGCCTGGCGAATGTGTACGGAAAGCTGCTCCGCGGAAGAGGAGACCTGTTCCGAAACCCCGGTGGCCTCGTTCACACCGCGAGCAATGGAGCCATTCTGCGCGATGATGTGGTCTTCTTTGAGCTTGATATTGGTAAAATCCATCACCGAGGTGAAAATGCCAATTATCTTGCCGTCAGGGCGTAAAATTGGCGCGGCTGCAATGGAAATATACTTGGTGTTGCCTTTGTGCGACTGCATTTCCGTTTTTACGAATTGCTTGCTCTTCTCCCGCAAAGCCTTGTCCACCAGGGTTTCCCGGTGATCATTGTAAAAGAATTCCGCAAACGGTTTCCCATAATAATCAGCGGGTTTCCCAGATTGTTCAGTGAGCCTGACCATGGATTCGTTCACCCAGTGAATCGTCTTATCCGGATCCACCAGAGCCATGGGCATGACGATATTACCCAATATCGAATCATTGATGCTGATTTTTTCCCGCAATGTTTTTAGTAGCACATTGACGGAATCCTGAAGCTTTACTATTTCTGGAGCGCCACCGTCGTGAATATCGATATCAAGATTTCCAGCGGCCGCGACACCCAAGGTGTGCGAGGTCTTTTCAAGCGGGGTAATCAATTGGCGCACTGAAAAGAAAAGAACGGCGAGAACAAGAAGGCATGCCGCAAGGCTCATGCCCAGAAGGAGATAATCGTCGCGCGACAACACGGCCAAAACGACAAGCAAAACTAACGTCACCCCACCAATAAGAAGCAGTCTAATCTTCATGTGCCCACCCTCATTTTTCCTGAAAACTTCTAAACGGCAACCGCTTTGAAACTTTCATGTAACATCAAACCCTGAATTCAACAACCACTGAATTCGCCCACCTTGCCAAACACTCCAGTCTCAGGTAGTGTAAGTTTGATGTCTGTACCCAAAAAACAGATACGACTCTCTTCCGCTATTCTGCACCTTTGCGACACGTGTTGCGACAATTCCGGAACTGTGAAAGAACTCATCAAAACCGGCGGCTGCACATGCGATATTTGCGGTTGGTCCTGTAAATGCTCGGGCGACGACTGCAAGCAATACGTGAACCGCGTTCCCCTTTCTCTCATTCCAGAAGAAGGATGGGATTATCTTCACCGTAAAAACGAGCAAAGCGCCCAGCCCTTATTATGGGAAGAACTTTTTGAAATACTGTGATTATTAGCAGTTTTTCTCTTTTTTTATGGAGCATAAAAAGGTATAATTCGCACCTGTGATCAACCAGATGTTACCGGCTTGACCACTTCGACTTTGAAACTGTATTGGAGCGGATCATGCAATGGAAGCATACTCTCACGAACGTGGGCTCGATTACGGCAGCCGAAGCCCGCGAAACCATCGCCGCTTGTGCAGAGCTGCAACTTATCGACGTGCGACAGCCGAATGAATATCACTGCGGACACATCCCCGGCGCCACGCTCCTGCCCATACTTTACTTGCTGGACAGAATGGATGAACTCGATAAGACCAAGCCCGTGCTTGTCTATTGCGCCATCGGGGGACGCAGCCGCGTGGCGGCCCAAATCCTTTACCGCCATGGTTTTACAAAGGTTCTAAATCTCGAGGGAGGGTACAAGGCCTGGAAGGGGTGGACAGGCTACGGCGAATATGACGAAGGCCTAGCCCTTTTTCAGGAACCCGAGTCCATGGAAAACGCATTGACCACTGCGCACATCATGGAAGGCACTCTCGAGGTGTTTTACCGTAACATGGCCGCCCGGGTGACGCATGAAGAATCCGCCGCCGTGTTCACCACGCTGGCCGACATTGAAAACGAGCATAAAACCGCCGTGGCGGCGCTGTACAGAAAACGCACGGGAAACCCCGTCCCTTCCATTGTGCCCCGCCCCCTGATTGAAGGATTGCCCCCGGAATATTACATGACGCGCCTAGGCGTCGATTTGGACAGCATTCACGAAATCCTGTGCTTTGCCATGGCGGTGGAGGCCCAAGCTCTTGATCTCTACCTGCGCGCACTCAAGCACGGCAGCGGCGTCGTGCGCGAATTTCTCCAATATCTCGCCAGCGAGGAAAAGGAGCATCTGCAGCACCTTTCCGAACTCATGGATTCACTACCGCAAGGAGAATCCTAACCGCCAGCCGCTATTCCCCAAAGCCGTCCACGCGCTCGTCCTGCTCACGATTTCGACTCCACAGTAATCACCGAAATTCGCATACCGTTGCCTGCCCATGATGCCGGCGCCAAACACCCCTGTCCACGTTGCGGATGAGGCAATTGCTCGGTATGGTGACAATGCCGGAGACGATGCAGTATCTATACGATATTATAAGGTTAACAGTATTAAAAAAGGAGTCAGGGGAGAGAACCTTCCCAGAGCGTTTTGATATGTTGGTCTAAATGAATAATACCGTTTCCCATTTCTAGAGCATCTCACGCTTGAAAAGCGCTAGATGCTCTTATGCATTTCCCTGGAACAATTGATAATTGTTTCAGGGGAGAGCCTTGTTTCAAGGCGAAAATGCGCTAGGCTGTGTTTCTAAATTCATTATGAAAAGAAAATGCGAGAGGGGAACCCCTTTGAAAAGGGTTCTCCCCCTCGCATATCCAGTGAATTAATCAGCGTTTCCTTAGAAATGGGAAATGGCATTATGCGGCTTGGTGATGATATCAGGCGCATTACAGTATCATCTTTGTGCTCCCTAGAGCATCTCACGCTTGAAAAGCGCTAGATGCTCTTATGCATTTCTCTGGAAC
>CAZFCK010000294.1:0-5076 GCA_964517355.1 uncultured Desulfovibrionaceae bacterium | reverse complement strand
GAGGTCTCCATGCCTTTGCTTGCGGAAAGGCCTTCCAGCCTTTTGCGCAATCGATTGATATTGGCGGAGTTGTTTGACAGCGCGTAGGAGGGAAACGGCTTGTCGCCAAGATGCGCCTGCGTCTTCCGCGCTTCCTCCCATTTGCGTACCGCGTCTTTTGTTTTCTCGGACACGTCCATCTTGTCGATGCCGCCCTTGTGTTTGCGGTATTCGGAGTTGACGCGCTTCATATGCTCCTGCGCACTGGAGAGATCCGCAATCTTTTTCTCGACCTGTTCAACCGCATCCTCAGCGTCGGACGAAATAGCCTTGCCCTTGTCGATCCCCAGATTTTTCCGCATGGCGCGCACGGCCTTCTCTTTGTACTGCGCCAGGGCTTCCCAACGGCCTTGCGCGGCGTCCAGGCGCTTTTGGTTCCGTTGCGTGGGGAACTTCGAAGGCCCGGCAATCATGCTGCTCATGGTTCGGGAATCGGCCTGCAGCGCGGCCTTGTAGCGGGAGAGGTAGCCCTTTTTGAACTGCGCGAACTCGCTCTTGAGGTCGCCCCGCATGTCCTCCGGGACTCGCCGTTCGAGGTCGTCGTGGATGGATTGCATCGTGTCGGCGTATTCGCGCTGTCTGGACCTGGCGCGATCCTCCGGCACGAAGCTTGACCCGGCATGAGCCGACATCGCCAGCTCGTAAGGGACTTCAGACGGTGACGCGACCCTCCACCGCTTTTCTGCGGGCTCCTCTTGCATGGTATTCATTTTTGCGCCGGCGGCGTCCCGCCCCATCCATTTCAAAAATTCCTGTTTGTACTTGTCGCCCAGACTGGAGGGCGATTCATATGTCTCCTCGGAAAACCGCGTGTGTTGCTCCCATATCCAGGAGGAGAAATTCTTGCCCCGGCCTTCGGTCTCTTCGGCCCAGGCGCGGTAATAGGAATTGGAAAGTTGGGTGCCGTCAATTTGGCTCCGGGGGTTCTCTTGTGTTTCGCTCTCGTCCATGCGCAGCGCTTCCCGGACCTGCGCCACCTTTTTGGGCGGCACGCGCACCTGACCGTTTGCCGAAACGAACGGGCCCTTGATGCCGGACGCCTTTATGGCTTCCATGATCGTGGAGGCGGGAGCGCCCACACTTTCCCGCTTGTTCCCATAACATGGGGGAGAGATGGGGGAGAGAATTATCCCCCACGAAAAAAGCCCTCACGGCTATTGACCGTAAGGGCTTGTAATTCCTGGTGGGCCATAAAAGACTCGAACTTTTAACCAACGGATTAAGAGTCCGCTGCTCTACCAATTGAGCTAATGGCCCACAATTGGCGCCGCTTCATGCGGCGAAAAGAATGTATAGTTATGTGACGGCGTTGTGTCAACAACTATTTCCAGATTTTTGTAAAAAAAGATCATTTTTCAAAACATATAATGATGTTACAACAAATACATGAACATTCATTCTAAGCCCGGCCTGAAGAGATCATTCATCCTCAGACAGGTTCGAAAAGAATACCCGAGGGAAAAACCTCGTTCAGCCGCGAGCTGGTAAGCGCCGCCGTTGTGCGCAATACAGAATGGCGGCAGCAAGGCTGGAGGTCTTTCCCTCGGGAATAATGTGCTTCTCCATCCTACGGCAAATCTCTTTACCGGCCACGACCCCAGTTAAGAACGCTTTCTCCGCAGAAAAACACCGGCGAGCCCCAGAAGAAGAACATTGAGCGCCAAGCCCCACGCCGGAAGCAGAGGCACGCCCGCGCCAGTATTCACTGCTTCGTCCACTTGAATGCGCAGGTCTGCATCTTCGGGGGCGATGCAACGGTCAAATGTCACAGGTTGCGCGCTGTCTTCAAGCGCTTGCACCAGACTTTCCGCCGCCGCGAAGGATTCCACCTGCCGCTGCAGGGCCAGAGCGCCGGCCACATGAGGCGTGGCCATGGAAGTACCGTCCCAGGCCTCAAAGCTGGTGTCGGTATCGGCTGTTGCTGATACGATCTGCACCCCGGGCGCAAAAAGGGTTGTCAACCCCTCCGCGTAATCGCTGAAATCCGCGATAACGTCGTAATTATCCGTAGCGCTTACGGCGACGACGGATCTTATACAGGCCGGATGATCGACAAAGCCGCAGCGGGAACCATTGCCCGCGGCTGCAGCCACGGGAATGCCCACCGCAAGCAACACATTGGCGAGCTTAGTGTACAGCGGTTCTGCGTCGTCGCACCACGTGCTGTTGTCTCCACCTCCCAAACTCAAGTTGACAGCGGCGATGGGATATGTCGTGCGCAACAGGTAAACGTATTCCAGAGCGAACATCTGGTCGCTGTCAAAAGCCTCTGAGCAGGTCGGAAGTCCCTCGTCGCACTGGTCAGGAAGAAATCCATCCGAAAAAACCTGAATGGCAATGATGTTTGCGTCGGGCGCCACGCCGTTCAAGGTACCGCTGGGCAGATGCCCGGCGGCAATGCCTGCGACATGGGTGCCGTGGTCCCAACCGGAGACAACTCCTTCGAGGTTGTAATAATGGCGGGCCGCCCCCGGTCCGAACATATAGTCTTTTCCATTGGGGCAAAGACTCGCATTGGGGTTTTCCGCTGGATCCTTCGTGGTAAAGCACGCTTCAACAATGTCTTTTCCGGTAAAAAACTCATGCGTTGGGCGAATGCCGGAATCCAACACGGCGATATACCAGCCTTCGCCAGTAATGCCTTTGGCCCACAGCGCATCGGCGCCGATGACTTTCGTGGATTGTTGCAGTTGGGGCGCGGCAGGTTGCGGATTCACAGGAGTAGGGAGAGCACGCGCCTTATCGAGTTGTATGGTCTGCACCTGAGGCACAGACGCCAGGCCCTGAAGACCGGCGAGATCCACCGTGTACACCGCCGCCGGAATTATAGAAAAAGACCGCACCAGTTGCACGCTTCCAAGGGAAACCTGATTCGCCACACTGACAGCGGTGTTGCTGATGGCAGCGGCAAGGTTTTGATCCAACGGTCCGGCGTTATTGGCCGAAAAACCGGGGCGGGCTTGCTCCTGGGAAAGAGAATCCGAAAGCAAGGCATCGTAGCCGGTAACTTCGAATGACGCGATGACACGCGCACTACCGGTTTGGGCAAGGTGTTGCTCCAATGCGGCAGCGTCAAGTAAGCTCGCGGCGCTGCTCACGATTGGGGAAAAAAGAATGATACAACTCAGCAACACGACAATGCTCCCGAGCATACGGCAAGTGGAAACACAAGGTGGAACGTTCATGCTGTCTATCTCCTTTTTACACTCGGAAAATAATAGGGGGACCATAAAAGGGTGTCTCCAACAGAGAGTTATGCCTTACCGGAGAAAAGAACTCCATCTGTTCGGACATCCTTGCCAAGCAACGCATACACTATTGTACTCTACTGCTTGTGCAGCAGATTTTCTTCGGTTTCTAGAAAATTGCGCACCACTCCCGCCAGTTCTTTGGGAGCCTGGTACATCAGCCAGTGGCCCGCCCCATTAAAACGCGCCAGCCATGCCCCCGGCACCTGGGCGGCGATGTCAATGCTGCATTGCGGGGGCGTCACCCAGTCATCCTGCCCCACAACAAGAAGCGTCGGAACTCTCAACTTCTGCAGCATGTCGCCCGGGCCGGCCCATTGAGCCATGGCCTGCCGCTGGCGTGACACGATATCGGCCGTGGGCGGCACTGTCTGCTGGGGCAACCGTGAAAAAATATCCGGGTGCTGTTGGACCCATGCCTGGGGAAAAAGATTCTGCGCAAGTTCCTGGCCGGTCATGGCGGTCATGCGTTGCACAACGTCCAGGAGGTGCCTTTTATCCACGCATGGGGCGTAAAGGATAAGTTTCCTCACTGCTTCAGGGTTGGAACGCGCCATTTCGAGGGCGACGAGCGCCCCCATGGACCATCCCATAACGTGAGCGTTGGAAATATTCAGAGCCTTAAGCACCGAGGCAGCGTCGCCGGCAAAAAGCGACAGGGTGAACTCTTGTTGAGATGCAGAGGAATACCCCATGCCTCTGTTGTCGAAAATAATGACTTTGTACTTTTCCGCCAAGGAAGAGATGAGCAAGGAATCCCATCCTTCCATGGTAATCCCGTACCCTGTTATCAACAGCAATGGATCACCATTGCCGAAGATACGATAGCCGATTTCGACATCATCAACTTGCAACGTTGCGACAGGTGAGGCCGCAATGGAGACGACATCCTCCGCATGGGCCGAGTAAACGACTGATGTCAATAAAAAAAAGTATAATATGAATGTACATTTCAAAACCAAACGTAGAGTGATGCTTTTCAATTTCATCCGCTCAAATGTCATTATCTTGTTCCCGAGGATTTGAACTGTGTTTTAACGGAAGTTGAACAGGTCAAGATGGCGCTATCGCTCATATAATAACGTGGTGGCAAAATAAGCCATTATCAATCAGATATCAATTAATATCATAATTATTCTGACAAATTCGCCGCACAAAGCACCTCGCTGGGATTGTCGGCGTCATTCCGTGAAGTTTTTCGAGGCAGGTAGGGAAGTATAACGTTTTACATTTTTGAAAGAACTGGTGTACTTTTTTAGACAAGATGCAACATGTCCACAAAATACATTATTGATGCAACGCATGTGCTCCATGTCTGTATTTTTTTATAAAAAAGAAGGTGAAAAGCTGTTGACTTTTTAAAAAGCAGGGATTAAATGCGTCAATCTTCATTATTGGGTGGGCATTTGTGGGCGCAAAAAAGCTGTTTTACAGCAACGCTCAATGTAATTCGTAATTTCTTACAGTGGAGACAGATATGGCACTGTCCTACGTTTTGACCGGCGTCATCCTTGTAGGTTGTGTGTTTCTTTTTCGCTATTTCGAGAAAATTTCAAAATTCAACTCGAAATAGCGACCGGGAATGCATAGTCATTCGCGAGGGATGTCAACTAGTTAACACGTAATCAACTGTTATGTTACATACTGCATGCAACGGCGCTCGTTTTTTCGGGCGCCGTTTTTCATTTCGTCAAACATTAGAGCATCTCACGCTTGAAAAGCGTGAGATGCTCTAATGCATTTCCCTGGAACAATTGGAAATTGTTTCAGGGGAGAGCCTTGTTTCAAG
>CAZFCK010000293.1:0-5103 GCA_964517355.1 uncultured Desulfovibrionaceae bacterium | reverse complement strand
AACAATTGGAAATCGTTTCAGGGGAGAGCCTTGTTTCAAGGCGAAAATGCGCTAGCTCCAAAATCCAGCTTCGGTGTCAGCCTTTTTTACACTTTGTAAAGGGTTGTTAAAGTATGACTGGGGCTTCATATATACGCCACCCCCATCTATGCCAATTTTTGCACTTGTTTTGTCCTTGAACTTGGCCTAAATATTGCTTTTGTGACCATAGTGAAACACGTTTGTTCATTTTTTCACAGGAGCGAGCCATGTCCATCAAAGGCCGTCTATATCTATTGCTTTTTTGTGCACTGGGGGGGTTTATCGGCATTTTTATCGCGAGCCTGGTGGATGAACGTCTGACAACAAAACTCACGCAACTCGAGGTGTTGGCCCTTGAAGGGGAAATCCAGGTGCTGCAAGCCCGGCGGCACGAAAAAAACCTTATAATGCGCCATGATTTCATCTACGTGGACAAGACAACCCAGCAATTGGACCTGCTGCGCGGCAGCCTGCAGCATATCGCGGCCATCGACCCTTCACAGGATGTGGAATGCAGACGCGCCATCAGCGAAGTGAGCGCCTATCAAAAAGATCTGCAAGACCTGGCCGAACTTATGAAACAGATGGGTCTTGACGAAACGCAAGGTCTTCTGGGCGATTTTGTCGAAGCCGCCCGCAACATGGACAGCACGCTCGAAGCGGTTCACGACAAGGACGCGCGTATCGCCCTCCTGGAACTCAGACGCGCCGAAAAAAATTTCCTGCAGCGAAGCGATGCAAAATACGGTGAAATCTTCGCGGCCCGGCATACCGAGCTGAAGAAGGTCATCCATGACTTGCAGATCGCCGACGGCGCCACGGGTTCGCAGCTGCAACTGCTTTTGGAAGCTTATACCATGGCCTTCGACAACTACTCCAAAAGCATGCAGCGTGAGCGCGAACTCATCGACGCCCTTGTCAAACAGGGACGCGATATGGAACCACTCGTCCTTGAGCTGAAGACGCATTACCGGGAAAAACGCGAGCGTTTCAGCGCTCTGAACGCCCTGGTCATCAATATCATCGAACTCGCCACCGCCTTTGTGGTCTGTCTGCTCATCTGGTGGACGGTGCGCGGCGTCACGCGTTCTCTCGATTCCCTGCGTGGATACACGCGAGCTGTGGCCGGAGGCGACAGAAGCGCGGCACCGACCGGCACGTTCCAAGGCGAATTCGCCCAATTACGCGACCATGTGACCGACATGGTGCAGCATCTCAACGCGACCATCCATGCCGTTGAGCAACAGCAGATCGAGGCGGCCACCCAGGCAGAAAAGGCTCGCCAGGCCGAAGCCCAGGCCCTTGAGCAGCAAAAGCGCGTACAGGGAATGTTTGAAAAGAACGTCCGCGTGGCGGGCGAGGCCATGGCAATAACCAGCAAACTGGCCGAAGCGGCGCAGGAACTCTCGGCCATGGCCGAACAGGTGGCCAGAGGCGCGGCCGTGCAAAAAGACCGCATGATTGAAACCGCCACAGCCATGGAAGAGATGAACGCCACGGTGATGGAGATCGCCCGCAACGCGGGGCAGGCGTCACAGGCGGCTCAGGAGGCGAGCCACAACGCTTCCCAGGGAGCCGGAGTCGTGCAACAGGCCGGCGATTCCATGAAAGCCGTCAATCAGATAACGGAAGCGCTCAAACAAACCATGCGCAAACTCAGTATGGACGCGCAAGGCATCGGCGAGGTCATCACCGTTATCAATGAAATCGCCGACCAGACGAATTTGCTGGCCCTCAACGCGGCAATCGAAGCCGCACGGGCCGGAGACGCCGGAAAAGGCTTCGCCGTGGTGGCGGACGAGGTGCGCAAGCTCGCTGAAAAAACCATGAGCGCGACCCACGAAGTCGAACAGCGGATCAAGGCCATTCAAGACGCTTCGAACACCGCCACGGAAAATATGGAAAACGCGTCTCAAGCCGTGAGAATGGCCAATGAACAGGCCCTGGCTTCGGCGAACGCGCTTGAAACCATTCTCACGCTTTCAGACAATACCGCGCTCCAGGTGCAATCCATCGCCGCGGCCTCGGAAGAACAATCAGCAGCCTCCGAACAGATCAACACCGCGGTGGATCAGGTGTCGCAAATCGCCGCTGAATCCGCGGCAGGCATGGAGCAATCGCTTATCGCTGCGCGGGAACTGGCGCAGATCGCCGAATCTCTCGAAGCGCTCATGAAAGAACTCGAAGGCTAATGTGTTTGCATTTCTCCGTAATCTACAATTGTTGATACTGGCCGTCGTTCTTATGGCGCTTGTGCCGATGCTGTGCATAAGCATTTATTCCGGGCTCAATTTCCGGCAACACGCCGCGGTCATGGCCCAGGAAAACGCCTTGCGCCTCATCCGTCTGATCGGCGGAGAACACAAGCAGGCTGTGAACGCGGCCCGCATGTTGCTTCTTTCCCTGTGCGAAGTGCCGCAACTCTCTTCAGGGGCTTCCGGCGAAGCCTCTGAACTTCTTCTGGCCCTGCTCAAGCATTATCCGCAATTCGCCAACATCTATGCCGCGACCCCCAATGGCAGGATCTACGCCTCGGCGGTGGGCGACTTCACGCGC
This sequence comes from uncultured Desulfovibrionaceae bacterium, assembly GCA_964517355.1. Taxonomy (GTDB): domain Bacteria; phylum Desulfobacterota; class Desulfovibrionia; order Desulfovibrionales; family Desulfovibrionaceae; genus CAZFCK01. The sequence goes on along the minus strand of CAZFCK010000293.1, from coordinate 2,526 downwards.
AACAGCTTCAGCGACAAGAAAACGCTGCAACAAGCCGTTTCCTCTCGCCGGTTCACGGTGGGAACATACCATACCTGCCCCATCACGGGAAAAATGGTCATCACCCTGGTGCAGCCCGTGGTGAATAATAAGGGCGTGGTGCAGCGCGTATTGGCGCTGGACTATGACCTTGCCTACGCCGGCCAGATCATCGACATGGCGGGCTTGCCCCGCGGCGCCACGTTCGTCATGAGCGACCGGGAAGGCACCATTCTCTATCGTTGGCCCTCTCCGGAGCGCTGGCAGGGAAAACCGGTGCAGGATTCCGTGCAGGTCGCCATGCTGAAGGAGCAGAGCGAAGGAGTGCTCCAGGGAACCGGGCTCGACAACGTGCTGCGGCTCTACGCCTTCAAGCCCATGAGCATGGACACGCAAGGCAACGACATCTTTCTGCGCATGGGCATCCCTGAAGCAGAGGTCCTCGACAAGGCCAACGCCTATTTGTTGACCAGCATCATGACGGCTTGTCTGGTGGCCCTGGGCGTACTCATCGTGGGGCGCGTGCTCTGCGCCAAACTGCTCTTCGACCCCATGGAAAAGTTGATCGAGACGTCGCAGCGCATCGCCAAGGGCGAGCTGCAGGCGCGCACCCTCCTGCCCCACGGCGCCGACGAGTTGGGCCGGCTGGCGTTTTCCTTCGACGCCATGGCCGATTCACTGGAACGCCGGCAACACGAACAAGAGCAAGGGGCAAAGGAACTCTTCGAGAGCCGCGAACGCATCCGGGCCATGCTCAACGCCACCACGGACTCCGTAATTCTCGCGGATGTCCACGGAATCATCATCGACATGAATCCCATCGCGGCCGCCAGACGCGACAAGATGCCTTCCGAACTCATGGGCGGCAATCTCCTGGACGACCTGCCCCCCGCCTCCGCCGTCCTCAGAAAGGAAAAAATGGCTCAGTCCGCGGCCGGAGGCGCCATCATCGCCTTCGAAGAAAAACGGGGGCAAAACTGGTACCACGTCCGCATACACCCCATCCGGGACAAGGCGGGCAACACCGTGCAGCTGGCCAGCTTTTCCCGGGACATCACGGAACGCAAACGGTTCGAGGAGCGGCTCACGCGCCAGGCATACGAGGATCTGCTCACGGAATTGCCCAACAGGGCGCTCTTTCTGCAACAGCTGGAACTGACCATGCACGAGGCGCTGGTTTCCAAAAACAACCGCTATGCCGTGCTCTTTCTGGATCTGGACAACTTCAAGCTCGTCAACGACAGTTTCGGCCACCACGTGGGCGACACTCTGTTGCGCAGCATCGGACGCCGCCTGCATCTGGCGGCGGGAGAGCACCGCCTGACGGCCCGCTTCGGCGGCGATGAATTCGCCATCCTCATCCCGCACGTGGTGGACGCCATTGATGTCTTGCGCACCGCGGACGCCCTGCACCGCGCCCTGGAAACGCCCATGCAGGTCCAGGAATTCGAAATCCGCTGCTCCGCCTCCATCGGCGTGGTCTACGGCAAACCCGAATATGTGACGCCGGAACAGGTCTTGCGCGATGCGGATATCGCCATGTATCAGGCCAAAGCCCTGGGCAGGGGGTACACCGAATGCTTCACCATGGATATGCGCAAACAAGTCATGGAGCGCATGCACCTGGAATATGAACTCCGCGAAGCCCTCGCTTCCGGGCAAATGCTGCTCTATTATCAGCCGTATTTCAGCCTTCCGGACCGGCGCCTCATCGGCTTCGAGGCCCTGGTGCGCTGGCGGCACCCCACACGCGGCATGGTCTCACCGGCGACCTTCATTCCGCTGAGCGAGGAAACCGGACTCATTCTGCATCTGGGCGCCTTCGTCATGCGCGAGGCGTGTTCCACGGTTGCGAAATGGAACGACACGTATTGCCGGGACAACCCGTTGCAAATAAGCGTCAACATGTCGCCCCGGCAAATGTACCAAAGCGATCCGGTGGAACTCGTGCGCGACACATTGCAGCAAACGGGCCTTTCTCCCAATCTCCTGACCCTGGAAATCACGGAATCCATGCTGGTGGAGGATCTGGAGCACGCCATCGACATTCTGGGCACCTTGAACCATTTCGGCGTGCGCACGGCCCTGGACGATTTCGGCACAGGCTATTCGTCCCTGGCCTATTTGCGCAGCCTGCCCCTCGATGTTCTCAAAATGGACCGCTCCTTTATCCAAAGACTGGACCGCGACAACCGCGACGCGGATATCGCCTCGCGCATCGTGGCCCTGGCTCACACCCTCGACCTCTCCGTGACCGCGGAAGGAGTGGAAACCCCGGGGGTACTGCGGAAACTCACGGAAATGGGCTGCGATACGGCCCAGGGCTATCACTTGTCCAAGCCGATGCCCCAGGAAGACGTGGAGGAGATGCTCCGTACGTTGTTCAATACGAAGAATTAGGCTGTGTTTCTAAATTCATCATTAAAAGAAAATGCGAGAGGGAAAACCCTTTGTTAGAGCATCTCACGCTTGAAAAGCGCTAGATGCTCTTATGCATTTCTCTGGAAC
>CAZFCK010000292.1:0-5124 GCA_964517355.1 uncultured Desulfovibrionaceae bacterium | reverse complement strand
CTGAATTATGAATTGGACAAGGAAAATTTGGCCCTGGTGAACGGGGCCATTGACGACATGCTCGAGAAAGGAATCATCACCGCAGAAAAACAGACACGGAACTCTACTCCCCTGTAGAGCTTGTATAAAGAAAACGGCAGATGCCGCTTTGGTGACCCCGGTGGTGGCAAGTTATCTGGTTTCGGACTTGGTTAAGAGCGCTGGGGCGCAAGAAGAATACAAGAATCAAAAGAGTGGTGGCCGGGAGAATGATTGATCAACAAAGTGGCCTTTCCCCTGAAGGCTTCTTGGCAAGAATCGGCTGCTCCATGGTAAGGCAACATATGGCTGGTACAACCATACAATGGCAGGTGCTCGATATAAAAATAAGGCTTAAACTTCCTGACACGGAGTTTGCCGAGTTGGCTGGTGAGTTCGTGGCTAATCCGCTTCAACCCGGCATTGTTCCACAAACCCTGCTGGAACTGGTGGTGGAGCATGGCCCGCAGGGCTACCGGCTTTTGGCCGAAGGCAAGGTCCACCTTCTGGGGCAAACACCCCGAGATGCGGTTTATGCTCTGCACCTGCTGCTTGAAAAAACGCTCCCTCAAAGGGTTTTGGGCGGACCTCCCCGATTGCATGGTTTTGCGGCTAATCTGCCTGGTGGTGATGCCGTTTTCGTGGGTGCGCAAGGCGCAGGCAAAACCACCACAGCACTTGCTTTGCTCAAGGCAGGGGTTTTAGTCTACGGCGATGAAAAATTATTGATCCTAGATAACGGAGCCAGGGTTTACCCTAGACGCTTTCACCTAAAAAAGCCATCGTTGGAGATTTTTCCCGAACTGCGCTCCCTATACAATGACCGCCCTGGTTTTCTGCACTTTTCCACTATGCCCTTTGTATTCATGGACCCCACCGATATGGGGCAAAAATGGTGCGCACCGCATATAAAACCCACTGCGGTTTATTATATCCGCCCCAATTTTGGCCAAAGCTCACGCATGGATGAGGCGCCTGCCCATGAACTTTTACCTTTGCTCTTGGAACAATGCGCACCTGGCAGACTGGAGTTCGGCGCACACCTGCAAAGATTGAACGCTTTTTTAAAAAGCTGCCACACCTACTACCTTTTTAACGGCACCCCTGAAACTACAGTTCAGATATTAATGTCCACAAATGACTTCAAAGGAGATCTCAATGGAAGACACAACAAATTGTGAAAAAACAACTCAGACCCAGAACACTACACCTTCCCGTAGGAATTTCATAAGAAAGGCTGGAGCGGCCGCTTTTGTGGCCCCAGTGGTGGCAAGTTATCTGGTCTCGGACTTGGTGAAAAGCGCAAAGGCCCAGGAGGAGTATGGGACTAAGGATGAGGAACCTGAGGAACCTGAGGATAACGAGATTTCGATGCTGAATAACACTTTTGCTACGCCTACCTATCGCCAGTTTCCTGGGCATGAAGAATTCTCCTTCAAGGTGAAGGGCAAGACCAAATTAACAATAAATGTTTGGGGTTTTCAGAGCGAGGGTATTGAACGGATTGGCTTGAAAGCTCCCTCAAGTGCATGGTTTTACCGAAGTGGGTCTGGCTTTAGGGCCACGATAGAGAAGAGTGTAAGCGAAAAAGGCACCTATTATATCGATGTGGAATACATGGGCGAGGGGGAGCTATATGTGAGAGTAGTTGCGGAGGGGGCTGACATGATTGAAGACTTAAGAAGTCTCGGCGGCGGTTATGTATAGATTGAGTCCTTATACTTTGGTAGCCGGCTATCTGGTTTCGTATTTGGTGAAAAGCGCCAGGGCGCGGGAAAAGTTTTGCGGGCAAAACAATTATGGAAACAACAGGCTCGGATTGTAGCGCCCCTATTATATGATTAATTTAACACCCCCACTCTGCCCTAAGAGTGGGGGTGTTTTCACTTGCAGCTTACGTCCTCCACCCGAGCCAAGAGCGCACCATGGCAATCGGCATGGCCTTTCCTGTCCGCACTTTCCTGGCAAATATGATCATACTTAATTTTTTCTGTTTCCATTCTGCGGCCAGGCGCCTCACCCCTATACGGTACCGGGCAACTGTAGAAAAATTCGGCTTTCTGAGGCCTCCTCCATAAACTGATCCAGGAGCCTATTATCCAGGGAGGAATGAGGCCTGAAACTGTTATAATCCAAGTACTTTTGTTCGATCTTTTTTATGGGTATCGGCAAGCGATAAAAACCAATCCATATTCAGACATTCTTCCCGGAAGTTTCCACGACGAACCAGGCGGCCCATTTTGGACATGATTTTTCACTCCGCTGTAACAGGGAACTGTAACAGTTGAGCAAATTTGCGGTGTTTTTTACTGATTTATTAAGAAACGCAGTAAGATAAGGTATGTTGGCGGAGGGAGTAGGATTCACTGGAGTGAACAACTCCGCCACCTTTTCCGCAAATTTAGCTCTTTTCCACTTAAAATTCCAGGTAGCACAAAACCGATATAGCAGCAGAACCCCATCCCAGGCAAATTTTATTTCACAAATTTTCGTGAGCTCATATATATGGCGCTTTGTGCATTTTCCTCCCCCGGTACCGGTTTTTTTCTCAGAGCATCAGACAAAATCATTAGTCTTCCCCTACTGCCTATTCATGAAAACCTCTTGCCTTGTTGGTTGGGTTGACCTGGTAGGGATTGCCAAGGGCCAAAGGGGTAAGCCTTTGGGGAAGGAGCTAAGTCTTACTTGAATTAACACAATAAAATGTATGTTCTCTTGTGTTGGTGCTAAAATATCAACGTGCTGAAATTAAGCAGGTAATACATTTTGGCCTTTGGCCAATTCACCTTAACCTTGAATCCGCACAACAAAACTGCTATATAAAGCTTAAACATTGTGTGGAGGCAAGCTAAATGTCCAGAGCAGTTGAGCCTATCCGAGACCCTAAAAAGATCGCTGTGATCAGATCCATGCTCAAGACCGAAGGTCACCCCAGGGATTACCTGCTCTTTGTGCTGGGTATTAACTTTGCCCTGAGGATCTCTGACCTACTGGCCTTAAAGCTGGGTGATGTGATAGACGAGCAGTACCTGGTTAAACCTTCCTTCACCATCAGGGAGAAGAAAACCAGGAAGCAAAGGAAGACCGTTATCAACAAGCCTGCCAGGGAAGCCTTAGAGTGGTTCCTTAATCAGACAGACTACCCGGAGAGGGACACCTACCTGTTTAAATCCCTGAGATCCTCCAAACCGGTCGATAGCGTCCAGGTCTGGCGCTTGCTTAAAGTCTGGTGCAAAAAGGCGGGTGTCAATGAGGACTGTGGAACTCACACCCTTAGGAAGACCTGGGGTTATCATGCCAGGAAAAAGGGTGTGCCCTTAGAGTTGATCCAAGCCAAGTTCGGTCACAGTAGCCCGGCTATCACCAGGCGCTACATTGGCATAACTGCTGATGAAATAGCCGCTGTTGAGGATGAGGTTTGCTTGTAGAAGATCGATCTAAGAACTTATTATTCATGAATCATTAAAATATCCATAGCTAAATGTTATGAGAACAATTTAAAATATACACTGCTTATAGTAATCAAGACTATTAGGTTGTTTGACTCTTGGAATAAAGTTTTCACGAGGGAGCTTATTTAAAATGGACACCGTAACTATTCAATTATGGGGTGTTCTCGGCACTTGGTTTAGCGGGTTTTTCACTTGTGCTGCGGTCCTACTTTCCTTGTGGTTTGGTATTTACAAAAACAAAGCCAAACTAGGCGTCCATGCTGGTTTAAGGAAAATTTATCTTAATGGTACTCCAGAATTGGATTATTGTGTAATTTCTATAACAAATAAGTCTCAAATACCGGTTAATATAACACTAATTGGTTGGAAAATAGGGAAAAATTACTACCAACAACTTTTTCCTTCAACATTTCCTATACTTTTAAATCCAGGTGATTTTAAAGACTTGCAATTACCGCTATATCCAACCAATAATTTTTCTGGATTCCTCGATGAGACTTTCAAATCGATACAAAAATCAGAAATAAAAACTAAAACTGTAAAAAATATTAAAGTAATCGTCGGTACGTCAATAGGTCAATCTTTTAAGAAAAAAATTGAGCCTATATTAGCTGAGAAAATAATTGAGTATATGTCTGATTCCGGCAAGGATCATCGGTAAGTTTTAATTTCGTATTTCACTGAATGTGTGATCATATCTGTCTATAGGTAAATAACATGTGTATATTGTTTGTAAAATGAGACCTTTCATATCTAAGTTCCAGAACTACATCCCTCTCTTGATATAGCAAATAGTATCAATTCGTTACCTAGCAAAAAGAATGGTTTGTTTCTCCGTCATAACTACCTGATATATCGGCTAAATCAATTAAGTTGCATTCTTAGTAGAAGGGGAAAGGGGGATGGATATAATTCAAATATATTTAAAACTAGTTTAGAACTAAAAGAGGGGGAACTACCCAGAGGAATATCTTTAATAATAACTTAAATTAAAACTAGGTTTAAAACTTCATTTAAAACACCTGTGTTAAAGATAAGACCTAAGGGGGGAGGGGGGGGATCCATATAATTTAAATATATTTTAAGTTAGATTTAAAGCACCTGTCTTAGAGGGGGAACCATGTTAACTCCCCTCCTCCCGGTTCTTCCCAGTTAAACCTATTAAAGCTTTCCTTGGTGAAGAGTGGATCTCAAAGGGTAGTCATAAAAGGGGAGTGTTGATAACGGTTTAAAATAGTGAGTTGTTTTAAGAGTGGGAACCTGGGAATATGGGAACCATGGCACCCTTAAACGGCTTTAACCATATATAATCATTGAGTGTGTTAAACCACACAGCTCTGTGTGCCCTTGGCAATGCCTGCCCCTGGATGCATGGGGCTTTTTTGTTTACAACCCTACAGCCTAAAACTTGTTTAAAGCGCCGTATAGGCTCACCACGCAAAGATTCTCAAAAACTAATGGCGTAGCTAGGGGTAGCCCAATAAGTCTTTTCAGAAAGTAAATCTGGAAGTTTAGAGCTAAAAAGGATCACGTTATGTCTGTGTTTGCATTGCTGGTTAACAGCATGTTTGTTGTCCCTGTGCCCTGGGCAACCTGCCTCTTTGGTTTAAACCCTTGCCTGCTGGCCATGAAAGACCTTATCTGTAAGCGGCAC
>CAZFCK010000291.1:0-5222 GCA_964517355.1 uncultured Desulfovibrionaceae bacterium | reverse complement strand
TTGGAAATTGTTTCAGGGGAGAGCCTTGTTTCAAGGCGAAAATGCGCTAGGGAAAAGGCAACGGGGTAAAACATTTTCAGTTGTGTGTACCGCTTGCACGATAGACGCATTTTCTTCGTGCCGTAATACGGAGAACGCAATCCCCCGCCGAGCCGAAAGAAGTTTTTTTCGACTGGACAACTCCTGTATTTTTTGTTTATTTAGCTGTAATGATGGAATTCTTCTCACACCTGGGCCGTGTGGTTATGGCCGGTGCCGGCTTATGTTTTATTGACATTAACGGCACGCATAAACGCCATGATCCGGGTTGGTATGCAACCGCAACGAGGTGAGACGACGCAGCTAGCGATCAAAACAATCCTTTTGTCGTAACAGGCTGTTTTATCGGAGGGGGGCGCTATGGGCAGGGACGAAGACAAAACCAGGGAAGAACTCATCGCCGAACTGCGGGCCTTGCGCCGGAAGTCCGGAGACGAGTGCTTCGAACCGGGTGAAGCCGGGCCTCCCCATGAGGGCGCCGCGCTCCAAAATATCGCGGAACAGCCCAGAATTGATGCCATTCTCACCGCGCTCGACACATGCTTGGTCAGCATCAACCGGGATATGACCGTTGCCTGGTTTTCCGACACCACCGCAACGGCCTTTGCCGGCAGATATGCAATCGGGCAACCGTGCCACGCATGTTTTGCGGGCAGCATGTCACCGTGCCCCCATTGCCCTGTCAGCGCATGTTTTGATTCCGGGCAAGTTGAAAAGACCGAACAGTACAACCCGGCCGACAAAAAATGGTATGCGCTTACCGCACACCCCGTGAGGGACGCGGATGGCAGGCCAACGCATGTCCTGGAGGGGATTACGGACATTACCTCGCGAAAGCAGGCCGAGGACAAGCTTGCTTTCCAAAACATGGTGCTTGATCAAATCCAGGATCTAGTCGTCCTAACAGATCCTGCAGGCATCATTACCTACGTCAACAAGGCCGGGACCCATATGCTGGGCTACCCGTTCAAAGATCTCAAAGGCAGACCCATTTCCGTCTTCGGCGAAAATGCCGCCCGCGGCGCTACCCAGGCTGTGATCCTGGAAAAAGCCTTGCGTGACGGCGCATGGCGCGGTGAGGTGGTCAACTACACCGCTGAAGGCGAGGAAGTTCTTTTGAATTGCCGCATACAACGTGTTCAGGATGAACACGGCACCCCCGTCGCGCTTTGCGGCATTTCCACCGACGTCACTAATTATAAAAAAACTGAGGAATCTCTCAGACAGGCTGAAGAAAAATATAGAATTATTTTCGAACGTTCGCTCACCGGCATCGCTATTGCTAACCCCCAGGGGCGCTTTCAGGACTGCAACCAGGCGTTCGCGGACATGCTCGGCTACACCCGCGAAGAAATAAAGGAGCTTACCGTTGCCGACTTAACGCTGCCGGAAGACCTTGAGCATGAGTTGCCCCTGGTCATGGAGGTTATCGACAGCAAAAGGGATTCCATGCACATTGAAAAGCGCTACCTTCACAAAGAGGGGCATTATGTATGGGTCGATCTGCTCACCAATGTCGTAAGAGCCTCCTCTGGAAAAGCTCTGTACGCCATTGCAACGGTCTATGACATAACGGGCCGCAAACAGGCCGAAGAGGCCTTGGCTAAATCCGAATCAAAATGGCGGCACATCCTGACAACCGCGCCGCAAATCGGCATATCCCTCGACACGGAGGGAACACTTGTTTTCGCCAACGACCATTTTCTCAAGCTCACGGGCTGGGAGCGCGACGAGGTGCTTGGCAAGAACTGGTTCAAGACCTTTATTCCCGAACCCATCCGTGATGACATTCGAACGTTATTCAAGACCGTAATGGCCCAGAAGCACGTGCATGGCTACTCCACCCACGAAAACGACGTCCTGCACCGCAACGGGAACACGTTGACCGTGGCCTGGTCCAACGTTCTCGAGCTGGACTCCAGGGGGTACCCGGTGGAAGTGACCTGCCTGGGGATCGATGTGACCGAGCGCAGGAGAGTAGAAAATGCGCTCGCAAGCAGCGAAAAAAAATTCCGCATCATCGCGGATTACGCCTATGACTGGGAAAGCTGGCACGACAAACAGGGCGCTCTCCTGTGGGTCAACCCGGCCGTGCAACGCATCACCGGCCGATCCGCGGAAGAATGCCTGGCAATGCGCGAGTACCCCCTGCCCCTGATCCACCCCGAAGACCGCCACGTGTTCGCGACACTACAAGCCAAAGCCCTGGCCGGAATCCCGGGCAACGACCTGTCCTTCCGCATCGTGCGCGAGGACGCCCCGGAGCAGTTGGTCTGGGCCGCAGCGTCCTGGAATCCGGTTCGGGATGAGAATGGAGCGCCCGACGGATACAGAACCAGCATCCGCGACATTACCGACCGCAAGCTGACCGAAAACATATTGAGAGAAAGCGAGACGCGCTTCAGGCAGATTTATGAACACACGGCCATCGGCCTGGCCAGGGTGGGACTTGATTTCCGTATCCAAGCCGCCAACCAGTCCTACTGCGCCATGCTGGGGTACGAGGAAGAGGAATTGATCGGCAAACATCTCGCCGAGATCACGGCGCCTGAAATCGTCCAAGAAAATCTGAACAACCAAGCCCGATTGGCGCGAGGAGAAATCGACCATTTCCGCCTGGAAAAACGGTTCCTCCATAAGCATGGAAAGGCCGTATACGGCATCCTGGACGCGAACCTCATCCGATCCTCAAACGGTACACCTAAATATTTTCTGGGCAGCGTCCTTGACATCACAAAGCGAAAGAGTGCCGAAGAAGCCCTGCAACAAGAAAGAAACCGCCTTGGCGCAATTCTGCATGGAACCAACGCCGGAACCTGGGAATGGAACATCCGCACAGGAGAGACAACATTCAACGAACGCTGGGCCGAGATGGTCGGCTACCTTCTCGAAGAACTACAGCCGACATCGGTCAACACGTGGATCGATCTCTGCCATCCTGAAGACCTGAACGTCTCCAACGCCCTCCTTGAAAAACATTTCAAGGGGGATTTGGAATACTACGAGTGCGAAGCCCGCATGCGGCATCGCGATGGGCATTGGGTCTGGGTGCTGGACCGGGGCAAGGTTTCGTCGAGGGCAAAGGACGGAACCCCCTTGCTCATGTCGGGTACGCACCAGGACATTTCCGAGCGCAAGCGCGCTGAGGAGGCCCTCAAGGCCAGCGAACAACGGTTCCGAATTCTCCTGGAAGACATGGACATGGTCGCCGTGCAGGGATACGACCAGAATCGGCGGGTCATCTACTGGAACAAAGCCAGCGAACGTCTCTACGGTTATGCCCAGGGCGAAACCATGGGGCGCAAACTGGAGGATCTTATCGTCCCCTTGCCCATGCGCAACGAGGTTGTCCGCAGCGTTCGCGACTGGGTGGAAAACGGAGTGCCCATCCCGTCCGGGGAGCTGATGTTGCTGCACAAGAACGGCTCCTCGGTCCCGGTCTACTCCTCGCATGTCATGCAGGTGACATCCTCGGGAGCAAAGGAGATGTACTGCATCGACGTGGATCTCTCCGAGATAAAAATGGTCCATGACCAGCTCCTGCGCGCCAAGGAAAAGGCCGAGGCCGCCAATCGGGCCAAGTCGGATTTCCTGGCCAACATGAGCCACGAAATAAGAACGCCCCTCAATGGAATTCTGGGCATGCTCCAGCTTCTGCAGACAACCCCGATCAACAGCGAACAACAGGAATACGTGGTGACGGCCGTGCAGTCGTCCCTGCGCTTGACGCGGCTGCTTTCGGATATTCTGGACCTCTCGCGCGTGGAAGCCGGAAAAATGGACATCATCGCAACCGCCTTTCAACTCAACGACGTCCTGGAAGCAACCCGGCAACTCTTTACGCCCGCCGCCAGTGAAAAAAGACTGAAGTTCCACGTTCGAATCGATCCCGCCATCCCTCCCAGGCTCAAAGGCGATACGATACGGTTGCAGCAAATCCTCAACAACCTCGTGGGCAACGCGATCAAGTTCACCAAGATGGGACATGTCGCCATCGACGCCCACCCCCTGCCCTCGCGAAATCAGGACGAATACAAGGTGCTCTTTACCGTGAGCGATTCCGGCATCGGCATTTCCGACGACAAGTTGGAAACCCTCTTCAAGCCCTTTGCCCAGGTCAGCCAGGGATTCACCAGAGAGCACCAGGGCGCGGGGCTCGGCCTATCCATATGCAGGCGACTCGTCAATCTCATGGGGGGGCATATAGCCGTTGCAAGCGAGCCGGGCACAGGCACAAGCGTGTATTTCTCAGTCCTGTTCGGACGTGCGGATTCCGCCGGCGAACCACCTTTACCTGTCCACCGGTCGGAGAAACACGACACATCGCTCTCCATCCTCATTGCGGAGGACGATCATGTCAACCGGCTGACCATGGTGCGGCTGGCTCAGAAACTCGGCCACAGCGTTCATGCGGCCGCCGACGGCCAGCAGGCCCTTGAGGCCTTGAAAGGAGGCGCCTTCGACATCGTCTTGATGGACGTACAGATGCCGGTCATGAACGGCGTGGAGGCCACAAAACGCATCAGGGCCGGCGAAGCGGGCGAGGGCAAGGCCGGCATCCCGATCATCGCCCTGACGGCCTACGCCATGACAGGCGACAAGGAGGTTTTTCTCAAGGCGGGCATGGATGGCTACTTGGCCAAGCCTGTGGAATTGCAAGAACTTGAAAAGGCGTTACACCAAATGTGCAGCGGGAGCGAAACCTGCTTCCCACCTCGTGATGAGAAAAGGTAAAACGACATATGAAGATTCTTTAGCCGCAGGAGGCAAGCCTATTTCAAAGTTAAGTGCCCTATTCATCATTCCCCTGGATTACCACCAAAAAGCAGGCCGAGTCATGGCCGTCCATTCTTGATCTCGAAGCGGCCGGACGGCATTGCCGAGCGGCGATCGGACACCGTGGACATCGGTGGGGATTTATACCGTTTCCCGTTCATAGTGTCGGCGCAAGGCGCCCATTTCCACGTTGTTGGAGGAATTACCAGGCTTGGAACAACGCCAGAGGCAGTGTGGTATCTATTTGATATTATAAAATTTAAAGCTTAGCGCATTTTCGCCTTGAAACAAGGGGATCCGTGGGGAGAACCTTTTTCAAAAACTTCAACCCTTGGGCGCGGTCGTATCGCGCCTAGAGCAAGTCACGTTTGAGATAGTCCATAGCCACAGTTTTTGAACCACCCCTG
>CAZFCK010000290.1:0-5234 GCA_964517355.1 uncultured Desulfovibrionaceae bacterium | reverse complement strand
TTTCAAAGGGTTTCCCCCTCGCATATCCAGTGAATTAATCAGCGTTTCCTTAAGATAAATCATTCTGCAAAAAAGGAGCGGAGCATGGGCAAAGATGGGCTTGTTGTTGCAGTGGCCGGCGCCACGGGCGCTGTGGGAAGGGAAATGCTCGCCATACTCGAGCAACGCGATTTTCCGGCTAAGGACGTTATACCTCTGGCCTCGTCCCGTTCCGCCGGCACCACTCTGGAGTTCAAGGGGCGTGATCTGGTGGTGCGCGAGCTGCAGGAGGACTCTTTCGAGGGTGTGGACCTGGCCTTGTTTTCGGCTGGCGGCGGCACTTCTGAAAAATTCGCGCCCTGCGCCGCCCGCAGCGGGTGCGTGGTCGTGGACAACTCCAGCGCCTGGCGCATGGATGAGCGCTGCCCCTTGGTGGTGCCCGAGGTCAATCCCCAGGATCTCGACTGGCACAAGGGCATCATCGCGAACCCCAACTGCTCCACCATCCAGATGGTGGTCGCGTTGAAACCCCTGCATGACGCGGCTACCATCAAGCGCGTGGTGGTTTCCACGTATCAGGCCGTTTCCGGCACCGGGCAAAAGGCCATCAAGGAACTCGAATCCCAGGTGCGGGCTCTTTATGCCATGCAGGATCCCGTAGCCGAGGTGTATCCTTACCGCATCGCCTTCAACTGTCTGCCTCATATCGATGTCTTCCTGGAAAACGATTACACCAAGGAAGAGATGAAAATGGTGCATGAGACCGTGAAGATTCTCGGCGACGCGCGGGTCAAGGTAACGGCCACCGCGGTGCGCGTTCCTGTTTTTTACGGGCACAGCGAGTCTGTGAACATTGAGACCGAGAAAAAGCTCACGGCCAAGGAAGCCCGGGTCATTCTTTCTCAGGCTCCGGGCGTGAAAGTGCTCGACAACCCGTCTGAGAAGATCTACCCCATGGCTATTGACGCCGCGGGCCAGGACGACACATACGTCGGACGCATCCGCGAGGATGAAACTATTGCCAACGGCTTGAATTTGTGGATTGTTTCGGACAATATCCGCAAGGGTGCAGCCCTGAACACCGTGCAGATTGCTGAAACACTGAAGGAACGCGATCTTATACGTGTGACGGATAAAAACGTTTTCTAACAAGAGTGAGCAGATGCCAGAGATTCTTGACAGCGAAGCATATCTGCAACGTATGCTCGCCGCCCCCAGACCGGGACGCGAAAAGTTGCTTGCGTTTTATGACCATCGCATCGGAGCCGTTTGCCGTGATCCCCGTTTTTTGCTTGTGCCCATGGACGACCACCTTGTGCATCGGGGCGACGGTCTTTTTGAAGCGCTGAAGTTTGTCGACCGTAAGCTTTTCCAATTGGACGCGCATATCAAGCGTATGCAACGCTGCGCCTCAAGCATTTATCTGACGCCTCCGTGCAGTTGGGAGCGTTTGCGTGAATTGGCCCTTGAAGTGTGCAGCGCCACCAGCGACGCCAATGGAATGTTGCGGTTTTTCATCGGGCGTGGTCCCGGAGGGTTTGGGGTCGATCCGGCCGAGTGCGCTTTCTCCACGTTGTACATTGTGGTGCTGACCTGGACGCCGAAGCCTGAAGAGCTCTATGCGAAGGGCGTCACGGCGTTCCGCAGTTCCATTCCGGCGAAGCAAAGCTACATGGCGAAGGTGAAGTCCACCAATTATTTGCCCAATGCCTTGGTTAAGCGCGAGGCCAACGAAGGCGGCTATGATTATGGCATTTGCTTTGACAATCGGGGGTTTGTGAGCGAGAGCAGCACGGAGAACGTGTGCCTGGTGAATCGGGACGGCGTGCTGGTGGTGCCCGAGTTCACCAACGCCCTGGCCGGAACGACACTCATGCGGGCTCTGGATCTGATCAAGGACGAGGTGCGCATTCAGTTCAAGAACGTCACCGAGGACGAGATATACCATGCGCGGGAGTTCATGGTTCTGGGCACCACCAATGACAGTCTTGCCATAGTGCGCTACAATGACAAGCCTATTCATGACCTGCGACCGGGCCCCGTGTGCACGCGCATGCGCGAACTGCTGCGGAAAGATCTCCAGGAGAACGGCATTCCGGTTTAGAGATTATGAGCAACGGATAATACAACCGAGGGGAAAAACCTCCGGCTTTGCCGGAGCTCTCCGTAAGGCGCGCACCGACCGCGCCATGCGGAGAGCGCCGCGAGAGGTTTTTCCCTTCGGGTTCTCATTTTTAATGTCGTAAGAGCACTATCGTTCCCTCGTTATTCTGTGGGTGAAAAGCGTTACCTTTCCGGAAAAGGAAAAGTTGGGTTGCTTATGAGGTCGATATCACGCCCCTTGCTTTGCGTTTGCGCCTCTCTCGCCATGTTGCCGTGCCTCCTGTGGACGCTGGACGCGCCTCCCGCCCGCGCGCAATGGGCCGGAACAACGTTGATCGAAAAAGGCCATGCGGAGCATGAGGCAGATAGCTACACCATTCAGGTGGGGCGGTTTCAGGATGAAATCAAGGCCTTGGAATTGGCTCATGATTTGCGCGCGAAGGGGTATCCGCCGTATGTGCTCGCATCCTTGGGATTGAACAAGACTATTTGGTTTTCCGTGCGACTCGGCACGTACAACGGCATGGCTGAGGCGAGCAAGGAAGCCGCGTTGTTCAAGGAAAAGGAGGGGCGTGAGGCCATTGTCGTCATTTCCGGAACCACCCCCCCTGAAAAGGAAAAGCAGGGCTTTTATTTTCTGCAGGTGGGCGCATTTATTGATCACGATAACGCCGTGAAACGTGTTGAGGACTATAAGGGAAAAGGCTACCAGCCAGGAATTCTGTTGCTGAAGGACAAGAAAAAGGATCCCTGGTTCATTGTCTATCTGCAAACCTATGAGACTCTCGACGACGCTCAGAAAGCCGCTTCCGCCTTTCGTGAAAAGGAGGGGCAGGAGTGCTACATCAACGCCATTTCTCCGGAGCTGTTCAAACAACGCGTGAATAAGGGAGAATAGTTCCTTATGCGTATCCCGGGCAGTGTGTTGCTGCTGACATTGTTGGTGGGCATCGCGGGCGTGCCGGCCTGGTGCGCGGACAATCCCCTGGACGCCGTCAATGACTTCTACCGCGCGCTTGACGCCGGGGATTGCGTCGCCGCCCTGGAGTTGCGCCCCGGTTATCCAAAGGCCCGCTGCCAGGCCATCACCGCCGCCGTTGTGGAGGAGGCGAATCTGCTCTGCAAAGGAGCCCGTTCCGCCGCGTTCCATATCACGGTGAAGTACACGACACGCAACGCTCCCCGCACCTGGGCGACGTATCAGGGGTATGTCACCGTGTTGCCGCGGGGGGGCGGCTGGGTGCTGGATAACGATTCGTACTGGAGCGACGGCAAGATATCCGCGGAGCGTTACCTGCGCGATAAAGCGGGATTGGACCCGGATTGCGTCGCCGCCGCCGCTCCGCGGCAGACTTCCGTACCTCGCGATGACGGCGCGCTCGACGCCATGCGGCGCGCCGCGGCCGAAGCCCTGGCACGGCTCCCGGGGGAGGGAACGCAACCAGCGGAGAAGCCTGAGCGGCAAAAAGGGGCGCAGGCGCAACTCGGGCAGGTCAAGGACATGCCCCTTTCGCAAACGCCTTCCGTGGTGTCCGAGGCCGGTTCGATGCCGGAAGAACGGGAAGGGAAAGATGTTCAGCAAAGCGGCGTGCGATCCGAGCCGCAGGATGCGAGCGAGGTGCCCCGGGAATGGCGGATGCGCGAGGATCTTGGCCCGGGGTATTACGCCCCTCCGGATACATTCGGCTCAGTGGCGGTGCTCACTGCGCTTTTCCCCCCACATGAACTTGAAGGCCTTTCCAGCGACGCGGACATCACCAAGCTGCCGGAACCGGATCGCATACCGCCGGCGCGTCTGGCGCCGGAACGGCAGTTGCCGCCGTTGAGCGAGGCCTGGCGAGGCTCCATCCGCAGCGTGCCTCCGGGCATCGAGATCAAGCCCGTGGCCTTGACCTTTGATCTGTGCGAACGCAGCCGGGAGCGCACCGGTTATCAGGCGGACATCGTGGATTATTTGCGCACCCATGCGGTTCCCGCCACTTTTTACGCGGGCGGCAAGTGGATGCGCAGCCACGAGGAACGCGCCCTGCAGCTCATGGCCGATCCCTTGTTTGAAATAGGGAACCATGCCTGGACTCACGGCAATTTGCGGGTGCTTAGGGGGCGGCGCATGAAAAACCAGATACTCTGGACCCAGGCGCAGTATGAATTGCTGTGGGAGAAGATGCGGCAACGCGCCCTGGAAAAGGGAATAGCGGAAAGCGAAGTCGGCAAAATTCCGGCCTTGCCTTTGACGTTTCGTTTTCCTTACGGAACCTGTGGCCGGGACGCGCTGCAATTGCTGGCGGAACTCGGTTTGCCCGCGGTGCAGTGGAGCGTGGTGAGCGGCGATCCCGACAAAAACGCCACGGCCGAGGCCATGGCCCGCCATATACGCCAGTCCGTGCGGCCGGGGGCCATTATCATCTGCCATGCCAACGGACGCGGCCACAATACGGCCCAGGCCCTGCCCCTTTTCATTCCCTGGCTGCGGGAGCAAGGGTTTGATTTCGTGACCGTCAGCCAGCTTCTCAGGCTGGGGCGCCCTGAAACCGCGCCGGATTGCTACGAGGTGCGCCCCGGAGACAATCTGCAGTATGATGAAAAATTCGGCGACGGCCTGTGACCGCCTCAACGGGGGCGCCCCTCCCGTGCCAGCCTGGCCACGATTTTGATGTCCGCCTCTAAAAAAGGAAAGGATATAGCTTCGCTCGGCAGCATCCAGCGGAGGATGTGCCCCTCCATCGCCGTTGGCGCCGTGTCCGTGGCCGTGATGTGAAAAAAATGCAGGCGTACGCTCAGGTGCTCGTAGTCGTGGCGCTCTTCGCGCCAAAAGCGCCAAGCCAGCGGCGTGAGCCCCAGTTCTTCCCGCAATTCGCGCACAAGCGCCTGTTCAATGTCTTCCCCGGGCTCGACCTTGCCCCCGGGAAACTCCCAATAGCCCGCCAGAGGTTTGCCTTCGGGGCGAAGAGCCGCCAAAAAGCGCTCCCCTTGCCAAAGAATTGCCGCGACGACATCCAGACGGGGGCGTTCCTCTGGACCCGCGATTGTTGTATTTATAATTGTCAACATCTTAATAAGTTATGTCAGTCACAAAATTTTGGAGATTCTTAAGAACCTTTTTTAGAGCATCTCACGCTTGAAAAGCGCTAGATGCTCTTATGCATTTCCCT
>CAZFCK010000289.1:0-5251 GCA_964517355.1 uncultured Desulfovibrionaceae bacterium | reverse complement strand
GGAAGGGGGGTCCGGGGGGAGAACCTTTTTTAAAAGGTTTCCCCCCGGAACTTTTCTAAATTAATTTAGAAATGGGATATGGTATTAGAAACACAGCCTAGTAGGCCTCTTCGTATTCCAGGTCTTCCTTGGTCAGGCGGAAGCTGAAGGTCTTATAGACCCAGGCCTGGTACAGGATGACGATGGGCACGGCTATCAGGGCCACCACGAGCATGATTTGCAGGGTCAGGGGGCTGGAAGCCGAGTTGTGGATGGTCATGGAAAAATCGGGATTCAGGCTGGAGGGCAGCAAGGCCGGAAAGATGCCGATGACGCCGAACAGCGTGACCCCCAGGATGAAGAGCGCGCTCATGGCCCAGGAGGCCCAATATTTTGCGGATCCCAAAAAGATGCGCGTCAACCCAAGGCCGATGAGAGGCAAGAAGATGAAGACGGTGAGCGGGGGGATTTTGGCGTAATTGGCGAACAGGTCCGTGACCATGGCCGTGTACCCCAGAAAGAGGATGGTGACGCCAAGCAGCCAGGGCCAGAGGACAAGCGCGGCTCCCGCTCCCCGGTGTTCCATTTCCCCATGTCCTTTGATGGCCAGCCAGAGCGCGCCGTGATAGCAGAACATGAGCACGAAGAGCACGCCGCCGAGCAGGCCGTAGGGGTTGAGCAGGGAGAAGAGGTTCCCCTGGTTGATGCCCTCGGCGTCGATGGGAATGCCCTTGAAGATGTTGGCAAAGGCCACCCCGAGCAGCAAGGCCGGGAGAAAGCTGCCCAACACGTGGCAGGCGTCCCACAATGAGCGCCAGGCCTGGTTGTGCACTTTGCCGCGGAATTCAAAGGTGACGCCGCGCAGGATGAGCGCGAAAAGCAGCAGGAGCAGCGCGGAATACAGGCCGCTGAACATCACCGCGTAGGTGCGGGGAAACGCGGCGAAGGTCACGCCCCCGGCCGTGATCAGCCAGACTTCGTTGCCGTCCCAAAAGGGACCCACGGCGTTGTACATGATGCGTTTATCGGTGTCGTTTTTGGCCAGAAAGGGCATAAGCGTGCCCATGCCGAAGTCAAAGCCGTCGAGAATGAAATAGACGGCCCACAACACGCCCCACAGTACGAACCAGATCGTTTCGAGCATAGCGGAAAACCTCGTGTTTCAATCGTATAGTTGTCTGTATCCGGCAGTGCGCCGTTCTATTTACCAGGGCCCTTGATCGCGTATTTTCTCAGGAGATAGATATCCGCCACGCCGAGCAGGGTATAGACCACGATAAAGGCCAGCAAGGATACGGCGACCTGGCTGGCGGCCACGGGAGAGACGGCGTCCGAGGTGCGCATCAGGCCGTAGACGATCCAGGGTTGGCGCCCGACTTCCGCGACGATCCACCCAGCCTGCAAGGCGATGTAAGGCAGGGGGATGCTCCAGAGCAGGACCTTGAGCAGCCAGCGCCTGTCCTGGAGTTTGTCGCGCCATACCCAGGCAAGCACGGCGAGCACGATGAACAGGGTGCCGAGCCCCACCATGAGCCGGAAGCTGGCAAAGGTCAGAAACACGGGCGGCCGTTCGGATTCCGGCCAATCGTTGAGCCCGCGCACGGTGGCGTTGGGGTCGTTGTAGGCCAGGATGCTCAACATTCCGGGAATGGGCAGGGCTTCAATCATGTTGCCTTCCCCGGTCAGGCTGGGCACCTGCAACAGATACATGGGGGCGCCGTCCTGGGTTTCCCAATGCGATTCCATGGCCGCGAGCTTGGTGGGCTGGGTGGCGGCCACTTCATTGCCGTGGAAATGTCCTTGACCGGCCACGGCCAGGGAGAAAACGAGGGCGAACACCGCGCCGATCTTAAAGGATTTGTGAAAGAAATCCTCTTCCCGGCGCCGCAGCAGGTGATATGCCGATATGCCCATGACGAAAAATCCGGCGAGCATCCACGATCCCGATACGGTGTGGAAGAATTCCTGCCACCCGAAGCTGTTGGTGACGACGGCGAAGAAATCCGTCAGCTCGGCGCGGCCGTTGCGGATCGTATAGCCCACGGGGTGCTGCATCCAGCCGTTGGCCAGCAGAATCCAGAGCGCGGAAAGATTGGAGGCGATGGCCACGAGCCAGATGCTCGTGAGATGCGTTTTCTTGGAAAGTCGGTCCCAGCCGAAAACCCAGACCGCGAGAAACGTGGACTCCAGAAAAAAGGCCACCGTGGCCTCAATGGCCAGCAGTGAGCCGAAAATATCGCCCACGTACTCGGAATAGCGCGACCAGTTGGTCCCGAACTGGAATTCCAGCGTGATGCCCGTGACCACGCCGAGGGCGAAGTTGATGAGAAAGAGTTTTCCCCAGAATTTGGCCATGCGCTTGTACTGTTCGTCGCCGCTGCGGTAATACTTGGTTTGCATCACGGCGATGATCACGGACAAACCGAGCGTGACCGGCACGAAGATGAAGTGGAACATTGTGGCGGCCGCGAACTGCAGTCGCGACAGAAGCAAAACGTCCATACACTCCCCCTTTGAAGTGGTGGTCTGCGCCAGGCGGGAAATCCTCAACCTCAACCAAAGATATCAATGCATCCTGACACTTCTTGACAAGGGGTGTCAGCACTGCCCGATGACATTGCTCAACAAAAGCGGTAGACAGCCCGGCGCTTATTGCAAATCATTCTTAATACGAATTAGAAACCATTTGCAAGAATTATTTCATAGTTTTTATTTTGCTGCCAGCTTTCTTATATGAAAGTTGGAAAAATACGTATCGGGATTTTTGTGGGGGAGGTGCCGTTCATGGAAGGAACACTCCGAAGACAGATTGGGTGTGTCGAACGATGAGGAATGACTTCGACAATTGGGTGAAGCGGGAATGCCTCCGGGGCTTAAGAATCACCAAAACGTTGTGGCTGGTATGACTTGTGAGGATGTTGACAATGCGAATTGCGATAACCGCGGATCCAGGGGGGGCATATACGACTTACCGGAGCAAGTTCGTATTATAACTCCATTGTATATATTATAAAAATGAGGATACAAAGACTTTTTCCGGCGTCCAGAGGTCTCCCCTGGTCGTCGTGCGGGCGCGAAAGCCAGCGACTTTATTTGTTTTTCTTATGGCCAGAAAGTCGTAGCCACATATGAAATACACAACTTATTGGGCGAGTATAAAATATACGGCACTTCCTGGCAGAAGAGGTGTCGTTTGGACAGTGCCGTATCCCGATTCTGCAAGAACTTTCTGAACAATGGCTAAGTGCGGAACTGCACTAACGCCTTTTAGCGAGCAATTCACAAGATTAAGATTCGCAGCCATGGGATCTTTTCCATTACTTTTGGTTGTCGTGACTATTGCCAGTTTGCCTTTTGGGGAGAGGCTTGAGCGCAATTTTCTTATCAGATCGACTTGCTCCTTGGAAGTAAAGTAATAAAGAACATTATATAGCGAGATATAGTCAAAGGGCCCATCATCTCCGATGTCAAACGTTCTGATGTCTCCAAAAGCGATATCGAATCGATCATTCAGACCCCATTTAGAAATATTATCAGCTGCCTGCCTGACAACATTTTTATCACAATCAATCCCAAGCCCTGATAGGTTGTTGTTTGCCTCATATGCAGCTTTCATGAACGCCCCTGACCCGCATCCAATTTCCAGCAACTTCATACGGCCATTTCCGCCTACAGCGTCCGCAATAAAGTGCTTAATAAAAGGTTCTTGAATTTTTGATGCTTTTGCGACCAAGTTGCCGATGTGCTCGAGGTCATCGCTTAATTCTTGTCCTTTCAGGCGACCGGTCAGGTTCCTGTAGGCTGAGTTGTAATAGGTGGCATTGGCCTGAATCAATGCGCCTAGAGCCTCTCCTTTTTCAGAGGATACTGCTTTTGAAATTTTCCCCTTGAGACTGTAAAGTTCGTTTTTGTGGGACAATTCGCCAATGGAGACCCCAACATCTAAAAGCGCGTCTAATAATTCGGTGTTGGAAACCTGTAGTTCGTCTACAAGCTGTTCATATGATTTTGAGGAATCCAGTGCTAGAATAAGTCCGGAATCAAGTGCGGAATGTACAAAATTAAATCGCAGGTATGACTTCAAGTCCCTCAGTATTTTGAAAAAGCCAGGCATCAACATCACTTGATATAGTGAGTATAAATATTTAATTTTCATTGTCTGCACACTCCATTTGTTGCAAAATATGTTTGCAGAGTTATTGAAGTCATTTGTTTTAACTTCGCTATTTGAAGTTCAACGTCAAAACTATCACTGCTTAATCCTGCAAGAAGTACAAAATAATAGTTAGAGAACAAGCACTCTGCCAGCAGATGAGCATCACCATTGTATTCGTATCTATAAACATCATCATCTTCTTTCAAAAACACTGTCAACAGTGTCAGGTACTGTGAATACTGCTCTTTAAGAATATTCACGCATTCACCTTCAACAAACAGCATCTCTTTTAGCAGGATTCTCGATAGTGGGATATTGGCGGCATAGTAACGAAAGTATTGCTCGGAGAAATGAAGAAACTTGTCTAGAAAGGAACCATGCTTCGGGTATGAGTGCATGGCTTCCATCTGGATTTTACCCAGATCGTCAATGAGGGCCGCGATAAGAAGGGATGTTTTGTCTGGAAAGTAATTGAAAACGGTGCCGAGCCCAATTCCTGCTTCGCTAGCGATGGCTCTGATTGTGGTGTCCGCAAAGCCGGACGAAGTGAAAAGGGTGCGCGCCGCCTTGAGGATTAGCGTCCTTGTTTCCCTTTTTTGTCTCTGACGTATGGTCTCTTTCTTGATTTCGACTGTCATCATTCTCACCGCTAAGTCTAAAAATGAACATGTTCAATATATGAACATATTCATTAAAAAGTTTTGGAAGGGGTGTCAAGCATCCTGCGGCATGAGATTCAGGATAAAAGGAGGGCAGGGGCAAGCCGGGCAGCCTTGGATAGCTTCGTAAATAACGTTGCTGGATGTGGCCGGTCTGCCCTGGCTGAAGAAGTGGAAGTGTTGGGTAGTTGGGGCGTTAATGTATGGATGAAGATTAAGGAAACGCTGATCAATTCACTGGATATGCGAGGGGGAAAACCAGCGCTGCTATCTTCATCCCTAAGGCGCGATACAACCGCGCCCAAGGGCTGAAGTTCTTGAAAGAGGTTCTTCCCCTCGGAAAAAAAGTCGTTCCCACATTGCGGAGTTAAGGACATAGCCACATTTCAATACATCTGAAATGTTAGAGCATCTCACGCTTGAAAAGCGCTAGATGCTCTTATGCATTTCCCTGGAA
>CAZFCK010000288.1:0-5263 GCA_964517355.1 uncultured Desulfovibrionaceae bacterium | reverse complement strand
GTGAAAAAGCGCAAATGGAGGCAAAAGAGCAGGCACAGGCTGCGAACCAAGCCAAGTCCGAATTCCTGGCTAACATGAGCCATGAAATTCGGACGCCAATGAATGGTGTTCTCGGGATGCTCCAGCTGTTGCAAACGACCAGCCAGAACGAGGAGCAAAAAGAATATACCGCTACAGCAATTCAGTCATCTAAAAGGCTAACACGCCTTCTGTCCGACATTCTTGATTTGTCCAGAGTCGAAGCAAATCGCCTATCCATTCAATCACAACCGCTTGATCTCAAAGAAGTGGTCAGCCAAACGTGTGAGTTATTCAAGCCGATGGCGCAACAGGCCCAGGTCGAACTGCATTGCCACGTTGACTCAAATATTCCTCATGGTTTGAAAGGAGATGCCGCACGCCTTCAACAAGTGCTGACTAATTTAATCGGGAACGCTTTCAAGTTCACCAAGCAGGGTTGCATCACAGTTGAAGCATATTCGCTAGCTACATCTGCCAAAAACATGTTCCGAGTCCTTTTCAGCATCAGCGATACGGGAATTGGCATACCCGATGATAAAATCAAGATTTTATTTCAACCGTTCACCCAAGTAAGCACAGGTTACCGCCGAGATTATCAAGGAGCTGGGCTGGGTCTTTCGATCTGTAAGAAACTGATTGAACTCATGGGAGGAAGTATTTCCATTGAAAGTGAATTGGATGAAGGAACAACCGTCCATTTCTGCGTTACCTTCAGTGTTGATGAGCCAATGCCAGGGCCAAAGGTTTCTTCTTCTATTCCAAGCCATAGCATGCATTTAAGAATTCTACTGGCAGAGGATGAAGACGTGAACCGCATTGCAACCACCAAGCTTTTGAAAAAACATGGTCATACCGTCAAAGACGTCAGGGACGGCCAGGAAGCGGTAGCACAGCTCAAGGCTGATGATTTTGATTTGATCCTAATGGACGTTCAGATGCCCACAATGGACGGCGTGGAAGCCACAAAGGCTATCAGACGCGGAGACGCAGGTCTCCAGAACCGAGGCATTCCTATCGTCGCCATGACAGCCTATGCCATGGGTGGCGACAGGGAGAAATTCCTGGCTGCGGGCATGAACGACTACATCGCCAAACCTGTCGATCTGGACCAGTTGGAGGGTTTACTTCAGATGATTTGCCAAAAGTAACCGGTATTCAGCTTCTTGAGAATGGGGGTGGGATGAACCAAAACGATAAAAGATCAAAAAATGAACTGCTCAATGAATTAGCGCAGGCGAATCAACGCGTCAAAGAACTTGAAGCTGAACTTGCGAAAATCCGTCACGCCCATGACTCCTCCAAGATTCAGGCATCTTCACACGGTTCCAGCGAAAAGCCCCATATCGATCTTGCTTCCATTATCGACCCCCAAGCTATCCAGGCGATGATGGATGAATTTTTCAAGTTGACCAACATTGGCGTCGCTGTCCTGGATATTTCAGGCAAGGTGCTGGTTGCCACTGGCTGGCAGGACATCTGCACGAAGTTCCATCGAGCCCACCCAACTACCAACGCGAATTGTTTTGAAAGTGATTGCTCCCTCTCAAGCGGTGTCGAGCCCGGCGAGTTCAAATTTTACAAGTGCAAGAACAACATGTGGGACATTGCTACTCCCATCGTGGTCGAGGGGAATCACGTCGGGAATCTATTCCTGGGGCAGTTCTTCTTTGAAGACGAGGAGCCGGATCGAGAGTTGTTCCGTCAGCAAGCCAAGCAATACGGCTTTGACGAATCACAATATCTGGACGCCCTTGATCGAGTCCCCCGTTGGAGCCGAGAGCTGGTGAACACTGTCATGAAGTTCTACTCCATGTTCGCGGAGTACGTTTCCATGACGGGGTATACATCAGCGAAGCTTTCAAGAACCCTAAGCGAACTCTCTGCGAGCGAAGAATACCGCAACGCCATTTTGCAGACAACAGTTGATGGCTTCTGGGTTCTCGACAACAAAGGCCGCATTATCGAGGTCAACGACAGTTATTGCGCCATGACCGGCTACGAACGTCATGAGATTGTCGGGCTGAGCATTCCCGACCTGGATGAAGGCGAGCCCCCTGCAGAGACTGCCGCACGCATCGAACGCATCATCGCCAACGGGCACGAGATTTTTGTTGCTCGGCATCGAAGAAAGGATGGAAGCATTTTTCCTGTTGAAATTTCAGCAAGTTACTTTGAGTCCGAAGGCGGGCAATTATTTTGTTTCTGTCGTGACATCACTTACCAACAAAAGGCTCAACATGATCTTGAGACAACCGTTGACCGCCTTAATGAAGCACAGGTCCTTGGCGATCTAGGCGACTGGGACTGGGTTCCGGAAACGAACGTCGTTACCTGGTCCGAGAACATGTATCGCATCCTTGATTTAGATCCTGAACTCCCCCCCCCGAACTACGAAGGCCAATTAGCCCTGTACCAACCTGAAAGCGCGGAACGATTGCATGAAGCTGTAACGAACGCCATTGAGCATGGAGAATCATATACCCTGGATCTCTCTCGCACCAAATCGGATGGGCATGTTGTCCATATCCAAGCCCGGGGAGTTCCTGAAATGGATTCGAGGGGGAAGCTTGTACGCCTCAAGGGCACCATTCAGGATATAACCCAGTTGAAACAGGCCCAGGAGACGACACGGGAAAGTGAAGCTCGCTATCGACAGGTTGTTGAATCAATTCAAGAGACGATCTCTGTCATCAATCCGGAGGGCACCTTCCGTTTCGCGAACACCAAGGCCGCGTCAAACCTGACTGGTGGAGGTACGCCGGACCTCTTGATCGGAAAAAACATACGGGATTTTATTCCAGCTGAGCAGGCTGACAAGCTGATATCTGAGTATCAAAGCGTTATCACAGAAGGCATGCCTCTGACGCGAGAGGTCAAGGTATCTATGCCGAAAGGCGATATGTGGTTTCAAAATTCTCTCACGCCTATCACCTATGGACTTGGTGCGGAGAAATGTGTTCTCTCTTTATCTCTCAACATTACTGAGAGAATGAATATGATAGACAATTTAAAGCGCTACGAGATGGCCTTTGAATCGACCAGCGACATGATGGTGCACATTGGGAAGGATCATTGTTATAAAAGCGCAAACAAGGCATATTGCAAATGGTCAGGAAGATCACGAACGGATATCATTGGAAAGCATGCTCAACAAATCCTTCAGTCAAATTATGATACTATTCGTCCTCTATTGGATCGAGCTCTGTCTGGAGAAAGTGTTTATTTTTGTATAGTATTTAATACACCGGACAGCGGGAGAAAATATCTCGAAGCCTCATATTTCACTCTAGGGGACTACAAGGAATATAAAAGCGTTGTAGCTGTCATTAGAGATTTGACTGAAGAAAAGATGGCATCTGAGTCCGTAAAAACAACTGAGCAGAAACTTTTTAAGGCACTTAAGCATCTATCTTTTCATGTTGAAAACTCTCCCCTTGCGGTCATAGAGTGGGAAAAAGGAACTCACATTAAGATGTGGTCCAAGCGTGCAGAGAGAATCTTTGGTTGGAAAGCAGAGGAAGTTATCGGTAAAAACTGGTCTGATTTTGAATTCATTCATCCTGATGACCAAGATGTTGCAGGCAAGCAGATCGCAAGGTTCTTCGATGGCTCTGATGAGTTCAATACAGTTAGGAACAGAAATTACAGAAAAGATCATATAGTAGTTCATTGCCAATGGTACAACTCCGCTCTTAGAGATGAAAAAGGTAATGTGCTCTCAATTCTTTCTCAGGTTGCAGATGTGACGGAGATTAAAGAATATGAGCGTGTTTTGCTCAAAGCAAAGGAACAGGCCGAAGCCGCCAACCGCGCAAAATCCGAATTCCTCGCCAACATGAGCCATGAGATTCGGACGCCAATGAACGGTGTTCTCGGAATGCTTCAACTGTTGCAGACGACAAGTCTAAATGAAGAGCAGAAGGAGTACATTCTGGCTGCGATTCAATCTTCAAAGCGTTTGACACGCCTTCTCTCCGATATTCTTGATTTGTCCAGAGTAGAAGCGAATCGTCTTAGTGTCCAATCCACGCCGCTTGATCTCGCTGAAGTAATTGACCAGACGTGTGAACTGTTCAAGCCGACTGTACATCGGTCCAATGTCGAGTTAAGCTGTTATATTGACCCATTAATTCCTCGTAGCCTCAATGGAGACGCTGCACGCCTGCAGCAGGTTTTGACAAATATCATCGGGAACGCTTTCAAGTTCACCAAGGAAGGACGCATCTCTGTCGAAGCGTATCACCTGGATTCGTCAGATCAAAATCAGGCGCGTGTACTATTCAGCGTGACCGACACCGGCATCGGTATACCAGGCGATAAAGTTACGCAGCTGTTTCAACCCTTCTCCCAGGTGAGCACGGGATATCGTCGTGACTATCAAGGCGCAGGGCTTGGTCTCTCCATCTGCAAGAGGCTCGTTGAACTCATGGGTGGAAGCATTTCCATGGAAAGCAAGCCGGGCAAGGGCACAATTGTTAATTTCAGCATAACCTTCAGCGTGGATGAACCTGTGAATATGCAGGAGCTTACCTCCACCTCTCCTGCCCCAGGCAAGAGCAACCCCCTCAAAGTCCTTCTGGCTGAAGATGAAGATGTGAACCGCCTCGCGACAACTAAGTTACTGGAAAAGCATGGGCATACTGTCAAGGCAGTCGAGAATGGGCAGGAGGCAATATCGCAATTGAAGGATGGGAGTTTCGACGTGGTCCTGATGGACATTCAGATGCCGGTCATGGACGGCGTGGAAGCAACGAAAGCCATTCGCGCCGGTGCTTCTGGTGAGCACAACAAAAACATCCCAATCATTGCCATTACAGCCTATGCCATGGGTGGTGACAAGGAGAAATTCCTGTCAGTGGGTATGGATGGCTACGTCGCAAAACCAGTCGATGTGGAGCAGCTTGAAACGATTTTGGGATCATTCGCCAATATGCAGAATTGTGAATGATTCATGCCGCTGCCAGCGAAGAACAAAATGCATACTATGACTACAAATTCTATACGATTAGCCCGCATTTCCCTGAGACAATAAGCATCGTTTCAGGGGTGTGCCTTTTCCAAAGGCGAAAATGCGCTAGCAGTGAAACTACCATGAACGCATACAACATCCATTTCCCAACTACTTTTCAGCTCTCCATGAGCGGCTTCAGGCCGCACATTTCTGTCTGGCTCGAAGGGAGCGAGCTTCACTAGAGCATCTCACGCTTGAAAAGCGCTAGATGCTCTTATGCATTTCCCTGGA
>CAZFCK010000287.1:0-5264 GCA_964517355.1 uncultured Desulfovibrionaceae bacterium | reverse complement strand
AGGGAAATGCATAAGAGCATCTAGCGCTTTTCAAGCGTGAGATGCTCTAAAATATTGTATATTTTTACATTCATTATGAAAAGAGAGCGCGTGCGGTGAAAACCTTTGATAAGAGGTTCCCCGCACGCGCTCTTTACTTTTCATAGTGTCGGCGCAAGGCACCCCTTATGGCGTTATAGGAGGGATTACAAACTTGGAACAACGCCATAAAAAAAATATGGTATCTGTTTGATATTATGATATATAAGTTTAGGAAGGGGGAGCGCGAGGGGGAGAACCCTTTTCAAAGGGTTTCCCCCCCGCATATCCAGTGGATTAATCAGCGTTTCCTTAGAAATGGGAAATGGTATTACTGCTTCTTTTTGCGAAGACCGAGAAAAAGCAGTGAGATGGAGAAGATGGCCAGGAGCCATGGAATATCCACGGACACGGCTGGAGCGAAGTCCGCGCCGATTTCCTTGTTTTCGTCCAGGGTGATTTCACATTCCCCCATGCCCCAGCACAGGGGGCCGCGCCAGCCCACGAAACGAGATTCCGTGTCTGCCGTGGCGCTCAGGGTGAGTTTTGTGCCCTTTTCAAAGACCGGTTCGCACACGTCGCCGCATTGCAGACCGATAGGGGTGCTGCTGACCGTACCATCACCGTTGCCCAATTTGCTGGTGCGCAGCATGGCGCCGGTGAATTCCGCCATATACACGGCCTCGCAGCTGCCTTCGGATTGGGACCAAAAGATAAGCGATTGCAGGGAGTCGCTCATCAGCGCGAAACCGCTCCCGTCTGCATCGGTCTCTGGGAAGGAAAACGCCGTCTCGCCGTGGGGAATATCCCACCCGAGTCCGTTGCGATATTCGACTTTCTGTAGCAGCGCTATGCCTTCCTCCGGAACGCGCAACCATAATATGAGCCCGCCGCCGTAATTGTCTATTGCCAATGAAATGACCTGGGTATCTACGCCAGGATCGGACATGTAGTCGTCGAGCGTCGCGGGCTTACTCCATTTTCCGTCTCTTTTCTCGGCGAGGTAGGCCCGGAATCCGTCACCGCTCATGGTATGCCAGGCGACAAGGGCCAAGCCGTGATCGTCAAGGGCCGGAAAAACGCATAAGGCGAGGGAGCCGTCGGGACTCAAGGCGTCGGCAGTGTTTTTGGGATACGTCCAAACACCGCTTTGCCTTTGCGCAATATAGACCATTAAGCCGAGATCAGTAAACTGAATCCATGTCACGAGGACATCGCCCAAGGAATTCATGGCAATGGCGTGATGATGGGCAAGATAGCCGGGAAGGCTGATGAAGTCGTCGGGGCCGCTTGGTTTGACCCATGTGTCGCCTGTGTATTGGGCGAGGCCGATTTGCTCATTTTCGTCATTGTCGGCCTGCAGCCAGCTGATGCAGGCCTGCCCGTTGTCGCTCATGGCCACTTTTGGCTGAGCGGCCATTATGGACGCGGGGCTGAAGAAATCATCAAGATTGGTTGGGTGATGCCAGACTCCGTTGCGAAATTCACTACAGTATATGCGCAGATTGTCACTACCGTCGCGTTGCTCCCAGGCGATAATGGCGTTGCCGTTGCCGTCCATGGCCACGCTGGGGGCTTCGGCATCAGAGCCTGAAGGGTTGATTGCCTGCGAGGTATCGGCGGGCCAGGCCCATGCGCCGTTTCGGTAATGCCCCAGATATAGTCTGCCGTTTTGAGCCCAGACGATCACGGCGGAGCCGTTATCGGACATGGCCGCCTGGAAGGCGTAGACTTCGGAACCGGTGAAGCTGAGGCGGTCGCCCACGGAGGAAGGATGGCGCCACACGTTATTGCGGCGTTCGCTCTTGTACAGCATGGCTCTTTCTTCATCGGTCTTCTGAATCCAGAGAGTGATGGCGTTGCCGTTGCCGTCCATGGCTCCGGTGACAAGATAGGCTCCGTAGTCTTTGAGAGAGATGTAGTCGTTCAAATCAGCGGGACGCTCCCAGGCCATAGCCGCAGGGGAGCTTGACAGCAGCGCACACAAGGCAATTGTCAAGGCAAGCAGTTTACAACGCATGTCTTATCCTCCAAAGAAAAAGTATGGCGGCGGAATACGAAACGGGAAGGGTTTGTTCCGTGTATAGACTATAGGCTTGCATAATTAC
Organism: uncultured Desulfovibrionaceae bacterium; assembly: GCA_964517355.1. Classification (GTDB taxonomy): domain Bacteria; phylum Desulfobacterota; class Desulfovibrionia; order Desulfovibrionales; family Desulfovibrionaceae; genus CAZFCK01. The sequence goes on along the minus strand of CAZFCK010000287.1, from coordinate 3,138 downwards.
AGGAAGTTATTACTTCCTGAAGACCAGTAACGCCACAATGAAAAAGTTTTGCAAACATTAACTGGATATTTATTCTTACGTCAAGGAGAGGAGCGAAAGACTATGGCGCATGTCGCGAGTTATTGATCGTCGGTGGAGGAGCGGCGTAAAGCGGGTGTTGTTGTCAAGGCGAGGGCTTTGGCGCCGTAACGGGGGAAAAGGGGCGGCCAAGGCACAACAAAAAAGCGGGGACACCACTTGCTTTGCAGTCACTGCACGGCTGAGGCACAACAACTATGCCTCCCGCCGCAAGAGATATCCCCTTGGATAATACGTTATGGCAACCGGCGTATGAGCCGGGTCATCAATCAGGGAGCTATGCGTTCCACCCCCATGTAGGGCACCAGGGCTTCCGGAACGACCAGGGAGCCGTCGGCCTGCTGGTAGTTCTCAATAACCGCGACAAGCGTGCGCCCCACAGCGAGTCCGGAGCCGTTGAGCGTATGGCAGTAGATGGCCTTTTTCCCGGTTGCGGGCTTGAAACGGATGTTGGCGCGTCTGGCCTGGAAATCTTCGAAATTGCTGCACGAGGAAATTTCCCGGTATTTGTTTTGCCCGGGCAGCCATACCTCGAGGTCGTAGGTCTTGGCGGCGGAAAAACCAAGATCCCCTGAACACAAGGTGATCACGCGGTAGTGCAGGTTGAGACGGCGCAACACCTCCTCGGCATGTCCGCGCAATTTCTCCAGTTCCTCATAGGAGCGCTCCGGATGTGCGAAACGCACCAGCTCGACTTTGTTGAACTGGTGCAACCGAATGAGCCCCTTGGTGTCCTTGCCGTAGCTCCCGGCTTCGGATCTGAAGCAGGGCGTAAAGGCGGCGTAGGTCACAGGAAGCTGGTCTTCCGTCAATGTTTCATCGCGATGCAGGTTCGTGACAGGCACTTCGGCCGTGGGGATGAGGTATTGCTCACGGTTCTCAAGTTTGAAGAGATCCTCGGCGAATTTGGGCAGCTGTCCTGTGCCGGTCATGGTTTCCCGGTTCACGATGGCAGGGGGCGAAACCTCGGTATAACCGTGCTCGTTGATGGCCAGGTCGAGCATGAAGCTGGCCAGGGCGCGTTCCATCTTGGCGGCCCAGCCGAAAGACACGGCGAAACGGGCGCCGGATAACTTGGCCGCACGCTCGAAATCCAAACCGCCCAACCGGGTGCCGAGTTCCAAGTGCTCCAGGGGGGGGAAGTCGAATACGGGCTTATCGCCCCACGTGGCGACGACGGGATTGTCATCCTCGTTTTTGCCGAAGGGCACGCTTTCATGCAGCATGTTCGGAATGGACAGCAGCCATTCCTGCACGGAACTGGAGAGTTCCGCGGCTTGTTGATCCAGCTCCTTGATGCGTTCGCCGGCAGAGGAGAGTCTGCTCATGAGGTCGCTGGCATCCTCACCGGCGCGTTTGCGCTTGGCGACTTCAGCGGAAGCCTTGTTGCGTTCGCTTTTGAGGGTTTCCACTTCCTGGAGTAAAGCGCGACGCTGCGCGTCCAATGTGGTGAACGTGTTGACATCAAGTTGCGATCCGCGCGCGGCCAGCATGGCCGCCACGCGATCAGGTTCGCGTTGCACGAGTTTTAGATCAAACATGAAACGTACTCCTGGTATCAAGGCGTGAAAATAACTTTTATTGGGAGCAGTATGTTTTTATCATCCTGCTCCAGCGGCTCCGCCGCTTGGCCCCGTTCGCGCTTTGCGCGTCCGTGGCCATTAGGATAACTCAGAGCTGCAAGCGTTACGTATTTTGTGCTCTGAGTAATAGAGGAAACATGCTCCTACCTGCCGCGAGTGGCAGCGTCAATAGGCCTGTTGACACATAGCACGGGAAAACGTTTTTCAAGAAGGGTTTTTTCCGGAAAGGCGACGGAGCGCTTACGGGACGGAACAGACATGATTTACATGGCTATGCGGCATGGAGTATGCAACAAAATAATGCGGAGGATAATACAAACGATCATTGCCTTGCGCAAGCAGCCGCAACCGGGGAACGTGCGAGAGGAGCGCTATGGAAATGCTCATAGCTGAACAACTGCGGCAATTCGCGGAAATCGGGGCCAGGGTCTTCACCGGGTATACCTTGGTGTTCATGTGCGCGCTTTTCGCGCTGCAGGCGTTGTTGCTGTGCAAGCAAGCCCATGCGCTGCGGCGTGTCGTCGCCTTGCTCTGCACGTCCTTTTCCGAAGCCGCCATGAGCCACAGCCCCATGTTGAGGACATACTGGAGAGAGTACGCCCGCACATTTATGCACGATCTCCAGGAAAACAACAAAACCGTCTACCAGGCCTTGGACTTTTTTTCACCGCAACGGATTTTACATGACGCATTGTACATGCGTTGGTGGAAATTCGCGCCGCAAGTTTTTTTCCTGCTGGGCATGATCGCCGTTTTGGCGCATTTGACCTATGGCCTGGCGCTGTTCGACATCACCTCGCCGGAGGCCATAATGGAGAGCATCAAGCAGGCCTTTTTGGCTGTGGCCAACGGTCTGGTGCTGCTGGCCGCCGGGGTGCTCCTCAGTCTGGCCATGTATTTCCTCGTCCGGCGCGTGACAAGCGGTTTGACGCGGCGCATCGAAGAGTTCGCCGCTCTTTTGGACAAGCGGTACAGGATAACCAGGCTGGAAGAGCGGGAGCTGACCTTGGCGGAATACGCCAAAACTCTGACCAGGATCGTGACGACGCTGTTCGCCGACGCTCCCGGCGCCAGGGCGCTGACTCCCGGCGTCCTTTCCAAGGAGCTGCTCATGCAGATGAAGGAGATTAACGCCGGCCTCAAGCACGTAGTTGCGGTACTGCAGCCGGAGCGGCTGGAACTTCTGGGCGCGCAGACAGGCAGAGCCGTTGCCGAGGCCTTGCGCCCCGACCAGAAGCGGGCGCCCCAGCTCGGAACGACGGCGGGCGCGGAAGACCTCGCCGCACTTGCAGGGGCCTTGCTGCATACCACCCGGGTGTTGCAGGATTATCTCAACGACAAATGCCGGGAGGAGGAAACCCTGCAGCTGGAAAAGACACGCGGACCCAAGCAGTAGGGCGGGAGCGTTGTCTTGTTTTAAGACGAAAATGCGCTAGAGCATCTCACGCTTGAAAAGCGCTAGATGCTCTTATGCATT
>CAZFCK010000286.1:0-5295 GCA_964517355.1 uncultured Desulfovibrionaceae bacterium | reverse complement strand
GGAGCCCGAGGGGAAGAACCTCTTTCAAGAACTTCAGCCCTTGGGCGCGGTTGTAGCGCGCCTTAGGGATGAAAATAGCAGCGCTGGTTTTCCCCTCGGAAAAACAAGTCCTTCCCACATTGCGGAGCTAGCGCATTTTCGCCTTGAAACAAGGCTCTCCCCTGAAACAATTTCCAATTGTTCCAGGGAAATGCATAAGAGCATCTAGCGCTTTTCAAGCGTGAGATGCTCTAACGGCATAGCCACATTCTCCTATATGTAATAGAGAAACGACTCCAGTTTTGTCGCGTCGTTCTCGTTTGCGTTGCCGTCGAACGTGAGGTTCAGCACCGGCCTCGAACCGTTGGTTTCAAAGCCCTTGTGCAGCACATTCAGGGTGATGCCGGTATTTTCATACATGGATGCCGCGGTGATCACGCCGTTCACCGGGGGCAGGCCGTTGAGGATTTTTGCCTCGCGATAGCGGCCGAAGCCGCCGGCGTAATAGCCCATGGTCGCATCCGCCAGCGCGCGCAAGCCGTCCAGGTCCGGCGTGAAGTGGCTCTCCGTGCCCAGGGCCCCGGAAACCTCGGCGATGGCGGCGCGGAACAGGTCCAGATGCTTGCGATGCCGCGCGGCCTCGGCCACGGTGTTGTGCTCCAGGTAGTCCTTCCAGAAGGTCCACAGATATTCACTCAGAGGGGCGAAGGCCACCTTGTGCCCCGTTTCTTCCATGGTGCGGAACACGTGGTTGTTCACGAAGTCGTTGAAGAGCACCATGGGTTCGCCGATGGCGAACACGCGCTTGGCGAAGGACGCGCCCCGCAGTGTCGCGCCCAGGTCGCTGGCCAGGCCGGCCAGTGATTCGAGATGCAGCGCGTTGCCGCGCGCCATGGACAGCACGCGCTCCAGCCAGGCCCGCCGCGCCCCACGCGGGGCGGTGAGCACGATATCTCCCGCCAGGAGACAGGCGAAGACCTTGTACACGACTGCGGGGTCCAGGGAGAGGGTGTCTTCCAGAAAAGGCGCGATCACGGCCACGGGGGCGCGCCCTTGTTCATTGAGTTTGCAGCGCACGAGCCGCGCATATTGGCCGTCCACTTCGGCCCCTTCGGATTGAGGCAGCAGTATTGCGATGTTTCCATTGCTGTTTTCCGGCTCGCGCAGCAGCTTGAGCATGTCCCCGAGGAGCGTGGTCATGGAGAAATACTCGTTGGTCGCGGCATGCTCCCTGCCGATGTCCACGGATTCGCGATCCGTAGGCGCGCATTCGCGGGCGTCGACGCCCCCGGCCTGCATCATGGCGGCCGCGATGGTGGAATAGGGGGGGAGATAGGGCAGCCACAGCACGACGTTTTCGGGAATCCGCCGCGCGTCGGTCGCGATGTCCACGGGCGCGGCGTTGCGGGCGACTGCTTCGCGATAGTGCTCCATCTCCGCCACAGGCGCGGGGGCGATTTTGCCCAGACTGTTGACAAAGGCCTCCACGCGGGTGATGACCCCCACGCCCGAGGAGTGTTCGTCCACCTCGATGTTCAGATAGGGTTTCCCTTCCATTATTTCCTTGAAATAATGCGTAAATACCGTATCCGGCCCGCATCCGTGATGCGTGAGGAAGACGGCGTAGAGGTTGGGGTGCTCCTTGACCAGCCTGGCTGCTTCCAGGATATGCTGACCAAAAGGCCAATACATATTGGGGTGTTGCTTCCACAGCGGCGCTTCCGGCAAATCGTAAAACGGAAGCACGTCGTATCCCATTTCATTGAGTTTGGCCGGTATGCCCAGGTTCAGAAACGGATCGGCCACGCCGTATATTTTGGAGATGAGGACAAAGGTTATCTTGTCCGCCGCAATGCCGCGGGCGGTTTGGCGCGCGTTTTCCTCCATCCTGCGTTCAAAGTCGTGAAAGGCCTGCATGCCGCGTTGCATGGCCCGCCCCACGTGGGCCGCGTCTCGTTCGAGCATGGCGCCCAGCTGCGTGAAGGTCTTTTTCATGAAGTCCTGCCCCAGGCTGAAGGCAATGGTGGGGGCCAACAGCGTGATGCCTTTTTTATCGAGGTCCATGGCCTGGTTCACCAGCTTGAAGGCCAGCTGCATGTAGGCGCAGCCGTAATCTTGACGGGATTCGGAGCCGGGATGGAGCATGGTGTAGAGGTCCGGGAAGAAGATGTAGTCCACCTTCCGGCGCACCAGTTCGGCCACGTGCCCGTTCACGAGCTTCACGGGAAAGCAGGTTTCCTCCAGGGAATATTCCTGGCAGAGGCGGATGGTCTCATCGTTCGTGGGTTCGGAGAGCAGCGTATTGTACCCGAGTTCATCGAAAAAGGCGTGAAACATCGGATACATTCCGTAAGTGAACAGGGCGCGGGGCATGCCGATGGTCTTGCGCTCGGGATTCATGACTCCGTCGTATCCGCTGAAGACCAGCTCGGTCACGCGCTTGTCGAAATCCCGTGCGGGCTGGGATGCGTCGGCAAGACGTTTTTCCGGTTCGGCCTCTTCCGTCATGCTCGGCGAGAACCCCTTGAACGCGGAGACCTTTGCTCCGGCCTCCTCCCTGGCCAGCAGCGCGGCGCCGTAGGCTCCGGTGACGCTGAAGAAGGGGGGGACGCGGACGTTTTTCCCGGTGAGGGCGCGGAAGGCGTTGACCACGCCCTGGTTGAAGGCCACGCCGCCCTGAAAGAGGATATTGTTGCCCACGCGCTTGTGCCCCACCACGCGATGCAGGTAGTTCTTCACAATGGAATAGCACAATCCCGCGACCAGATCGTCAATCTGCGCGCCGCGCGCAAGGTGCGCGGCCATGCTCGACTCGATGAACACGGTGCAGCGCTCCCCCAGGGAAATAGGGGTGAAGCTGCCGAGAGCCGTCTTTCCGAAGCCGTTGATGTCCACCCCCAGTTTTTTGGCCTGCTCCTCCAGGAATGAGCCGGTGCCCGCGGCGCAGATCTTGTTCATTTGAAAGTCCACCACTACGCCGTTTTCCAGGCTGATGAATTTGGAGTCCTGCCCGCCGATCTCGAACACGGTGTCCACTTCCGGATCGAGGGTCACGGCCGCCTTGGCCTGGGCCGTGATTTCATCCTTGACCGTGTCCGCGCCGATGAGCCGCCCTATCAGGTACCTGCCGGAACCCGTGGTGCAGACACCGGCCACGGCGACCGTGCCGCCGCATTCCCCGCCCAGCTCGCGCAAGCCCTGGGCCACGGCGTTTCGCGGCTGCCCCAACGTTCTGAGATAGCGATAGGCCACGATCTCCTGCGCATCGTTCATGAGCACCAGGTTGGTGCTGGTGGAGCCCACGTCCACGCCCAGGTAAACCTTTTGAGGGACGGTATGTTGCGGGGGGGCGGGGAGGTCGTGTTTGCCCCCGCTGTCGTCTTGTCCGTAAGGGGAGAGACGGGGGAGGGACACGTCCGTATCGATCATGATTTCGTGGAGCTGCCCGGCATAGCGGAGCACGGCCGGCAGATCCAGGGCGTGGCGCGCTTCGAAGGCGATGCGCGCGGCTCCGGCCGCGCCCAGGGTGTCGTAGCCCGGAGGAACGAGCATGTCTCCGGCCTCGAGCTTGAGCACGTCCCTGGCGGCGCGCAGGATGGCCCGGTTGTGGAACACGCCGCCGGCGAACATGACCGGTTTGTTGCGGGGCAGGCGGCGCATGACCGCCGTGCGGTAATTGCGCACCGTGGCGTAGGCGAGCCCCAGTAAGATGTCCTCCACGGACGCTCCTTCCTGCTGGTGGTGCGTGATGTCGGTTTTGGCGAACACGCTGCATCTGCCCGCGATGCGGGGGATGGAGCGCGCGTTGGCCGCATAGCGCGAGTAGTCCTCGATATGCAGGTTCAGGCGGGAAACCTGCTCCTCCAGGAATGAGCCCGTTCCCGCGGAACAATTGGGGTTCATGGAGATTTTGATCCGGGATTTGTCGTTGCCCGTGAAATCGGTGATGTATTTGGCGCCTTGTCCGCCGATTTCCATAATGGAGCGTACGTTGCCGTCGGCCCACAGCGCCCCTTCCACCAGACACGCGGCCTCGTTGACGAACGTTGCGCCGCACCGTTTGGCCAGGGGCTTGCAGCCGCTTCCGGTGAGAGCGCCGCAGGCGATTGCGGCAAGATCGATATGCGCGCCCAGATCCGCCAGGGCCTGTTTCAGGCACTCGTTGATACGCCCCTTGTGCAAACGGTAGCTCCGATGCGCCAGGGTGTTCGCCGCGTCGAGCACGGCCAGTTTGACGGAAGCGTAACCGATATCAATACCCAGACTGTACATGATCCTTCTCCTCTATCCGGGGTTTGCGATGCGCATGGGCTGCCCGAAGAGGGGCGCAGTGCGCATGAATTTATAATTAAGTTTCTTAACTATTATGGTAAAAAAAATTTCCGTATGCACGTCAACGCCGCCTGAGCCGCGCCCGTTGATGGGTCTTGCGGATGTCCGGGGGGGGGAACCTCAGGCGTTGCGGCCGCCGGCCCTAAGGCGCACAACCGGCGGGCCTGTCCGCAACCGTGAAAAGAGGTTTTCCCCCCGGGGTTCCCTTTCCGATTGACGCGCATGCCGGCATGCGTGGGGGGCGAAGGTTGAGGAGCCTGCAAGAAGAACCTCCGCCTTGCCGCGGGGATTGTGGAAAGGGGGTATCCTGTGGCGAAAATTCCTTAGTTTTTACATTCCTTCGCTGCGCCGGGGCGCGTTCCGTTTTCGAGCCGCTTGAGCTGATCGTCCACGATGCTTTCCATCACCTCGAGCAACACGGCGGCCGTGGCCACCTGCTGGAGTGAAAAGGCGTCGATGCGCCTGTTGAATTCCTCATGGTGGTCGCGCATCAGCTTTTCGAAGACCTGGTAGGCCTTCCGGCCGTGCGGCGTGAGGGAAAGGCGCAGCTCCTTGTTGCTGTGGGGCGATGTCTCTTTTGAAACGAGGCCGTTTTTCACCAGCCTGGTGATCAACTGCGAGGCCGCGCTTTTGGTGAAATGGAAATGCGCGGCCACATCCGTGACGTTGGCCTCGCCCTTGTCGCCGATAAAGGCGACGGTGCGGATTTCACGCGGAGAAAGCACCACGTCGTTGTCAAAGCGCAACGGTTGTTCGTCGATCCGGGTGTGCTTGTCGATGATGCGGCGTGTGCATCGGAAAATGTTTTGTATGAGTTCTTGCTTGTCATCCATGGAAGGAAATTAAAGCAGCTTAACTATCTTGTCAAGAGAAAGGTTCTCATTTACGGCGCTGCGGTGCGAGGTGCGGCGCGGAGGCCGCTGTTTCGCCCTTTAGAGCATCTCACGCTTGAAAAGCGCTAGATGCTCTTATGCATTTCTCTGG
>CAZFCK010000285.1:0-5303 GCA_964517355.1 uncultured Desulfovibrionaceae bacterium | reverse complement strand
CAGGGAAATGCATAAGAGCATCTAGCGCTTTTCAAGCGTGAGATGCTCTAAAATATAACGATTCGGGAAGACCATTCCGCAAAAAAACAAAAATAATCAACGGATAGATTTTAGCTTCTTAAAATTAAGAAGTTTGGGAAAGGGAGAGCGCGAGAGGGAAAACCCTAGCTCTGCTGTCGCCATCCGTAAGGCGCGACACGACCGCGCCTAACGGCTGCCGCTAACAAAGGGTTTCCCCTCTCGCTTTTTTTTTCATAAGGACGGCATGGGGGATGTTTGCTTTTTGGGTTCCGGTTTCTCGGCGACGGCGCATTCCGTGGTCAAGAGCAGGGAGGCCACGCTTGCGGCGTTTTGCAACGCGGTGCGCGTTACCTTTTTTGGGTCCACGATTCCTGCGGCAAACATGTCTTCAAACTCCAATGTGGCCGCGTTAAAGCCGTAGCCGCCGGTGCCGGAACGCACTTTTTCCACGACAATGGCGCCTTCCATGCCCGCGTTGACGGCGATTTGCCGTAAGGGTTCCTCCAGGGCGCGGCGCACGATATCCACGCCTGCGGCCTCGTCGTCGTCCAAGGGGTGGAGTGTGTCCAATGCCTTTTCGCACCGTAGGAGCGCGACGCCCCCCCCGGCCACAATGCCTTCTTCCACCGCGGCCCGGGTGGAATTCAAGGCGTCTTCCACGCGCGCCTTTTTCTCCTTGAGTTCGGTTTCCGTGGCGGCGCCCACATTGATCACGGCCACGCCGCCCACGAGTTTTGCAAGGCGTTCCTGCAGTTTTTCGCGGTCGTAGTCGCCGGTGGTTTCCTCTATTTGCACGCGCAATTGTTTGACGCGGCTTTTGATGTCTTCGGGGAGGCCGCCCCCGTTCACTATTGTGGTTTGCTCTTTATCGATGGTGATTTTTCTCGCGGTTCCCAAGTGTTCCAGGGTGGCGTTTTCAAGCTTCAGGCCCAGATCCTCGCTCAGGGCGGCGCCTCCGGTGAGCACGGCGATATCGCCCAATATGGCTTTGCGGCGGTCGCCGAATCCCGGGGCCTTGACGGCCACCACCTGCAGGATCCCGCGCAGTTTGTTGAGTACCAGTGTCGCCAGTGCCTCGCCTTCCACATCTTCCGCGATAATCAGCAAGGGGCGTCCCAGTTTGGCGATCTGCTCCAATATGGGGAGCAATTCATTCATGTTGTTTATCTTTTTGTCGTAAAGCAACACATGGGCGTCTTCGAGCCGGCAGAGCATCTTTTCCATGTCGGTGACGAAATAGGGGGAGAGGTAACCGCGGTCGAATTGCATTCCTTCCACCACCTGGAGGGTGGTTTCAAGGCCCCTGGCCTCTTCCACGGTAATAACGCCTTCCTTGCCGACTTTTTCCATGGCTTGGGCGATGATGTTGCCGATGGCTGCGTCGTTGTTGGCCGAGATGGCGCCAACCTGGGCGATTTCCTTCTGCTCCCGCGTGGGTTTGGCGAGGTTGTCCAGTTCCGCGACGACGGCTTTCACAGCGTTGTCAATGCCGCGTTTGATGGCCATGGAGTTGCGACCGGCGGAGACGAGTTTCACGCCTTCAGTGAATATGCTTTGCGCCAGGATGGTGGCTGTGGTGGTTCCATCTCCGGCGACATCCGAGGTTTTGGCGGCGACTTCCTTGACCATCTGTGCGCCGATGTTTTCGACGTTGTCTTCCAGTTTGATCTCTTTGGCTACCGTGACGCCGTCTTTCGTGATGAGGGGAGAACCAAAGCTTCGTTCAATGAGCACGTTGCGCCCTTTGGGGCCAAGAGTGACTTTCACGGCGTCCGATAAGGCATTGACCCCCTTGACCAGGGAGCGCCGCGCCTGGGCGTTGAAGATGATTTGTTTGGCGGGCATTGTAGACTCCTGTGGTAAGCGTGCGTGACAATAATAAATTTGTTACCGCAGACCCTCTTCCGATGCCTTTAATGTTAGATGGGTGTGGCTCGTACGCCGTTTTCAGGGCACCTGCGAGCGGCAGCAGAAGAGCATCCATCAGACGTGCATCGACCAACCTCTTGGTTAATAATATTTTGAATTAGTTATATTTTTATGGGAACATTCCTGTTCTGTGCGTGGTTTTTAGCACTCTCTAGTAGAGAGTGCTAAAAACATAAGCGCGAACGGATTCCAGTCAAGGGAGAGGAATTATTTTTTTAAACAGAAATGGCGGATATGCATATTTTTCAAACTTTATGAAATTTTTCACATTAAATATGTTTTTACTAACATTAAAAACTTGTCTCTTGTGGTAAGAACTGGTAAGTTTGGGTCGAAAGTTGTTTGGAAATGTGAGCTATTCACGAGGAGAATAAAACATCTTGGAGGACGCAAATGGACAAAATTCTTCGCATTGACATGGGGGCTTCCGGCGGTCCCGCTATCCGTGAGGAAAAACTCGGCGAATACGCCGGGTTGGGCGGCCGAGCCTTGACTTCAGCCTTCATCAACAAAGAAGTGCCCGCCGACTGCCATGCGCTTGGCCCCGAAAACAAACTGATCTTCGCTCCCGGTCTTTTGACCGGCACCGCCGCGGCGAACTCCGGCCGTCTTTCCGTGGGCTGCAAAAGTCCGCTCACAGGCGGCATCAAGGAAGCCAATGCCGGTGGACAAGCAGGACAGGTCATGGCCAAATTGGGCTACGCGGCCATCGTTATTGAGGGCGATGCCCCCAAGGAAGGCTTGTACAAGATGACCATCAACGCCGACGGCGTGAAGATCGAGCGTGATGACAGCCTGTCGATGCTCACCAACTACCAGCTCATGGACAAGTTTTACGACGTGTACATCAAGAGTGGTTGCATGATCTCCATCGGCACCGCCGGTGAAATGCGCATGGCCAACTCCACCATCGCCGTGACCGATCCCGAAGGACGGCCCACCCGTCACGCGGGGCGCGGCGGTGTCGGCGCCGTCATGGGCTCCAAAAAGCTGAAAATGATCCTGCTCGACGCCACGGGAGCCAAGGTTCGCGAACCCAAGAATGCCGAAGCCTTCAAGGCCGCCAACAAGACCTTTGTGGAAGGGCTCAGGAAACACCCCGTTACCGGACAGGGACTGCCCGCCTACGGCACCAACGTTTTGACGAACATACTGAACGAAGCCGGCGGCTACCCCACTCTGAACTTCTCCAAGGGGCAGTATGAAAATTCAACCAAGATCAGCGGCGAAACGCAGGCTGAGCTGATTAAATCACGCGGCGGCAACCCCACCCACGGCTGCCATCGCGGCTGCATCATCAAATGCTCCGGCATTTATCACGACAAGGACGGCAACTTCCTTTCCAAACAGCCTGAATACGAGACCACTTGGTCCCACGGCGGCAACTGCGGCATCGACGATCTGGACGCCATCGCCATGATGGACCGTCTGGACGACGACTATGGCTTGGATACCATTGAAATGGGCACCACCATAGCCATTGCCATGGAAGCCGGCGTTATTCCCTGGGGCGATGCCGAAGCCGCCATCAATCTGGTGCATGAAGTCGGCAAAGGCACGCCTATGGGCCGCATTCTGGGCGCCGGAACCGCCGCCACAGCCAAAGTCTACGGCATTGAGCGCGCCCCTGTCGTTAAAAACCAAGCCATGCCCGCCTATGATCCTCGCGCTGTCAGAGGCATCGGCGTAACATACGCCACCACGCCCATGGGCGCCGACCATACCGCTGGCTACGCCATCGCCACCAACATCCTCAAGGTGGGCGGCGACCTCGGTCCGCTGGAAATCAAAGGACAGGCCGATCTCTCCCGCAACCTGCAGATCGCCACGGCGGCCGTGGACGCCACAGGCATGTGCCTGTTCATCGCCTTCGCCTTGCTCGACCAGCCCGATACCTTCCAGGCGCTTATCGATCTCTTGAACGCGGCCTATGACTGGAACCTGACCGCTGACGACGTTGTGGAGTACGGCAAGTCCATCCTGCGCAACGAGCGCGCTTTCAACGCGCGCGCCGGGTTCACCAAGGAAGACGACAGGCTGCCCCGCTACTTCAAGCGTGAAGCCGTCGGTCCGCATAACGTCACCTTTGACGTCAGCGACGAGGACCTGGATTCCGTATTCAACTTCTAAGTCCGACCACTCCTGCGGCGGGGAGTGCTTGCGCACTCCCTGCCGTTTCATTTATAACCCACTGATGCCAAGCATGAACAACGAGATTGAGCGATTGACCCTGTTGGATGTGGACGACGCACTTCTCCAATCTCTTTATTCGCTGTTGGAGCAGGGCGTGGGAGTCATGAGCCGGGACGGCGCGAGCCTTGCCCAGTTTTTGGGGCAGGATGTCGGGTTGGATGCGGCATTTGTGGCCCGGGAAGTGCAATCAATTTTTTGCAATTATCGCCCCGTGGATGCGTTGGAGGCCTCCCACGTGCATGAGGGAACGGTGGTGGCGCTTTCCGCTGCCATGCCCGGGCTTGTTGGGGCGGTGATGCGCAGGGATGGGGTCTTGGCTTCCTTGCGCGAAACCATCACCGACCACGGCGAGGATACGGTCGCCGCGAACGATGCGCTGCAGGTGTTGGTCTGGTTCAAGGCGTTCAATACATTGCGGGAACATCTTGCTCGGCTGCTGTTACGGCGCGGCGTGCTCCTGCCCATGCACCGTGCCGATGCCCTTTTGAGAGAACTGCCGGAAGGCTTTTGGAAGAAGAGTCGGGGTGTTGTGGTGCGCGGGCGTCGCTTCAATCCCGCGACCCATGAATTGCGGCTGCCGCAAACCGATGAATTGATATTGCTGGAAGCGCGCGCCCCCAGCACGCAGCCCTCTGACCCTGCATGATCTGGAGGACTATTTGTGAAGATTACTGTGAAATGTTTCGCCACACTGGCCAAACATGAACCCCAGCCTCCCGAACTGGAAATGCCGGATGGCGGCACGGTGAACGATGTATTGCAGACCTTGGGCTTGTCTGTAGGCGACGGTCATCATGACGTGCGGTTGATGATGCTCAACGGTCTTCACGCCAAACCGGAAACCCAGCTCAAAGATGGCGACAGGCTCGGGTTGTTTCCGGCGGTGGGGGGCGGGTAAAGTAAAGCAGCCTTGAATTCGGATCGCCTCGGGCGGCTCAAAAACCTTTTTCAAATGTGGCTATTGCCTCAACTCCGAAAGTGCTGCCAGGATAAACTGATAGCGCTATCAAGGTGTTTTTTCCGACCGCATTACAGTGGCGGCATCTTACTCGATTTCTAACTACTTGGTATTTCGAGCGCACCGTCCTGTTGCGCTTTCCAATTTCATTTAGAGCATCTCACGCTTGAAAAGCGCTAGATGCTCTTATGCATTTCCCTGG
>CAZFCK010000284.1:0-5309 GCA_964517355.1 uncultured Desulfovibrionaceae bacterium | reverse complement strand
GTTCCAGGGAAATGCATAAGAGTATCTAGCGCTTTTCAAGCGTGAGATGCTCTAAAAGGAAAAAAGTCGCGGGCTTTCGCGCCCGCACGACGGCCAGGGGAGGCCCCCGGACGCCGGCAGACAGATCGTTTCATCCTTGCTTTTTCCATAAATGCGGCAATGTTATAATGCGCTCTTCACTCAGAAAGCCGAGTGGTGGTTACATCTTCAGGTTGACAATTGTTGATGGTGACGCCGCCCTGAATGGAGGTGCGGACATCGGGGTCATTCAGGGTAGCCGGGATCTTTCGGCAGTGCTTTGCCTTGGGCGGCGTTTTTGGCGAGGACGTCGCACCGTTCGTTGTCCGGCGTGCCGGCATGCCCTTGAATCCAGTGCAGCGTGACTTGATGTTTTTCCAGCAAGGGCAGGAGTTGTTGCCACAAATCCTGGTTTTTCACCGGTTTTTTGGCCGCTGTGAGCCAACCGTTTCGTTGCCAGCCTTTAAGCCAGTTTTTTTCCACCGCATCGCGCAGGTAGCGCGAATCCGTGTAGAGCTGCACACGGCAAGGTTCGTTGAGCGCACGCAGCCCCTCTACGGCGGCCAAAACCTCCATGCGGTTGTTGGTGGTGGGATTGTAGCCGTCCGAGAGTTCGAGCAGGTGCTCCTTGTAGCGCAATACCGCCGCCCATCCGCCCGGGCCCGGATTGCCCAGGCAGGCGCCGTCGGTGTGCAGGATGATGTCTTTCATAGAGATGTAGTGTGGTTACCTGTTGATATTGTTAAAAAAATACGTTTCCAATTTTGGCGATTCCGCCGCCATCCGAACGGCGCGGAACGCTGGACTTTATGCCTGATGCTGTAGGAACAGGTTTCCCCTTGCAAAAGCTTGGCCGTATCCCATTCCACTCTGTAAGCGTTTGTTCGGGGGGTTACTCGCGTTGATCCGTATTGATTTTGAAGCGATATTCCAGATTATGCGACGATTGCAGCGCGGCGAGGGCGTCCCAAATATCGCGCAAAGCGTGCAGCAATGCGCTTGGCCAGGCTTCTTGCGAAAAATCTTCGGGAAAATGCTTCCGGGAAAGCTTGGCTGCGAAATCGCTCCCCAAGGCACTTGTGACCAGGGGGGGCAAGATTATCTCCACCTGCCGCGTTTGCGGATTGATGCCGAAAAACAAGGTCTTGCCGCTTACAGCCGGGGCTTCCAGACGTTTGGCGCTGACGTGGATCTTCAGCTCGATGCCGTATTCTTCCTTAAAAAGCTTGGCAATATCGTAAAGCTGTGCCTTTTGCTCCGCATTCAGGGCGTCGCCCAGGTCCACCACGTTGCTTTGGGATTCGATCTCGTCCATGGTGGATTTGGCGTTGAGCCAGAAAAGCCAGCCGGCTACGCAAAATACTGCCAACAGGGCCATAAAGCGAAGAAATTGTTCGCCTGAAGTTGCGCCGCGAACCAAAGGGGGGCGATTTCTTTTTACCGAAAAAAACACTATTTCACCACGCACGTTGGAGGGAGAATCCTATCCCGTTCAGATCTAATTATCTTTGGCCTGGAGAGACGGTTGTTGTCAAGAAGGCGGCCATTGGATGTTAATGAAAATAGTTTTCATTTTTAAGAGGTTATATTGTTATGTTTGCGCAAAAAAGGTATGAACGTCTATGTGGAAATGAAAACACTATCCATAATACGAGGTTGACGAAACGTGTCTCTATATGAAGAGCGAGCGGATTTGCAAGGCAATGGCCCGGCCGTTGCTGAGCGCGCAAGGGAAGTGCGTCGCATCACCTGGATCGGCATGTGGCTGAATCTGGGGCTCGCCGCCGTGAAGATCACGGCGGGTATCGTGGCTTCCAGTCAGGCCGTGCTGGCCGACGGCGTGCATAGTGTTTCCGATCTGGCGACGGATGTGGCCGTGGTCGTGGGCGTGCGTTATTGGTCCGCTCCCCCGGACGCCAAGCATCCCTACGGGCATGGCCGCATCGAAACCCTCGTTACGGTGGGTATCGGGTTGAGCCTGGCCGTTGTCGCCCTGGGGCTCGGCTATGAAGCCGTGGCCTCGGTGCATGGATCGGCCGTGAAGCAACCTGGCTGGCTGGCCTTTTGGGCCGCAATGGTCTCCATCGTGACCAAGGAATGGCTCTACCAGTGGACTGTGCGTGTGGGGCGCAAGGTCCGCTCGGCCGCAGTGGAAGCCAACGCCTGGCATCACCGTTCCGACGCCATGAGTTCCATTCCGGCCGCCGCCGCTGTCGCCGTGGCCGCCTTTTATCCTGAGTGGGCTTTTGTGGACCGGCTTGGATCGCTGGTTGTCAGTCTTTTCGTATTACAGGCCGCATGGAAGATTACGCTGCCCGCCTTGGAAAAACTCATAGACAGGGGAGCTTCGGAGGAACAAATCCAACGCATCAAAAAGATTGTCCTTTCCACTCCCGGGGTCCTGGATGTTCATGCCGTGCGCTCACGGTATCTGGGCCAGGAATTGCAGGTAGACCTCCACGTGCAGGTGGACCCGGACATTTCGGTGCGCCAGGGTTACGCCATTTCAGAGCATGTGCGGCGCAGAATGCTTGAGCTATGCCACCATGTGGAGGACGTTGTGGTGCACCTTGAGCCCTATGTGGGAGAAGAATCCTGACGAAGGCGTTTACGTAGCGGGCTCTTCGCGAACTGCGCGCGGGTTCCATCGTAAATCATCAACAACACGCCGCCTAGCACCAATGCGTCCCCGACATAGCCTATGGGGCGGAAATATTCATTCCACCAGAAGAAGGCCAGAAACGCCGCGATGACCGGTTCAAGATTGGCGGTCACGGCCACGCGCGTGGCGTCCAGCAGCTTGAGGCCGAAGCAATAGGTCATGTAGGCGCCGTATGTGGTGAACAGTCCCATAAACAGAAAGACTATCCAGGAGACGGTGCCGGTTTCCCCGCTGAAAGGGGGCCAGGCCGTGAATTCCACAAAGGGCAGCATGCCCAGCGCTCCGACGGGCAGTGTATAAAGGTACAGTGTCGCGGCGCTGTAGTCGCGCAGGTAGCGTTTGCCGAAGATGAAGTGCAGTGCGTACGTGAATCCGGAAAGCAGGCCGCAGCCCACGCCGAGCGGGCTGACCTTGTCCAGGGCGAAGAGCCCCGACCCCGGGGCGTCGCCGGCGCTGCCCAGGGAAACGAGCGCGGCCCCACCCATGGCGATGATCAGGGCCAGAAGTTTCAACGGTGTCATGGATTCCCGCAAAAAAAGCCACGACATGAGCGCAACCCAGGCCGGCGCGGTATAGAGCAGCATGGAGGCCAGGGCCGCGCCCCCTTCCTGAATGGCTATCTGGTAAGAACCGAAAAAGAGTGAGACCCCGATCAGGCCGAATATGATCATGACCGGCAGATCCTTCAGCCGGATGCGGTACAGCCTGAAGGCCAGGCAATGGACAAGGAAAAAGAGCCAGCCGAGCAAAGCGCGCCAAAATCCGCATTCCAGGGGCGTGGCGCCCGCTTCGAAAGCGAATTTCGCCACCGGGCCGAGAAGCCCCCACAATAACGCGGCGCAAAACACGAACAGATATCCTTTCATGTGCATTGAAACAACCTCAATAAAATGGACTGAAGGCGCACAGTAGGTTGTCGCCTTGTTTCCCGCAAGAGGAAAGAAGGCTGGCCGCACGGATGGTCCTCAAGGTTTTTCCTTATCCTCACGCCATGTTGCGCGAGCGATAGGATTCATATTCCGGTTATCTGCCCGGATGGCCCGCGTATATTTGCACTTGCCAGATTCTAATGTCATGATTATATAAAAATCGTGACCGTACGGATGTGATCAACAACCAGACATCGGATCAGGCCCGGTCATGTGATGTGTTTACTGACCAGATGTCAGCTCAACTTGAGTTGACCGGGAGGAAAAGTTATGAAGATCGGCAATATGCGTTTCGACAGAATGGAGCTTGCCGGTTCTCTGGGGGATTTGGGAACACTGCTGCCCCTGGCCGTAGGCATGATTATGATAAACGGGTTGGATGCGCAGGGCCTGTTTTTCGCCGTAGGCCTGTATTATCTTCTGGCCGGCTGGTATTTCCGCGTGCCTGTGGCGGTGCAGCCCATGAAGGTCGTGGGCGCGTATGCCGTGGCGATGGGCCTTGCCGCCGGACAGGTACAGCTTGCCGGTATCCTGATAAGCGTTATCCTGCTTGCCGTGGGACTTTCAAACGTCATCACCTCTCTCGCCCGCATCGTGCCGAAAAACGTCATTCGCGGGGTGCAGATTTCCACGGGGGCGCTCTTGGCCACAAAGGGCGTGGCCTTCATGGCCGGCACGACGGATTTTCAAAAATTGCAAGGAGCCGTGGAGCCTTTCCTGGCGGTGCAGCATATCGGGCCCGTACCTGTAAGCATCATCGCCGGGTTGTTGTTCGGCGCGGTGACGTTTTTTCTGCTCGATAGCCGCAAAGTTCCCGCCTCGCTGGCCGTTGTCCTGGGGGGGGCGCTTTTCGGCGTGCTCTTCGGCGGCCTGCGGCATGCCGATTTATCGTTCGGTGTGCATTTGCCGCGGTTCTTTCCTTTTGGATTCGGAGAGCTGTGGGATATGGCTTCGCTGGGGGTGGTGCTCTTCAGCATCGTGTTGCCGCAGATCCCCATGACCATAGGCAACGCGGTCATCGCCAACGCGGATCTGAGCGCCGAATACTTCAAGGAGGAAAGCCGTCGGGTGACGCCCAAGGCCCTGTGCGTGAGCATGGGCCTGGCAAATATCGGAGCGGTGCTGTTCGGGGGCATGCCCATGTGCCACGGCGCCGGAGGACTGGCCGCACACTATCGTTTCGGCGCAAGAACCGGCGGGTCAAACATGATCATCGGCGGAGCCTTTGTCCTGCTGGCCGTCCTGCTGGGACCGCAAGCGCTTGACGCCGTGCGTCTGCTGCCCCTCGGAGTGCTTGGCGTATTGCTGTTGTTCGCCGGTCTGCAACTGTGCATGACGCTGAAGGATATGCTTTCACAGCGCGATCTCTTCATCGTGTTTTTTATGCTGGCGGTGACGCTTTCCAGTAATCTCGCCGCGTCCTTTGGATTGGGCATCGCGCTTTCTTATGTGCTGCGCAGTGAACGATGCCGGGTGTAATCGATATCTGGTTATTTCTTTTACTCCGAAAGTGCCTTCGAGGGGAGAACCTTAATGTAGAAGAGTTCTCCCCTTGAACCCTTCTTTCAGTAATTTAACCTATAATAACAAAATGTTATATTGAAAGTTCTGAAAAGAGGAGCCCGAGGGGAAAACAAATCCTTTTCACATTGCGGAGCTAGCGCATTTTCGCCTTGAAACAAGGCTCTCCCCTGAAACAA
>CAZFCK010000283.1:0-5340 GCA_964517355.1 uncultured Desulfovibrionaceae bacterium | reverse complement strand
TGTTCCAGGGAACTGCATAAGAGCATCTAGCGCTTTTCAAGCGTGAGATGCTCTAGTCCGAAAGTCGTAAACACAGCCAAAAAATGGGAAATGGCAGTGCAGGTAACAAACTCTAATGGAGGGCGCTATGGAAGTATTGCATATCAAAAGCTCCAGCCGCGAGGAACTGGTGAACGTCACCTTGCAGATACAGTCCCTGGTTCGTGAAAAGGGTTGGCGGGACGGCATGTTGCTTCTCTTCTGCCCTCACACCACCGGCGCGGTGACGATCAACGAGGCCGCCGATCCCGATGTGGCGCGGGACATCGCCGTGAACATGCGGGTTCTGGTGCCCAGAAACGGCGATTACCGGCACATGGAGGGCAACAGCGACGCTCACATCAAATCGTCCCTGTTCGGGCCGGATCAGTTGCTGATCGTGGAGAACGCGGAGCTGCGGTTGGGCACGTGGCAGGGCGTCTATTTCTGTGAATTCGACGGCCCCAGGCAACGCACATTGTGGGTCAAATGGCTGCAGGCGTAAGGCGGAAGGGGGCGGCGCTCCCTCCCGCCGGAAGCGCTATTCTTCTTTCAGATCGCGACTCATGAGTTCGGTCACGGCGTTGGCCGCGTTTTTCCCCTGGTAGAGCACCTGGTAGACCTGTTCGGTGATGGGGAGTTCCACATTGAGCTTTTGGCCGAGGCCGTAGAGGGCTTCGGTGGTCTTCACCCCTTCGGCCACCATTTTCATGTCCGCGAGGATATCCACGAGTTTTTGCCCCGCGCCCAATCGGAGCCCCACTTGCCGGTTTCGTGAAAGCTCTCCGGTGCAGGTGAGCACCAGATCGCCGAGGCCCGCCAGGCCCATGAAGGTTTGCGGCTGTGCGCCCATGGCCTTGCCCAGGCGGGTCATTTCCGCGAGGCCCCGGGTGATGAGCGCGGCGCGGCTGTTGGTGCCGAAGCGCATGCCGTCTGAAATGCCGGCCGCGATGGCGATGATGTTTTTCACCGCGCCCCCGAGCTCCACGCCGCGCACGTCGCTGCTGGTGTAGACCCGGAAATACGTGTTCGAGAACATGGTCTGCAGTTCCTTGCCGCCTTTTTTATCCGCGCAGCCGAGCGCCACGGCCGTGGGAAGCTCGTTGGCCACCTCTTTGGCGAACGAGGGGCCGGAAAGCATGGCAAAGGTGTGCTTCACCGAAGCCAGTTCCTCGGCGACTATTTCGGAAATGGTATTGAGGCTTCCGACCTCGATGCCCTTGTTGGCGCAAACGATTTTCGGCTTTTTGGGCAGGAGTTCGCGCAACTGCCGCAGCACGCCGCGAAAAAACTGGGTGGGCACCACAAACAGGAATACCTCCGCCCCGGCGACGGCCTGCTCCAGGTCATGGTGCACGGTCAGGGATTCATGCAAGGTTATGCCCGGCAGATACCAACTGTTTTCGCGTTTGCTGCGCATTTCGGCCATAAGGCTTTGTTCGCGCACGTACAACGTGCTCTGGTGGCCGTTTTTCGCCAGCAGGTCGGCCAGGGTGGTGCCCCAGCTGCCCCCGCCTATCACCACTACGCGCATTATATGCTCCTTGTGCTGTGTTCTGGTTCGGGACGGTGAGAACCGTCTAGGCTCATTCTCGGATTATCCTACTGTGCGTGGCAACCTATGACAAGTGAGAACAGGTTGCCACGCGGCTTATTGAGGAATGTGCCGGGCGCGGCGCACAAGGACTGAGCGGTCGTCCCACCTTGCAAGCCGCCACACGAGAGGGTACACCCTTTTCTGGATTCCGGTCCCAGGGAAGCTCAACGCCGGGGGCGCGAAAATCCACGAGCCAAGGAAAAGGAGACATGATGCGGGAATTCACGGAAATCGAAAAGCATATTTTGCGGTTGGTGCAGGGCACATTGCCCGAAAGCGCCACACCCTATGCCGACATCGCCGCCGAAGTCAGCAGAGCGGGGGGCGGAACAGTGAGCGAAGAACAGGTGCTCGCCCTGTTGCGGGAGCTCACGGACGCCGGAGCGATCAGGCGTTTCGGCGCGACATTGCGGCATCAAAAGGCCGGCTGGGCGGCCAATGTGATGGTGGCCTGGGTCTGCCCCGAAGAAGTCGTCGATCCCAACGGAGAGCGCATGGCCGGGCATCAAAACGTTTCCCATTGTTATCACCGCCCCCCCGCGGAGGGGTGGCCTTATCGCCTGTTCACCATGGTGCACGGGCGCAGTATGGAAGAGTGCGAACGTGTTGTGCGGGAACTCGCCGCTCTTTCGGGTCTGGAAGAATACGCCATGTTGCATAGCGTGCGTGAGCTGAAAAAGACGTCCATGACGTATTTCTAGAGCATATTGACTATGAAACGGGAATGCCGCAGGCGGCTTAAGAACCTTTTGTCTTTTTAACTCGACGTTCTGAGTAGACAGTGTACTATAACATTTTGTATTTGTTTGGAAATCAAGGATAAAAAAGGTCTTTTTTCCGGCGTCCAGGGGCCTCCCCTGGTCGTCGTGCGGGCGCGAAAGCCCGCGACTTTATTCTTTTTTTCTTTTAGTCCGAAAGTCGTATTGTATAACTTTTTGTCATGATATTCGCGGGGCCGGGGGGCGTTCTTCCCTGGCTGGATTGAGGGCATCATGCGTTTCAAGGGCATAGATGCTTCCATGTATTTCCCTACTATTGCAATATAATTGAGCAACACGCTCAAGTAAGGAGGATAGCGATTATGAAGCGCTCGCAAGAGCTCTTTGACCAGGCCCGGCAGATCATTCCTGGCGGCGTGAACAGCCCGGTGCGCGCCTGCCGCAGCGTGGGCGCGGACCCCTTGTTCATTGCCAAGGCCGCGGGCGGCCACATGTGGGATGTGGACGGTGTGGAATACGTGGACCTGGTGCTTTCCTGGGGGCCCATGCTCTTGGGACACGCGCACCCCGAGGTGAACAAGGCCGCCGTTGAAGCCGTGGCCTCCGGCTCCAGCTACGGCGCGCCTTGCGAAAACGAGGTCAGGCTGGCCAGGCTCGTGGTGGACGCCCTGCCCGGCGTGGAAATGGTGCGCATGGTCAATTCCGGCACGGAAGCGACCATGAGCGCCCTGCGGCTGGCCAGGGGCGTGACCGGGCGCAGCAAGGTCGTGAAATTCGAAGGCTGCTACCACGGCCATGCCGACCCCTTTCTCGCGGCAGCCGGTTCCGGGCTGGCCACCTTGAGCATACCCGGCACCCCGGGCGTGCCCGCGGACACGGTCAAGGACACCTTGCTCGCGCCGTACAATGATCTGGAAGCGGTCCGCGCGCATTTTGCGCACAACGGGGGCGACATCGCGGCTATTATCGTGGAGCCGGTGGCCGGGAACATGGGGCTTGTGCCGCCCGCGCCGGGATTTCTCCAGGGCTTGCGCGAGCTGTGCGACGCTCACGGCGCCGTGCTGATTTTCGACGAGGTCATCACCGGCTTCCGCGTGGCCTATAACGGCGCGCAGGGGCGCTTCGGCGTAACCCCTGATTTGACCACCATGGGCAAGATCATTGGCGGCGGTTTTCCCGTTGGCGCCTACGGGGGCAAAAAAGCCCTCATGGAACGCATTGCGCCCAGCGGCGAGGTCTACCAGGCCGGTACGCTCTCCGGCAATCCCGTGGCCATGGCCGCGGGCGTGGCCACGCTGGAGCTCCTGGCCAAGGCCGATTACCAAGGCCTCGAAGCGCGCTGCAGGAATCTGGCCGAGGAACTGGCCGCCATCCTGCGCGGCAAGGGCGCGGCGATAACGGTGAACCACGTGGGCTCCATGTTCACCTTGTTCTTCTGCGAAGGACCGGTTGTGGACTTCGCTTCCGCCAAGGCCGTGGACTGCGAACGCTACGCCAGCTACTACAGGCAGATGCGCGCCAAAGGCATCTATCTGGCGCCTTCGGGCTTTGAATGCACCATGTGCAGCTTTGCCCACACCCAGGAGGATTTCGACAAGGTGCTGGCCGCCGCACGCGAAGTGGAGCTGTAGGTCACTTCCCGCAAAAGGGCGAGCGTGAACCCTGAATCCCGACCAACCGGCGCCAAGGGACCGGCCGTGTACGCCCTGACCCGCGACGCCGCCGTGTTGGGGCGGATGCTGGCCCGTGAACTGGACGGCACCCTGCATATTCCGTCGCGGCTGCGCCCCCTGGCTCCGGAGGCCGAGACCTTCGACGCTTTGGGCGCGGCCGTGGACGCGCTGTTCCATGCCAGAGCGGCGCATGTGTTCATCTGCGCCGCCGGCGTGGCCGTGCGCCTCATCGCCCCCTTGCTGCGCGGCAAGGATCAGGACCCCGCCGTGGTGGTGCTGGATCAGCGCGGCGAGCATTGCGTAAGCCTCCTTTCGGGGCACCTTGGCGGAGCCAACGCCCTGGCCCGGCGGGTGGCGAACCTTACCAAGGGGCGCGCCGTGATCACCACGGCCACGGACAGCGCTGGCGCACCGGCCATGGAAATCCTGGCGCGGGATGCGGGGCTCGCGGTGGGTACGCCCCATTGTGTGAAAAAGGTGAATCTCGCACTGGCCGAGGGACGCTCTGTGGCGTTTTGGGACCCGGACGGCAGCCTGGGCCTGGCCGCCATGCCCGAACGTTTTCATGCGGCCGAAGCTCCGGAACAGGCCGCCGTGGTGGTGGATTACCACGCGCCGCGAAATCAGGAGATCCTCTACCTGCACCCGCGTTGCCTGTGCTTGGGCGTCGGCTGCCGCAAAGACGTGCCCGCCTCGGACATACTCGAGCGGGTCCAGGCCCTGTTCGCCCGGCACAACCTGGCCCTGGCCGGTCTGTGCGGTCTGGGCACGGCGGAGGCCAAGCGCGAGGAGGCCGGGTTGCGAGAGGCCGCGCGCGAGCTGGGGTTGGAGCCGTGTTACTTCAGCGCGGAACGGCTCGACGCGGTGCCCGTGCCCACACCTTCGCTGGCCCCGTATAAGGCTCTGGGGACCCACAGCGTGTGCGAAGCCGCGGCCCTGCTGCTCTCCCAAGGCGGGTCCCTGCTGGTGAAAAAACACGCCGACCGCACGGTTACCCTGGCCGTGGCCCTGATGCGCGGCGCAAGAGAGAGCCTTGTTTCAAGGCGAAAATGCGCTAGGGCCAGGCAACTTTGGAAAGTAATGTTTTGGGGCTCCGCCCCGGGCCGCGAGAATATCTGGAGATTCTTAAGGAAGCACTGATTAAAGACTTGTTAGGTTTTTCCGGGGGGAAACCTTTCTAGAGCATCTCACGCTTGAAAAGCGCTAGATGCTCTTATGCATTTCCCTGGAACAATTGGAAATTGTTTCAGGGGAGAGCCTTGTTTCAAGGCGAAAATGCGCTAAGGGTTTCCCCCTCGCATATCCAGTGAATTAATCAGCGTTTCCTTAAGAA
>CAZFCK010000282.1:0-5387 GCA_964517355.1 uncultured Desulfovibrionaceae bacterium | reverse complement strand
CCCTTTTCAAAGGGTTTCCCCCTCGCATATCCAATGAATTAATCAGCGTTTCCTTAGAAATGGGAAATGGTATAATAACTTTTTCCGATAGGTTTTTACTCCGCCGGAGGCATACCTTTTTCCGCGTCAATATACGCTAGTCCAGCGCGTCGTATTCCTCGTCGGATACGGGCTCCAGCCATTCGTTGGACTTGCCCTCGGCCGGGACCTCAACGGCCACGTGCGTGAACCAGGAATCCTTGGCCGCGCCGTGCCAGTGCCTGGTCTCGGGCGGGATGTTGACCACGTCGCCGGGGCGCAGTTCCCTGGCCGGTTTTCCGGCCTCCTGGTACCAGCCGCGTCCACCCGTCACCAGGAGGATCTGTCCGCCCTTGTGATGAATGTGCCAGAAATTGCGGCACCCGGGTTCGAAGGTGACATTGCCGATGACAACGCCTTCCGTGGAAAGCATTTCGAGATAGCTGACGCCCGTGAAATAGGCCGCGTACGCTTCGTTCAGGGCCCCTTTCGGAAAAATGCCCTCTCCGTTGAAAGTAGTGCTCATTGTCTGTGCTCCGTGCAGTTATTCCAAGTCGATTCTGACGAATATGCCGCCATCCACGGCCTCCAAGAAGGAGGGAGGACAGTCCAGGGCCCCCATGGTGGACATGCCGTCATCGTCTGGGGAACTCTCCCCTTCCTTGAGGATGTCGAAACAGCTCCCATCCGTGACGCCGCGGCAATCGTGTTCGAAACGCCGCAAATTCACCGCGTAAGGCAGTATGTTTGCCGCCCCGGGATGATTCCCGAGGCGGTAAGCATTGGTCCATGCCGGTTTACCGTAGCGCCGTGGTGAAGAAGTCCTCCAGCTTGTCGAAGGGGATCATGTCCATCCGGTCGTAGAGGTCGATATGCCGCGCGCCGGGGACGATGTAGAGCTCCTTGGGCTCTGCGGCCAGCTTAAAGGCGTCCTCGGTGAAGTAGCGGGAGTGCGCCTTCTCGCCCATGACGAACAGGATCGGGCGGGGCGAGATATTTTCAACGTAGTTCATCAGCGGGAAGTTCATGAAAGCCATGTTGCTTGTCGCCGTGAACGGACCGTGGGACCTGGGATGATGGCCGCGCTCCATGGCGTAGTATTCCCAGAACTCACTGCTGATGGGGTCCAATCCCTCAGGAACGGACGCAGCCGGCTCGCTCGGGAATCCCTCGGGCAGCATGGGGCTGCCGCTCTCAAAGTCCTTCCAGCGCTGCTCGCCAAGGTCGTCGAGCATCTTGTCGCGCTCTCCGGCGGACATGCCGTCTTGCCACCCGTCGCGGATCACGCGGCTCATGTCGTACATGCTCGCGGTGGCTATGGCCTTGATGCGGTGATCGACCTGCGCCGCCTTGAGGGCGAACGCGCCGCTGCCGCAAATGCCGATGGCGCCGATCCTGTTCCTGTCCACAAAGGGGCGTGTTCCAAGGAAATCAACGCCCGCGCTGAAATCCTCGGTGAAGATTTCGGGGGATGAGATATGACGGGGCTCGCCGCCGCTTTCGCCGTTGAACGACTCGTCGAAGGCAATGGCCACGAATCCGCGCTCCGCCATTGTCTGCGCATAGATGCCCGCGCCCTGCTCTTTGACGCCGCCGTAAGGCGTGCCGATGACGAGGGCCGGATATTTTTTGGATGTGTCCATATCCTTCGGCATATACATGTCGGCGGACAGCGTGATGCCGTATCGGTTGGGATAAGAGACTTTTTCGTGAGTCACCTTGCCGCTCAACTTGAATGTCTTGTCCCAGGTCATGGTGTCCTCCGCATTGGCTGGGTTGGCTGCCATCGCCAGCATCAGGAGCGACAGCGCGGTTTTCATCGTTTTGGTCACAAAGGCGTTGATTTTCATTGTGGCCTCCTCCTTAATAAATGTTTTTCATACAGCTTATCGCGCCTACAGCGCGGACCGGAACACCTCGACCATGTCCTCGGCGCTCATAGGGGGGCGGCCGAACAGCTTGCCGTTCTCGTCGTGGATGATTTTGAGGGTGTCTTTGGCGTACGTCTCGAACAGCTCGCCGCCGAGACCCAGCTCGGAGAACCGGGTCGGACAATCTATGGAGCGCAGGAACGCCTCGAAACGGGCGATGCCTTCCAGGGCGCAGTCTATATCGTCGGGAAACATGGCCTTAAGACCGAAAACGCGCTCGGCGAATTGGACGAATTTGGCGGTGTTGACCTTGGCCGCGAACCGCATCCAGGCCGGATTGAGGATGGAGAGACCCGCCGCGTGAGTGATATCGTGGTGGGCGGAAATGGTGTGCTCCATCATATGCACGGGGTAGGCGCCGTTGGCGCCCACCTGAGCCCAACCGAGAAGGGCAACAGAGGCGGCCCATTGCACCTGGGCGCGCGCTACGATATCGGCGCCGTCGGCAATGGCCTTCGGCCCCCATTCCATGGCGGTGAGGATGACGCCCACGGCGATGCGATCCTGCATGGGCGTGTTGTCAATGCCGTTGAAATACGATTCGGTGACATGGGTGATGAGATCGCAGACGCCGTACGCGGTCTGGTCCTTAGGCACGCTCACGGTCAGTTCCGGGTCCATGACCGCGACTTTGGGATAGAGCAGCGGATTCTGGATGAACGACTTGATCCTGGTTTCCTCGTTGGTGATGACAGCGCCGCAGTTGGCTTCGGAGCCTGTGGCCGCCAATGTGGGCACAGTGATCACGGGCAGGGCTGTGGCGGGGACATACACTTCTTCCTGGCCGTGGTGGATCATGTTCCAGGGATCACCGTCGTAACGAGTGGCCGCGGCGATGACTTTGGAAGCGTCCATGACACTTCCGCCGCCCAGGGCGATGATCACGTCGCATCCTTCCTTCCGGGCTATTGACGCACCGCTCACGACGGAGGAAATGCGCGGATTGGGTTCGACACCGGAGCATTCGGCAATGGAGATTCCTGCCGCCTTCAGGCTCCCGACCGCCCGGTCGAACACGCCGCTGCGCTTGACGCTGCCGCCTCCGGTGACGAGCAGGGCTTTCTTGCCGTATTCGCTGGCGACTTCGCCAAGACGGGACAGATTGCCTGCGCCGAAGATGATCCGGGTCGGATTTTGAAATTCAAAATGCATTATACACTCCTTTTGGTTCGGTTCGCTATTGCCCCTATGTAAGAGGTTCCCGGCCTGGCTTGAACACACATTCCTCTCTAAACCTTGCCCATTCCTCCACACAGAGCATATTTGCATTGAACTAAAATACAGAATGGTGTTCATAATGGAATTGAACGAACCGAAGGGAGTGACCATGTCCAACCTGATTGATTTGCTGAAGGAACTTGCAACGGCAGACGGCGGCGCCGTCGAATCGAGGCTCCAGGGCGTGCGTTTTTTCATGGACACCAGGCATGTCCGCCGCAGGCCGATGCTGTACAATCCCGGAATCTGCATCGTCGCTTCAGGGCACAAGGTCGCCTACCTGGGAGAACGGGAATTCAGATACGATCCCGACAATTATCTGGTCACTTCGGTCGCCATGCCGTTCGAGTGCGAATCGTTTCCCAGTCCGGAGGTCCCCTTGCTCGGAGTGTTCATCGACATCGACATGGGACAATTGAACGGCCTGATCAGCCAGATGGACCTTCAAACAGACGCGGCAAGCCTGGATGAAAACGATTTCCCGCTCGGCATCGGGCCGTCCGCCATGGATGCAGACATGAAAGACGCGGCCATCAAGCTGCTCAAGGCGCTCAGAACGGAAAGAGAGGCAAGGATTTTAGCGCCCGGGCTGGTCCGGGAAATCTACTACCGGGCCTTGTGCGGCAGCCAGGCGCCGGTGCTCTACTCCCTTGCCAAGGGGAGTAGCGCCTTTTCCCAGGTGGCGCGCGTCATCAACGTCCTGGAGGGAAAATACGCCGAGAAGTTTGACGTGCAACAGTTGGCGAACTCGGCCAACATGAGTGTCTCGGCGTTTCACAAGGCCTTCAAGGAGGTCACTGCCGATTCCCCACTGCAGTACCTTAAGAAGATCCGCCTCGCGCGGGCCAAGGACCTCATCGTGCGGCACAACATGAAGGCCTACCTTGCCGCCGACGCCGTGGGGTATGAAAGTCCGTCCCAGTTCAGCCGGGAATTCAAACGCCATTTCGGGCAGAGTCCGGCGGAGGTCATGCGGGAGATGCGCTCAGTGTAGGTGGGGGTGCTTTTCTGGCATTTACTCTACTTTCCGAGTTGAGCGTGTGCCATAACAGTCTGTATTTGTAGAAAAAAAATTATGAAAAAGTCTTTTTTCAGGCGTCCAGGGGCCTCCCCCGGTCGTCGTGCGGGCGCGAAAGCCCGCGACTTTATTCTTTTTTCCTTACGTCCGAAAGTCGTATCTTAAAGCAAAAATGATCTGCCGATATTTACGGCAAAGAACAAACAAGAGATCCCAACCCGCTTCGGCGCCGCTTTTTACATCGGCAGCGGAAAACCAATGGCGTCTTGCGGGCATGTCAAAATGCAACTTCCGCACTCGTCGCACCGCTCGCTCCGAATCCGGTAGACATCTCCAGGCTCTATGGCCTTGAACGTGCAGACCTCGAAACACTCTCCACAGGCAATGCATTTCGCAGGATCAATACGGGCGCCGGAGTCGTTGAACGTCTCCCCGCCAAATGCGAACCGCACACGTTCAAGCTTATGATCGCGATTCTCCATCTCATAATCGTAATCGTATAATTCGCCCTTGCCTTTAAAAAGACAGAAAAGCCTTATGGCGGGATAGCGTGCGGCGTCCTCCAGGGCGTATTTGTGTGGTTCGCTGCCTTTTGCAGCCTTCTCTCGCACCTCGTCTTCCGGGATTTCCCTTGCCTCACCCGTGATGCGGAGAAAAAATCCCGGTCTCCAGTAGGGTTGCCCGACCGAATTTTTTCCTTCCTTCCTCGCTGAGGGGTATATCCCGCACACAGCCACGTTCGGATTGGCCTTGAGCTGACGATAAAAAGGCTTCACGTTCATGGTGAGAAAGTAAATTCCTTCATCATCGCCGCCGCAGACGCTGACGATCCTGCTGTGCATCGTGGAACCATCAAGCGTGGTGAAGGTAAGACATCCGATTTTGGCGATCGCCTCATGGACTTTTTCCAGATCCATTTATGCCCCCTATGTAACGCATTTTGATGATTACCTATCGATAATACACTACCCTATCAGGAGCAAGAGGACCCGTTCTAGGGAAACGCTGATTAATTACATTTTCTGGAAGTGCTGTAGAATTGTTCGCTGGCGAGGCGCAAGGAAAAGCCAATGCCGTCGTGTAGTTAGACATACACGAGGATTTGCCTTTTCCGCAGCAACAAAGCCAGCGGGCAATTATGCAGTGCTTCCCTAGCGCATTTTCGCCTTGAAACAAGGCTCTCCCCTGAAACAATTTCCAAT
>CAZFCK010000281.1:0-5402 GCA_964517355.1 uncultured Desulfovibrionaceae bacterium | reverse complement strand
ACAATTGGAAATTGTTTCAGGTGAGAGCCTTGTTTCAAGGCGAAAATGCGCTAATTTTCGCCTTTGGAAAAGGTTCCGCCAGCCTCGCCTGGCCCCGCGAAAGCATATCTATAAATGCCATTATTCCGGTCCTTGCGTGCAAGGGCCGGAATTTTTTTTCAACGCCTGAATATTCTTGCCGTTACCGGCATGGCGAAAAAAGGCTTTGCACGGAGAAAAAAATGAGTTAATTTCCATTTTCGGTTATGTTCTTATCAAATTTAATACAAATTTGGAAAATCATTAAAAAGTAGCGCAGCTGCATGTCGCAGGCTTTCGCAAGGAGGATTGTATGAGCCCCGCGGATACCGCTTTCATTCTTATCTGTGCCGCCTTGGTCATGTTCATGACTCCCGGCCTGGCACTATTTTACGCCGGCCTTGTTCGCGCCAAGAACGTGCTCGGCACGATTATGCACAGCTTCTTCATGCTGGCCTTGGCCACGGTGTTCTGGGTGGTCATCGGCTATTCACTGTCCTTCGGCACTGATATCGGCGGGGTCATCGGCGGGCTGGACTACCTGTTCCTCAACGGTGTTGGGGCCGAAGCCAACGGACCCGTCGACAACCTGCCCCACGCCGCCTTCATGATCTTCCAATGCATGTTCGCCGTTATCACTCCGGCGCTCATCAGCGGCGCGTACGCGGAGCGGATCAAATTTTCCGCTTTCGTCCTTTTCTCCACGTTATGGTTGCTTTTCGTCTACAGCCCCATGTGCCATTGGGTCTGGGGCGGCGGCTGGATGGGCGCCATGGGCGCACTGGATTTTGCCGGAGGAGCCGTGGTGCATATGAGTTCCGGCGCTGCTGCGCTGGCTGCGGCCATGGTGCTTGGAGCGCGCAAGGGATACGGTTCGCAAAGCTTCATACCCCACAACCTGCCCATGACGCTGACGGGCATGGCTATCCTGTGGGTCGGCTGGTTCGGTTTCAACTCGGGGAGCGCCCTGGCAGCGGACGGTCTGGCAGCCACTGCGTTCGTCACCACGCATCTCGCCGCGGCGACGGCCTGCATCGGCTGGCTCGTCGTTGAAAAGCTACATGCCGGTCATGCCACAACATTGGGCGCCGCCTCCGGCGCTTTGGCCGGCCTAGTGGCCATCACCCCAGCCGCTGGGTTCGTCACCCCAATGGCGTCCCTGATCATTGGATTTGTGGCCGGAGGTGTCTGTTACGGCGGCGTGTTGCTCAAGGCCTTGTGGAAATACGACGACTCATTGGACGTTGTCGGCATTCACGGTCTCGGTGGAACATGGGGCGCTTTGGCGACTGGTCTTTTCGCCAGCACGGCCGTCAATCCCGCCGGCGCGAACGGCCTGTTTTACGGCAACCCGGCCCAGCTGTGGATTCAATTCGTCTCCGTGGTCGCCACATGGGTCTTTTGCTTCGGCGTAAGCTACGTTCTTTTCAAACTGGTGAACATCGTGGTAGGCTTGCGCGTACCGGCGGATGACGAGGTGCGGGGGCTGGACGTGACCCAGCATTCAGAAACGGGTTATCAGCTGTAGTGGCCTGAGCACCGCAAAGCCCTAACGATTGCAGAGAGGATAAATGTCATGAAAAAGATTGAGATAATCATCCGCCCCTTCAAGTTGGACGATGTGAAGCAGGCGCTAACGGATTTGGACATCAAGGGCATGACCGTAAGCGAAGTCAAGGGCTTCGGCCGCCAGCGCGGCCACAAGGAAGTGTATCGCGGCGCGGAGTACCAGGTGGACTTTGTCGCCAAGGTTAAAATCGAAGTCGTTGTGGACGACATGCAGGTGAAGCAGGTGGTGGATACGGTGGTCAAAGCCGCCAGAACCGGCCAGATTGGAGACGGCAAAATTTTTGTCGTGCCGGTTGATGATATCGTCCGCATCCGCACGGGCGAAGCAGGCACTTCCGCCATATAGACTGAGCTCTCTTTCAGGACGTTTTTAAAGAGAATTCATAGTGCCGAGGGGGATAACCCCCGCCGCTGCCGCCAGTCAGGCGCACAACGGCCGCGCTGCGATGCTGATGCCGCAAGAGGTTCTTCCCCTCGGATTCCCCTAACCGGAACTTTCTTTCTCTATTCCATGATGATACCATATGGGGGCGTTGCCGTTGCAGCAACGCCCCCACTTGCCGTGGTGATGCCGCGATGGTATTCCGCAATCACTATTTATTCTTACTTATACACAAAATTAAGAATGCGGCGTTATAAAACTCTCTCCGAAACTTTTTGAATAGACACAGCCCCTGATACATGCAGAACACAACATTTCGTGCGCCAGATGGACAAAGAGATTCTGAAAATGCTGCTGGGATGTTGTCCCGTGGACGTTCCGCGCTCATCTCGGAGCTCCAGTCGCCAACGAAGTCCGGTGTTTCTTCCGGGGATTCACGGACCGGTTTTGAACGCGGGCATAGCGACCTGGTGGACGTTTTTTTACGCGCCAGGCTTGAGGAAATCGGTCTGCCCGCCCCGCAAAACCGCGATGAGGCCTGGGCTATCGTAGCTGTGGGCGGGTATGGCCGCCGGGAACTGTGCTTGCACTCTGATGTTGATCTGCTCATCATCAGCCGTAAAACGATTCCCTCCCAAGCGCTTGATCTGGCCCAGCCCCTGTTTTTATCCCTGTGGGACCAGGGATACGACCTGGGGCACGGGTTCCGCACCATCCGTGACTGTCTGGACCTTGCGGCCTCGGATTACAAGGTGTTGGCTTCCCTGTTGGACCTGCGTCACATCGCCGGCGATCCGCAACTGGTCGCGCAGTTGCGCCAGCGTTTCAAACAAAAAATCATCGAGAAGCGGCGGACCAGATTTTTACAATGGCTGGAAGACGAATACCTGGAAAGAAGGGAACGCTCCGGTGACGGCGCCACCATGCTCGAACCCCAACTCAAGGACGGGCTGGGCGGTCTGCGCGACTACCATCGCATGCTCTGGCTGGCCAAACTCTGCGTGCCCGAAGAGGAAGCCGTTGCTGCGGATTCATCTTCCTGCATGGAATTACTGCGCTTTTTCATGCCCCATGCACAGACGTACGACTCTTTCGCCGCGAACGTCGGCTTTCTTTTCTCCGTGCGCAACCAGCTGCACCGCATAACGGAAAGAAAGAACGACATCCTGTATCAGGAGTTGCAACCCCGCGTAGCCGTGGCCATGGGATACGAGGGAGCAACCCCCGGCGAGGCCGCGGAGCTGTTTTTGGCGCGGCTGCACCACGCCATGACAGGTATCAAGGCCGCAAGTCGCGGCGTGTGGCAATGCTATGCCAGACCCTTGTTGCACAAAGGGCCGGAGCGCGAACCCCGCGAAGTGGCGCCGGGTATCGTGCTGCGGGAGCACGTGCTGGATGCGGCGCCCCAGGTTGAAGCGGCTCTGGAAAACGATCCCCTGCTGGTGATGCGCCTCTTCGCCCAAAGCGCTCTGCACACGGTGGATTTATGCTGGCAGCTACGCGAACGATTGCAGGGCGCCTTGCATCTGGCCGACAAACTCGCCCGAACCGGTGAAGCATGGGACGTCTTCCTTGAGATATTGCAATCCGGCAACGCCGCCCTCGCGTTGGGACAGATGATGGAAATCGGATTCCTGGATAAATTCCTGCCCGCCTTCGGCGCTGTGCGCGATCTGGTGCAGTTCGACGGTTTCCACTCCTTTCCGGTGGGCTGGCATACCATTCAGACCATTCACTCGTTGGAGCGTCTCTCCGACCAGGTGCGGCAACCCGGCGTGAGCGCACGCCTGGACCATCTGGCCCGCCTCTGGCAAGGACTCCAGGACCGGCGTCCTGTGCTTCTTGCAGCCTTGTTTCACGACTTGGGCAAAGGCGGCGCGGATCACGAGATAAAAGGCGCGGCCATTGCCCGGGATGTGCTGGAACGCTACGACATGGACCCCTCGCTGATCGATACGGTGGAATTTTTGGTCCGTGAACATGTACTGCTGGTTCTCACGGCCACCCGCAGCGATCTGGGCGAAGAATCCGCGGTCTTGCGCTGCGCAAACCAGGTCGGCAGCGTGGAACGCCTGCGCATGCTCTATCTCTTGAGTTATGCGGATGCCCGCGCCACGGGTCCCAAGGCCTGGAACGACTGGATCGCCCGCTTGCTGGCGGAACTCTACGACAAGACACGTCACATGTTGCAAGAGGGGCGTTTGGTCGGCCCCCACGCGGTGCAGACCATTCTGAAAAACCGGGATGAAGTGCGCGCCTTGTTGCGCCGGCATCCAACACAACACTTCTCTCCGGAACAAATCGAACAATGGCTCGAAAACATGCCCCCCCATTACGTGTTGCGGGTTGTCGCCAAGGACATCGTACGGCACCTAAATCTGGTACGCTTGCTGCAAAGTCAGCTCGCGGAGGAAGGACGCCGCGTGGGCGAGCAGCGCGCGAGCAGAGGGCTGGTCGTGATGGATGCGGTGCCGGTTGAAGGTTCCGCCGTCTGGGAACTGGCTGTGGCCGCGAAAAAACATAGCGCTCTCGTGGCTTCCATAGCCGGCGTGCTTTCCTTGCATGACCTGAATATTTTCGCCGCGGACGTTTTTATCTGGAGCGACAACACGATGGTTGCGCTTTTCAGGGTTTCGGCGCCTCCGGATCCGCTCTACACCGACGATTTCTGGGCCAGAGTCCGTGGCGCCCTGAAATTCGCCATGACCGGCAAGCTTTCACTGGACTACCGCTTGGATCGCAAGCGTCAGTCAATGCTGCATGGCCGCAGCGGACAACCGGGGCCCGTGAGCGTGCAGGTGGACAATGAAAGCACGGATTTTTTCACGGTAATCGAAGTCTTGGCCGGAGATCGCCCCGGACTGCTCTATGAAATCGCCCATTGTCTGCAAGAGCTGCATGTGGAAGTGCACATGGCCAAGGTGGCCACCCATGAAGACCAGGTCGCGGACTATTTTTACGTGCGCGATACATTGGGACAAAAAATCGACGACAGCGGCCAGCTTCATGAAATCCGGGAGGCGCTGCTCCACCGGCTCACGCGCGCTGTGGGGTATTAAAGCATTTCACCGTGTTGGCGGGAATGCTCCGGCGGCTTAACAAGCTTTCAATAGAGGTTCCCAAGAATTTCCAAAACTTTTTCATCTTGTATAACTTACTGTCACATCTACATTTCCATACAAGGTAATCGCTTGTCCAGCGGGACGTCCCCCCTGGCGGGATTGGCGCGCGGCCCGTGAACAACAAACTGTCGTTGTTGGGGAAGCCTTGTTTCAAAACGAAAATGCATTACTATTTCTCTTGAAAGATTATGTCCGGCCGCGGGGAAATCATGTCTGCAATGGGCTGTCTCTGTAGCGCCCTCTCATGACGATACGTCTAGAGCATCTCACGCTTGAAAAGCGCTAGACGCTCTTATGCATTTCCCTGGAAC
>CAZFCK010000280.1:0-5447 GCA_964517355.1 uncultured Desulfovibrionaceae bacterium | reverse complement strand
TTTCCCCTCTCGCGCTCTCCCCTTCCCAAACTTCGGAATTTTGAGAAGCAGAATTCCATTGTTCGTTCATTTCATCAGGTATACCGTTTCCTGTTCATAGTAACGGCGTAAAGCACCCCTTTCTACATTGTTTGAGGAATTACCGGGCTTGGAACAATGCCTGTGAAAATATGGCATTTACCTGATATTGTATAATTGTAAGTTTTGGAAAAATGGTGGGTTCATTATCGAAAAAATCCCTCCCATGCCGGCGCATGGGAGGGATTACAAAAAATAGAAGAGCGGCCTCACGAGATCCCTGGCTAATGGGGGGCAATCCAAAGGAAATGCGGGCCGCTCAATTTGTTCCGGTTAAACACCGGGATTTGTCATTACTTTAGTATGCACATCTCCTGCTCAACTTGTCTCTTTTCCCTTACAAGCTTTTTTTTGAGTTGGCAAGAAAAGAATTATTACTTGTATGAAATGTTCGTTTGCACCTTCGTCTTCAGATACGTCCGGGACCGCCACAAATAGGTGGGGCGTAACGCCCGGGCGTCACAGCCTAATAAGCACCCAGTTCACAGTTTCGCGGCGTCGTCAGTCCAAATCCCTGGCTTGGGATTGACCGCTTAGAACCTTTCAGCTTGTGCCCGAGTAGCTTGAGGGTCGAAATCAATCTTACACTAGCTGCGTCATGTTACAATAGTATGTCGTGTGGCTCCACCCCAAACTCCACCAGGAGGAGAGCCTCCTTGGACCGGCGGTATGGGGTTCAAAGTTTCAACATACGCACGAGTTGTGCAAGTCACGAAGATTTGGAAATTATTGAGCCGCAGGAAGCTAACTTCAATGTAAAAAAAGCGGTCTAGCGCATTTTCGCCTTGAAACAAGGCTCTCCCCTGAAATAATTTCCAATTGTTCCAGGGAAATGCATAAGAGCATCTAGCGCTTTTCAAGCGTGAGATGCTCTAGACGGTAAAATTCAAAGCCTGCCGAATAAACAGGTGCAAGGATTTTGCGTCGGTCTTCCCGAGCATGCGGGAATTCTCCACTCCCCGCTTGAGCAGTAGATAGGTAGGAGATCCCATCACGTTGAAGAAACTTCGTAATTTCTTATTATCGTCAAATTCCACAATGGAAACCTTGAGGATATGCACATACTTTTGCGCCACTTCCTGTAAAATCTCCAGCTGATCGTCGCCGGCGGCGAAAGTCCGCAAAAAAGCAACGAGTAACACCCCGTCATGGTGGAGCAAGCTCTCAGCAAACGCAACCAGTCGGGAAGCGTCGATACTCTGCTCTTTGCCGCCTTGTGAAACATGGAATTTAGTTTCCATCACATTATGTATCACTACAATTTATATGCCAGCCGCACTCGATCCATGCAAAATATTAACCTTAAGATTCGGGCAATTAAGAATGAAAAATAAATCCGCAGCCAGCTCGAACACGCTTCCCATGTCACATGTGACACCATGAAACATGAAACATGTAACACTTGGCCATCCGTAACACCCGATGCGCCTTCAAACTAAAATCACATGCCAAATTCACGCATTTTTCTGTAAATAGTCTGTCTGCTTATGCCTAACGCCCTGGCAGCCTTGGCCTTGTTTCCACCGGCTCTGTTCAAGGCTTTTTCCAACTCGTTGGGACTCAGAATGCTGCCGTGCGAAGCGGCTGCTCCATCTTGCAGTTCCAGGCGCAGTTCCATGGGAATGTGACGTATCTCCAGATGCATGCCGTGGCAAAGAATGAAGGCGTGCTCTATGGCGTGTTTCAATTCGCGGATATTTCCCGGCCAGCTGTAGCTCATGAATACGGCCTTCACTTCCTCATCCGCGTCGAGAATGTTTTTATTGAACTGTTTATTGAACAACTTCACGAAATGCTGCAAAAGCAATGGAATGTCTTCCCGCCGCTCCCGCAATGGGGGCAGTTCAATCTCCACGACCTTGAGCCGGTAATACAAATCTTCCCTAAAAGTCCCCTGCTTCACCTTTTCCCGCAGGTTTTGGTTGGTGGCGGCGATAACGCGCACATCCACCTTGATTGTCCTGGTATCGCCTACGGGTTCGAACTCCTTTTCCTGAAGCACGCGCAAAAGCTTGAGCTGAATACTCGACGAAATGTCACCTATTTCGTCCAAAAATATCGTTCCACCATGCGCCACGGCAAAACGGCCGGCCTTGTCCTTTACCGCGCCGGTGAACGCCCCGCGGACATGGCCGAACAATTCGCTCTCCAGGAGGTTTTCGGAAAGGGCCGAGCAATTGACCTTAACCAGCGGTTTGTCGGCCCTATTGCCCACGTTGTGCAACGCCTGGGCGATAAGTTCTTTGCCCGTGCCGCTTGGTCCCGTCACCAACACAGTCGTGTCGGTTTCGCTCAAATCCTCTACGAGTGAATAAATCTCCTGCATCCGGCGGCTTTTGCCCACAATGCGCTGAAACTCCCTGCGCTCGGTCAGTTCCCTTTCCAATCCCGCCAGGCGGGAAATATCGCGCAGCAGCAGCACGGCCCCGGAAAAATCGCCTTCGCTATCCAACAGCGGCGTACAATTGACGATAAGTGTTTGCTCCCAATCGCCCTTATTGCACTCCACGCGGAATTCCCGCACCGGATTCATGGTGCGCAGCGTCTGCCGCACCACGTCCACAAGCGGGTCGTACCCTTTTATGAAAACATTGGTAGCCAGCTGCCCTTCCACCATATGAATGGGCTGCCCCAAGACATCCTGGGTCGCCTGGTTGACTTGGCGTATGCGTTCGTCCTTGCCCACGGTGACTATGGCGTCGGGCACACTGCGGAAAATGGCTTCAAGATGCAGGCGCAGACTTTCCTTTTCCGCCTGCAGAGCATGCTTTTCGTCTTGCAGATATTTATGCCGGAGAGCCACCCGCGCCATACGCAGCAGGGCCTCCTTGTTTACCGGCTTGGACACGTAATCGAAAGCGCCGAGCCGCACGGCCTCCGCCGCCGTTTCAACGCTCGGCTCGCCCGTGATCATGACTACGGGGCAGTCCCAATCCCTGGACCGGACATTCTTAAGCAAATCGATACCACTTTTACCATAAAGCAAAATGTCGGCAAAGATCAGATCCGGCTGATGCGCGTTCAACCGCATCACAGCGGCTTCATAATTCGTAGCCGTGCTGACGGTATGCCCATCGCCTTCAAGAAAAGCTCTCAACGAAAAGCAAATACTTTCTTCATCATCTACGACGAGGATATGCGCCATGAATCCCTCGATAAATAGATCCACATATAAATTTGTCCACTACGGCACACAAACGGCCATTCCTCGGCGAACACACCAAACTCCGTATCGCGCTGCGGGATCATGACACTGACACGGCTTATGGGGCACGAAGCCGCAAGGCAATTGAATCTTCAATAAAACAAATCACAAAAAACATCCGTTGTACAGACGACACTTGGGCTCCAACCGCCGCCTGCAATATTCATCTCATGGATAAACGGCGCGCCTTTCCAACTAGAGCGTCTCACGCTTGAAAAGCGCTAGATGCTCTTATGCATTTCTCTGGAACAATTGGAAATTGTTCCAGGGGAGAGCCTTGTTTCAAGGCGAAAATGCGCTAGCGCACCATCATCGCTATTCGAAGAGATATGAATATTTTGAGTATATTTCATGGGCTTTGCCCGCAAGCACTTCCGCATCCTCCTTTACGGACGAGGAGTGCGCAAATCCCACCTCGCTGGAAAGCAGGTACTTGAGCGTCCCTTCAGTCTCCGAATACACAAACACCACCGCATATGCCGAGCTCATGTTCGGCCGTCCGGGAAACTCCTCCACCGTATTGAGCAGCACCTTGAGCTTGCGCTCATCCTTATTGGAAAGCGTGAAAAGGCTTGAACGATCGAAAAGCTCTTTAAGGTGGTAGGCCAGCCTGCCGCCGACATTGTCCGCTCCCGAATGATCCACTGATACGACTATTTTCTTCTCTTTTTGCGCCGCGGGGGCGGGTTTGTCGGGGATATCCTTTTTAGGCGCGGCAGGAGCTTGTACGGCCTCCTGTGCAAGGGCGATTCCCGTGCAGAGCAGCAAGCTTAGCAAGAAAAGAAATATCGTGCGCAATAACTGCATAACAATGACTCCTCACTAAATAGATATTCCAACATTCCAGTTTGGCATTATATACAGTCGAATGCTCCAAATCAAGGAGACGAAGGCCCATTCTTTCGCCCGGAAGGCAACCAGCAGGTTAAAAGCAGCGATCCCAGGCTCAAGCCCGCGCCGCAAAGAAACACCATGCGGTAATCCAACAGCCACAAGGCCCCGCCAAGCACGGGAATGATCACAGCGGCGATATGGTTGATGGTAAAGCCCACGGCCATGCTCGGGGCGATATCCTCCTGCGCCGCGATCTTTTGAAAATACGTGCGAATCGCCATGGCGAAATTGAAAAAAATATGGTCGAGCACATAAAGGATTCCAGCTGCCACCACGCTGTCCACAAAGGCATAGGAAATAAAAATCAATACGAGACTTGCGTATTCAAGGCGCAGCACGGCGCGCTCGCCGAAGCGGTTGATGGATCTGCCTATCATCGGGCTCAAGAACATGTTCACCACGTTGTTCACTATGAACAGCGCGGTGACGGCGCGCACGGACAAACCGAACCGTTCCACAAGCAAAAAAACGGCGAAAGCCACGAATATCTGCCGTCTGGCGCCCGCCATGAACGTGAGGGCGTAAAACAGCCAGTAGCGCTTTTTCACTATCATCTTTTTGCTTTGCGGAACCAGGTTCGCATCCTGGGGACTCATGAAAAGACCGCATGCGGCCAGAAGCAGCACCACAACGCCGATGCACAAAAACATGGCCTTAAAACTCATGAAGCCGGCACACACGAAAACAAGTCCGCCCACCACCAGATTGGTGCCGGACGCCACCGACTTCAGTCTTCCGAACACCAGGGGGGCCGCGCTCAGGTCGAAATATTGCAGCGTCAAGGATTGATTCAGGGTTTCGAAATAGTGAAACCCGAATGAAAGAAGTAAGGTGGTAAAAATTATCCCATAAAAATCGGGGAAAAAGCCCGTTGCCGCCACGCCCGCGCCGAGAAGCAGCACGGATACGGCCGCAAGCCTGTGTTCGCTTACGAACAGCAACAGGTAGATGACAAGCAGCGAGAGGAAACCCGGTATCTCGCGCACGGACTGCGCGATACCGAAATCAAACCCGTCGAGACCGGCCACGTCCACGGAAAAATTATTGATCAGTGAACGCCATCCCTGCAACCCGCCGACCGACGCCACAGTCAACAGCAACAAGAAGACGTACATTCGCGCGTTCCCCGCATGCAACGCGTCCGCAGACAGGCCTCCGGGGCGCAACGACTTCATGGCATAGTAGAAATTCATAATACGACTTTCGGACTACATTGAAAAAAGAATAAAGTCGCGGGCTTTCGCGCCCGCACGACGACCAGGGGAGGCCC
>CAZFCK010000279.1:0-5579 GCA_964517355.1 uncultured Desulfovibrionaceae bacterium | reverse complement strand
GGGCTTTCGCGCCCGCACGACGACCAGGGGAGGCCCCTGGACGCCGGTAAAAGGACAATATTATTTTTTTACGAATGCAGAATGTTATGACAAAAACTCTGCTCAGAAAGTCGAATTGCCTAGGGAAGCAATGGGAAATGGTATAAGATACGGCCGGCTTGACGGTTACGCAAAGAGTAATCCCGGGCCGGATGCCCCATTCCTTCCGCCAGGGGAGGAAATGAGGCATCCGGCAAACAAGATGGACCGAACATTCAACAGAGCCGGCTCTCGACCGCAATACCGGATTCCAGCAGATTCCACGGGCGCAGCACAATGGGCGCATACCCCTGTTGCCGGGCCAGGATGTCCAGATGCACCAGCCCCAGGGGCGCGAGCCGGTGGTCCAGCGGACTGAGACGCTCCCGGATGTCCATGGTCAGCAGGTAATGGTTGCAGTTGGGGCACAGTTCCACGCGCTCCAGGTTTTTATCGGCAACGTGGAAATATTCACGATCGTTCTGTTTATCGGCGCCGCATTCAGGGCAGAGCGTTCTGCTGAAACGCCAGGTGTGGGCGCATGCCGAACAGCACAACCAGCGTTGGGCCGAGCTGTTTTTCAGGAATTCTGTCGGCTCCTGCTGGCCGGGGCGCAACAGAGACATGGAGGGCTTGCTGCCGCAGATCGGGCAACGCCCCTTGTTCCAAAAATTCCAGGGTACGTCCGCAAAGAGCGGCGCCAGGGCTGTTGCGGCGTTTTCCAGCGCGGGCCGTGCCAGGCATTCGAGGACGTAAGCAAGGACGGTGCCGTCCATGCCGCATCTTTGCGCCGCCTTCTGCAACAACGCCTCGTCTCCAAAGGCAAGCAGATTGTCGAAGAGCCGCAGCGTTGCGGATTCGTGAAGGTTCTTTTCCAGCATTTCCAGTTTGGACGCAAGGGGTGGAAAAATGTCCGCCAGAATGGGCAGCAGCATGAGAGCGGCGGTTTCCAGATGAAATACGATGGATATTGCGCCAGGTTGCTCCAGAAGAGGAATCCCTGCGCGCACAAGCCTGGTGTCCAGGGACACGGCAGCCACGTCCGGCTGCGGCAGGGTCGCGCGGCAGTGGTCTATGGCGGCCTGAACCTGCCCGAAAGCGGCGATCAGGGACTCTAGTTCGGGTTTTTCCCGGGTCATTGCCCGGATGTGGCGCTCCGTGGTTTCCGCTCTTTGCTCCTGCATGTGGACTGGCATTCTGGACTCCATAAGTATTTTATTGGGGCGCGGAGGCAGCGTGCCCCCGCGCCCCCGTGTTTGCATTATCCGCGGAAGGAGTTGCGGACCGGCGACGTCAGTTTTGCGAAAAGCTGCTGCCTGCTCAGCATGGGCGCAGCGTAGGCCACGGCGTTTTTCCAGTAGCGATCGGGCTTGAAGGCCATAAGATAGATCACCGAGACGAAATCAACATCATTGAGCGTGGCTTCGGGGAACTCCTTCTTGACCTCGGCCAGCCGTTCATTGGCCAGTTTGATCATCTCGTCGCGCTCGCCGAAGTTCATGGTGCCGGTGCAGCACGTTTTCACGCACATGGGCAGCATGTCGTTTTTCACACGGTCGATGCACATGTCGCATTTGACCACAAGGCCGCCGGCTTCTGCGCGCCTGGGAATGTCGAAGGGGCAGTCGGAACGCATCTGCTCGAAGGCCTCCTGCGGCAATTCCTTGGTCTTTTCAGTATAGACCACCGCGCCCGTGTCCGGGTCCTGGATCACCGCGCCTTGCACAAAGGCGTCGGCCGCGTATAGACAGGGCGGGTTCACGCAGTGCCGGCACTGATCCGGGAAGAAGTTCCAGCGCACAACGCCCTCGTCGTCC
The DNA here is from genome assembly GCA_964517355.1 of uncultured Desulfovibrionaceae bacterium. Taxonomy (GTDB): domain Bacteria; phylum Desulfobacterota; class Desulfovibrionia; order Desulfovibrionales; family Desulfovibrionaceae; genus CAZFCK01. Next base: position 3,744 of record CAZFCK010000279.1, on the reverse strand, counting down.
TTAAACTCGCTGAACCGCACGAGCTTGTAATTGTTCGGGTTCAGGTCCGGGGGATTTTGGTGCGTCCCCTGTTGCAGGGTGCTGTTGGGTTTCAGCTCGTTCCACTCCTTGCAGGCGATCTGGCAGCCTCTGCAGGCGGTGCATCTAGTCGTGTCGATAAAAAATGCCTTGGGCATGTCTACCTCCTGTTGCGCAGCCGTCAGCGGTTCAGTTCGGTGACCTTGTCGGCCTTCCTGATGTTGACGAGGCAGCATTTGTACTCGGGAATGCCGGTATTGGAATCGCCCACGGAGGGCGTCAGCCGGTTGGTCGCATCGCCGCAGCCCGGGGTTGTCCAGCCGAAACTGTAGGGCATGCCGATTTCATGAACCGTGCGCCCCTGAATGGTGAACGGCGTCAAGCGCACGGTGACCATGGCCACGGCTTCCACCGCGCCGCGGATGCTCTCCACGACGACCACGTCTCCGTTTTCGATACCCCTTTCCTTGGCCAGTTCATGGCTGATTTCCACGAAGATCTGGGGCTCGGCTTCCAGCAGGTTGGGCGTGTTGCGCGTTTCGGCGCCGCCGCACCAATGTTCGGTTACGGCGTAGGTCGTCAGCACAATCGGATACGTGGGATCCGCGGGAGGCGCGAGCTTGTCCATGTCGCTTTTCACGAACTTGTAGCAGGGGCTGTTGAGCTGCTTGGAGAAGGGGTGACTCGTGACGGGCGTTTCCACGGGCTCGTAATGCTCGGGGAAGGGCCCCTCCACACGTCCCGGCCCGAACAGCTGGCCAAAACCGTGGGTGTGCATGATGAAGGGGTACTTGCCGTTCTCCTGCGCCATGGGGGGCCAGCCGCCGTCGGGCACGTCGCCCTCCCAGGCCTGGCCCGTCCAACTGATGACCGGCATGTCGGGGTTCCAGGGCTTGCCGTTGGGATCGACGGAGGCGCGGTTGTAGAGAATGCGCCTGTTGACGGGCCAGGCCCAGGAGAAGTTCGGGAACAGGCCCAGCTTGGCATCCATCTCGTCTTGCGACAGATCGCGGCGTTTGCCCTTGTTGCCGTCTTCCTCCGTGAAACTGCCGCTGAAGAGCCAGTTGTAGCAAGCCGTGGAACCGTCGTCCGCCAGGGCGGTGAAGCTCGGCACCTGCTGCCCCTTGCCGTAGGCCTTGCCTTTCACCTCGGCATCCATGGTGAAGTAGCCGTTGTTCATCTTGGCCACGGCCTCGGCGTCGTACTTCTCGGGCCAGTTCATGTTCACCAGCGGTTCGGGAAAGGCACCGCCTTCCTTGACGTACAACGTTTTAACGCGGTTCATGATGTCCACGAGCATGTCGCCCATGGTCCGGCACTGGCCGATGGGGTCCACGGCCTTGTAATGCCAGAGCAGCCAGCGGCCGCTGTTGGTGACGGAACCGTCCTTCTCTCCACGCTGGGCCGAAGGCAGCAGGAAGACTTCGGTCTTCACATCCTTCGGATCGACACCGGGACGCCGCCAGTTGTCCGAGGTCTCGGTGTGGTGAATCTCGCCCACCACGAGCCACTCCAGATTGTCCATGGCCTTGCGGACCTTGTGGGTGTTGGGCACGCTTTGGCAGGGATTGTGGGCGAAGACGAAGCCGCCCTTGATCAGGTCTTTGTACATGCGATCGTAGAAGAAGAGGTAGGAGTAGTCCTGGCCCGGATCGCACTTGGGCACCCAGCCGTATCCGAAGCCGTTTTCCTTGGTCGCGGCGTCGCCGTACCAGGCCTTGAGCAGGCTGATCATATATTTGGGGCGGTTCTGCCACCAGTTGGCGCTCTTGGGATCCTTGGACACGGGCGTGCAAGCTTCGAGGTATTGTGCGAGGGTATCCTGCCCCGCCTTTGGCACGGGGTGATACCCGGGGAGGATGTGCCAGAGAATGGCCTGGTCCGTGGAGCCCTGCACGTTGGGCTCGCCGCGCAGGGCGTTGATGCCGCCGCCGGCCACGCCGATGTTGCCCAGCAGCAGCTGGATCATGGCGCTGGTGCGGATGATCTGCACGCCCACGGTATGCTGCGTCCACCCCAGGGCGTACATCACCGTGCCCGCCTTGTCCGGTACGCCTGTGGCGGAGAATGTCTCATAGACCTTGAGAATCTTGTCCTTGGGCACGCCGGTTATTTCGGAAACGTTGTCCAGCACGTAGCGGGAGTAGTGTTTCTTCAGCAACTGGAAGACGCAGTTGGGGTCCTGCAGGGTTTCGTCGCGCTTGGGAACGCCCTTCTCGTCCATCTGGAAGGTCCAGGTGCTCTTGTCGTAGGTCCGTGTATTGGGATCGTAACCGGTGAACAGGCCGTCGTTGAACCCGAACTCCGGGTTCACCAGCAGCGGAGCGTTGGTGTAGTTGACGACGTATTCCTTGAAGTATTTGTCGTTGTTGATGATATAACTGATCATGCCGCCCAGGAAGGCGATGTCCGTGCCGGAGCGGATGGGAACGTGGAAATTCGCCCGGGCCGAGGTCCGGTTGAACACCGGGTCCACGTGCATCACGGTCGCGCCCTTGGCCTTGGCTTTGAGCACCCACTTGAAGGATATGGGGTGGTTTTCCGCGGCCTTGCCGCCCATGATCAGGATGGCGTTGGCGTTCTTGATGTCGATCCAGTGATTGGTCATCGCGCCGCGGCCAAAGGACTCCGCCAGGGCCGGCACGGTGGCGCTGTGGCAGATGCGGGCCTGGTGGTCCATGTTCACCACGCCCAGGGCGCGCAGCATCTGATGGTGTACCGCGCACTCCTCGTTGTCCATCTGCGAGGTGCCGGCCTGGAACACCGCTTCCAGGCGGTTCACCACCTGTCCCTTCTCGTTCTTTTCGATAAAGTACTTGTCCCGGGTGTCCTTGATGCGGCGCGCGATGCGGTCCAGCATCCAGTCCCAGTCCTTTTCCTCCCATTTGTCGCTGTGAGGGGCGCGGTACAGGGGCTTTTCAATGCGATGCTCTCCCACGTGCATGGTGAACATGGCCGCACCTTTGGCGCACAGAGCGCCTTCGCTCACCGGATAGTCGGGATCGCCTTCCGTTGAAACGATTTTGCCGTCCTTGACATGCACGAGAAAGTTGCACCCGCAAGAACAAAACGGGCACACCGAGATGGACTCCTTGGCCCCCTCGATTTTCAGCCCCGCGGCGTAGGCCGAAGCTGTTTTCAAGTCCAGCCCAAGCTGCCCCAGTGACAAACCGACGACACCCGCACCGGTCAGCTTCAGGAATCCACGACGTGAGCATTCCATACAAGCCTCCTTATAGATTTATGCGTTTATTAATTCTTGATCTGTTTTTCACGCCAGGGGATTTCGCCATGGCGTTTCCCTGATTGTTAGCCGGGCAAGACGCGGGGTGTCAATAAAAAATACAATTAAAATAAAGAGTTAGTGGAGTTATTTTTAGCACATATGTGCGGTGGGGAGCACGGGAGAGCAGCACCATTGCCTGAATAGGCAAAAGCGTATATTATGTGTATGCTTGTAATGACAAATTACGGGTTGCGCTGTTGGCCGCCTGATTTGAATGAGAGCGCGTTACCCTTGAAACAGTTTTGTCTCCGGCGGCTTGAGAGCCTTTTGAAAAAGGTTCTTAAGAATCTCCAAAACTATTTGACTGATACAAGTAATGCGTTCGATTTTCCGAGCAAATTGAATACTATAACATTCCGTATTTATTCAAAAATTAAGGACAACAACGGTCGTTTTTCCGGCGTCCAGGGGCCTCCCCTGGTCGTCGTGCGGGCGCGAAA
>CAZFCK010000278.1:0-5587 GCA_964517355.1 uncultured Desulfovibrionaceae bacterium | reverse complement strand
GAAACGACCGCGCCTAACGGCTGCCGCTAACAAAGGGTTTCCCTCTCGCATTTTCATTTGCTTTTACGGCGGGCGGCCTTCCTAGCGTAACGTCGAAAGGCCCTAGCCGTGGGTGTGGTCATGTTCGCCATCGCCCTTATGGGCGTGGTCCGGGTTTGTGCAATGCGTACCATGATCATGGTCGTGAGCGTGGTCATGCGCATCACCGTGCCCATGGCCGTGTTCATGCCCGTGACTATGTTCGTGGCTGTGTGCGTGAACATGCTCGTGCGTATGCGTCGTACCGTCTTCATGGGTGTGTTCGTGCACGTGATGATGCTCATGCTCGTGCTGGTGTTCATGGATGACGGCCTTGCCGTGACTATGGGCGTGGCTATGCACGCCTTTCTCGTTGTTTGTGCCGCAGCCGCAGGTCTTACACATGGCTTTGTCCTTTTGTATTCAGGGTTGTCCGGTAAATGTGCATGCGTTGTAGTGTATATATGCATCAAACTATGCCGGAATCGCGAAAAATCAAGGGGCGGGAGAAAGTATTTTTTAATGCCTGTATCGGATTACAATTTATCCCGGTATGTCATTCAGGATGTTTGAATTGCGTGTGTATATTCCTCTGCGGCGTACGCGATGGAAAAAGGTGTGGTGAAGCGTACGCCATGCGGAAAGGAATGTTACGGCGTGTTATGATTTGCCTGCGCGTGTTTTGTTTCGCTCTTGGTTGAAGCATAAGAAGCGTCCCAAGAGTATACGAGTTATCTTGAGATGGTTATAGAGCAATGAAACGTTACTCTGGAATATTGCAGGGCTTCGCCTTACCTCCCGCTCAAGGTGAACGCCCCCAGGGCCAGCGGATTGTTATGCATACCGCGAAAGATGAGCGTTTTTCCCCCGTGAAATATTACATTGTTTTTTCGATAGACCCTAGAATAAGTCTGGATTTTTGCTGTTTTCCTTGGTAACGTGCCGGGCATTATGTGAAAAGTAATCAAATTGCACATAGTTAAGGAGCCTTGCCAGTGCCGACCATTGTGCTTGCCACAAGGAACCAGGGAAAAATCGCCGAACTTTCGGCCATGCTTGAGGGGCGGAACCTTCAGGTGCTGGGCCTTGATGCGTTTCCGGAACTCGGTGAAATACCCGAGGATGGAGAAACGTTTGAAGAAAATGCGTTGTTCAAGGCCCGGACCGTGAGCCGCCATACGGGGCTCGTGGCCGTGGCCGACGACTCCGGGCTCGAAGTGGACGCCCTCGGCGGGCGCCCCGGCGTGCACTCGGCGCGATACAGCGCCGATGAGGACGCGGGGCGGATTGCGGCTGGCGATCGCGACACGGCCAACAACATGAAGCTGTTGCGCGAGCTACGGGACGTGCCCCTTGAGAATCGCGGCGCGCGCTTCCGTTGCGTCATGGCGGCTTACGCGCCCAACGATGCGACCCTGATACGCAGTGGAGCGTGGGAAGGGCGTATTGCCATGGAGCCCATGGGCGACAACGGCTTCGGCTACGATCCCCTGTTTTGGGACGACGCATTCGGCGGCACAGCGGCCCAGATGGACAAGGAGCAAAAAAACGCGAGGAGCCACCGCGGCAACGCCTTGCGCGCACTGCTTGAGGCTTGGCCCGCTTTCTGGAATAAGGCGGCGAACACCTGATGTGCAGCGCTTTGCGCACTGCGGCGAAACCAGGTCTCGCCGTGCGGGTAACCATAGCAAGGAGACATGAAGAATGTGCGGCATTATAGGCTATTCCGGTCACAGACCTGCTGTGCCCGTTTTGCTCGAAGGGCTGAAAAGCCTCGAATATCGCGGTTATGATTCCGCAGGCGTCGCGTTTATTCAGAACAGGAAGCTGGAGGTGGTGCGCGCCCCGGGTAAGCTCGCAGAGCTTGAGCATAAGCTGGGCGGGATGAACATCGGCCAGGCCACATCCGGCTTGGGCCACACCCGCTGGGCCACTCACGGATTGCCCGTGGAGCGCAACGCGCATCCGCACACCAGCAACGACAAGCGCATCGCGTTGGTCCATAACGGTATTATTGAAAATTTTCAGAATTTGCGTGAAGACCTCAAGCGTAAAGGCTACACGTTCGCCTCTGAAACCGATACGGAAGTGCTCACGCATCTGCTCGCCGACGGCTTGAAGCAACACGCGACCATGCTTGAAGCCCTGTCCTGGGCCCTGGCCCAGGTCGAAGGGGCCTATGCCGTGGCCGTGGTGGATTTGCAGGAACCCGGGGTGATATACGGGGCGCGCGCTTCCAGTCCCCTCGTGCTTGGCGTGGGTACCGGAGAAAATTTCATCGCCTCGGATATTCCCGCTTTCCTCCATTACACCAGAAAGGTCGTCTTTCTCGAAGACGGCGAACTGGTGCGCATAGACGCGGACACCTGGGGCGTGTACGACACCACGACTCTGGCGAAAATCGACAAGAAAATCCACCAGATCGACTGGGATGTGCAGGCGGCGCAAAAGGGCGGTTACAAGCATTTCATGCTTAAAGAGATTTTTGAACAGCCCAAGGTCATCAGCGATTGCCTTGCGGGACGCCTGGATCATGACAGAAATGTCGTGGAACTGCCGGAGCTGCAAGACCTGATCCCGCCGAAGCGGCTGCACATCGTCGCCTGCGGCACGTCGTACCATGCCGGTTTGTGGGGGTTGAACCTGCTGGAGGGGTGGGCCAGGATACCCACCTCGGTGGAAATCGCTTCCGAGTTCCGCTACAGGGACGTGATGCTCGAGCCGGAAGACGTGGTGCTCGTCATCAGCCAGAGCGGAGAAACGGCGGACACCCTGGCCGTGTTGCGCAAGGCCAAGGAAATGGGCATTGCCGTCTATGCCCTGTGCAATGTCGTGGGCTCGTCCATCGCGCGCGAAGCGGACCTCGTGGTCTATACGCAGGCCGGACCGGAAATAAGCGTGGCCTCCACAAAGGCCATGTGCAGCCAGCTCGTGTTGCTCACCCTCATGGCCTTGCATTGGGGGCGCAAGAAAGGCACGCTGCCCGAAGGGGTCATGGAATCCTGCGTGCGGGGGCTGCAGGGGTTGCCCGGCCTGCTGGAGGCGGAACTGCCCCCGTTGCGTGAAATCTCGCGAAAACTGGCGCGTAAGTATTCGCATGCCACCAGTTTTCTCTATCTCGGGCGCGGGTGCAATTATCCCCTGGCCTTGGAAGGCGCTCTGAAGCTAAAGGAGATTTCGTATATCCATGCCGAGGGATATGCCGCGGGCGAAATGAAGCACGGACCTATCGCCCTCATCGATCCCGATTTCCCGACGTTCGCCATTGCGCTCAATGATGCCCATTTCACCAAAGTGAAATCGAACCTGGAAGAAGTGCAGGCGCGTGAAGGCAAAATCATCGGTTTAACACACCCCAATACCGGGCTCATGGTGGATGATCCCTGGGTGATTCCGGAGGCGTGGGGCCTTTTGAGCGCTTTCATCACGCTCCCCGCCTTGCAGTTGTTTGCGTATGAAATGGCCGATTACCTGGGCAGAGACGTGGACCAGCCACGAAATCTGGCGAAAAGCGTTACTGTTGAATAACATCCGGATCGGGTTGCGGCTCTGTGAGCTGTCGCTCGTCTTGGTTTTTTTCTGCATTCTAACGTTGGGGGCAGTGGTGCGCCCTGTGGCGGCCGCTGCCCTGGACGATGAATTCAAGATCGCCTGGAACGCGTTTCATGACCTGGCCAAGGACGAGCGCAAAGGCAAGTATCGCGTTTACTGGCAGGACTTGGAAAAACAGTTTCTCACCGTGTACAAGGCCGCTCCGGAAGGGCCGTTCGCTCCGAAATCGTTATATTACGCGGGGCGGGTTAATGAGGAATTGGGCAGGCGCTCTTATCTTGACAGCGATTTCAGAAGATCCGTGGACTACTACCAACGAGTCGCCTCGCGTTTTCCCAAGCACAGCTGGACGGACGACTGCCTGTACCGCAAGGCGCTTATCGAGCTGAATTATCTGCACGACGCCCCTGCCGCGCAAACGGACCTGGAAACCATTGTGCGCCACTATTCCAAAGGCGACATGCATCCCAAGGCGCGGGATCTCCTTGAAGAATTGGCCGGTGATGCGCTTCTGGGCGATGCCGCGGCAAGTGCTCCGGAACCGGAACCCGCCCCCGAAGAAATTCAGGAGCTCGCGGAACCTGAGGCTCCGGCTTCGGTACACGTTCCGCCGCAGGCCGAGGAGTGCCCCGCGCCCGCCGCGGACGCGCACCCGCGGCCCGACGGACCGAATTTTCTGCGCGACGTGCGCCACCAGAGTAGCGACGAATACACCCGCATCGTGCTCAATGCGGATCATAAGGTACCGTATCGTTACCAATTGCTGTATCCCGTGCCTGAACTGAACAAACCCCATCGTCTGTACATTGATATGGAAGATACGCGCATGGGGAAAAAGGTGGATGCGAACGTCGATATCGCGGACGGTATTTTACGCAGGGTCCGGGTGGGGCAGAATACGCCCACAGTAACTCGTGTTGTTTTGGATTTTCAGGATTTGCAGAAATACCAGATTTTCGCCATGGAGGACCCGTTTCGCATTATTGTCGATGTATCCGCTCCGGACGCGGGAAAAGAGAAAGACGCGGGGGCCAATGAAGTGCGGCTTCCGGTTGTCAAAGCGGAACCCCCGGCGCAGAAGGACGGCCAAAAGACGGTGAAACGCCCTGTGGCCAAACCCGTGGCCAGACAGGATACAAAAGAAAAGAAGGATGAATCGCCCGCGCCTGAGCCGGAGAAAAAGCGAGTTGAAAAGCCGGAACGCGCCGCATCCGGGCAGGTTGCCTCCTATACGCCCCCGCCGGAGAGTAAAAAGCAGGCGGCGACACTGGTGGAGCAGCTTGGACTGACTGTGCGCACGATTCTGGTGGACGCCGGGCATGGCGGGCGCGATCCCGGCGCCACCGGCGTCGGCGGCGTCAAGGAAAAGGACATCAATTTGCGCTTCGCCAAGATCCTTGGGAAACTTCTGGAAAAGCAGGGGTTCAAAGTCCTTTATACACGCAAGGACGACAGCTTCATCGCCCTTGAAGACCGTACCGCCCAAGCGAATGTCCAAAAGGCCGATCTTTTCATCTCCATACATTGCAATGCGATACACTTGAAAAATTTCAGTGGGTTGGAAACGTATTATCTCGACCTCGCCACCAGCAAGGACGCCGTGCGCGTGGCGGCGCGGGAAAACGCGGTGTCCACGAAAAGCATCAGCGACTTGCAGGTGATCCTCACGGACCTGATGCTCAATTCCAAACTCAAAGAATCCAAAGATCTTGCGAAAAACGTGCATTCCAACATTGTCGGCTATCTGCGCAAAAAACAGAAGGTGCGCGACAACGGCGTCAGGTCCGCGCCGTTTTACGTGCTCATGGGCGCGAAGATGCCCGCCATTCTCGTGGAGTTGGGCTATGTGACCAACGGCGCGGAGGCCAAAAAGCTGCAGTCCGACGAGTATCTGCGCATGCAGGCGGAAGGCGTGGTGCAGGGCGTTTTGGCCTACAAGCGCAATATCGAGCGATTTGCCAGCCTTTAGAGCATCTCACGCTTGAAAAGCGCTAGATGCTCTTATGCATTTCCCTGG
>CAZFCK010000277.1:0-5640 GCA_964517355.1 uncultured Desulfovibrionaceae bacterium | reverse complement strand
TGAGATGCTCTAGCGCATTTTCGCCTTGAAACAAGGCTCTCCCCTGAAACAATTACCAATTGTTCCAGGGAAACGCATAAGAGCATCCAGCGCTTTTCAAGCGTGAGATGCTCTAATGAATTTTTCCCATATGTGATTGCAAAATCACGTTGCGCTATATGCGCCCCAGCTCGCGCAGATGCTCAAGCAGGATGCGGCGCACTTCGCGTACCGCCAAGGGGCGTTGCTGCACGCTGTGATCCGACAACAGGATAATCTCCGACTGCGCACCGTCCAGATGCGCGCTTTCATAGGCGACGACACCGTCCGTACCCCCCGGCACGCCGGCCTCCCTTTTATTGCCGATAATGGAATGGAACGGCACCGCGGTAATGGGTTTATCCGCGAAATAGAGCAGCGTTTTGTTTTTTGGGGAAAGCCCGTCAATACCCGTAAAGGAGGTGCTCATGTCTTCCATGTCCACGCTGTCGCCGTCTTTTCTCGCGGCCTGGGCTATGGCCGCGAAAACTTTGCCTGTGGATTCGAGAATCGTCACGGGCAAGGTGATCAGCCAGATGCCGATGCGTCCGATGACGCCCAGGGCCATTTCCGCGCCGCGATGGGGCGTGGCCATAAACACCACCCTGGAAACAAAGGGCAAGGGCTCGAAATAGACCAGTTTTCGCAGCAGCTCCTTGTCGCTTTCCTGCAGGTTCAATGTGTCCAAAGGCTGGTCCACATACATGCGCCAGTGTTCGTCACCGCTTTCCATGACCATCATCTTGGTAAGCAGCCCACCCATGCTGTGCCCCACAATGACAATCTGGCGCAAGGCCGCGTCCGTGCCCTGCGGATCAAAAACCTCGATGGCCTGTTGGAGCGAGTCGCGCAGTATGGATGCGGAGTAGAGTATGGGATTACCTGTGGGGTATTTGAAAAACCAGAATTGATAATGGGTGCGCAACACGGGATCGCCCATGAGCAGGTTGAGCATGGGCATCCAGGTGGGGGGGGAAGACATGAGCCCGTGTACGAAAACGATGGGAATACGCCCCCGTATGTAGGGTTGCAGGGTATAAAGGCCCTGCTGGTCCTTCCATGCGTCGGGGTTGATCATGCCTTCGAAGCCGCTCTGATCCGGGGCCTTTTCTATGGTGTAGGCCAGAGGCGTGGTCATATCCGTTTCCAGCGGAATCTTGTGCCCCGCGATGGTCACATACTCGCTTTTCATGGGGTCGTAGAGTTCAAAATCCGCTATGTATACGCCCTGCGAATTCGGGGCCATGCTCCCTTTGTTGTCCGCATCAGGCAGAAGCCGCAACAAGGCGGTGGCGGCAAAAGCCTGCTCCACGGTAGGCACGAACCGTTCCTCCGCGGATAGTTCGGCGGATTGGGACGGCAGGCGGACCACAACCAGGGGCACGCCGATACCCATGTAGAGCATCTGGGGCTCCAACCCCTTTACCTCATAATTGTAGCTGGGGAAAAAATCGCCGCTCTCTTTCGGCGGTATGATCAACTCGTTGAATTGTCCTTGAATTTCCAATTCGCCTGAAAGCAGGGGAAAACGCAGTCCCTTTGCGTAGCGGATGTTGTTTTGCTTGGCGTAGATCACGATTTCAGCCACGGAGCGGTTGTAAAACATAGCGGCAACCCTGCCGTAGGGATGATAGAACAACAGTTCTGGCTTGACGGACGGATCAAAAAGATAGCGAAAAGCGTATACCGCGCAAGAGACATACAGCTTCATCCGCTCCGGATTATCAACTTTCGTGCGTTTGGCTTGCAGGTAGCACAACTCGGTAAGGGCGAAGAGCGTTTCCCTGTCGTTGGATTCACGCACCTCGTTGTCCAGAAAAAGCAACGTGCCCAGCGGGTCGTCTTTCCAGCGCGCTTCCAGCTCCATTTGCATCAGGAAAATCTTGGTGCGCTCGCTGCTGTCGTCCATATCCAGCGCGGAACGCCGCAATTCGGCAATACGCTTGTCCATGGAAACAGGGTGCAGCGAAGCCTTGGGCGCGCAGCCCGCGGCGAAAACCAGGAAACAGAAGAAAACGACGAAAACAAGTTTGCGTTGATTCATACCGGTACCACCTGTTTGTCTATGCATCACGCGCGCGGGAAAACCGCTCCGGGAAGCGGGTTTCTCCTGGAACTATGCCCTTCAGGTCTACGACCCTTCCACGCCGGCCTCTTCCATCTTTTTGAGTCTCCGCCACAAGGATACTCTGTCTATGCCCAGCACTTCGGCGGCGCGTGTCTTATTGCCCCCCAATTGTCGCAGCACGTGCCGGATGTAGCGATCTTCCATTTCCGCAAGCGACACGAGTTGCTCTCCATCCATGACAACACAGGACCCGCTGTTCATATTGCGGAACAGTGTGGGCAGATGGCGTTTTTCTATTTTGGGGCCGTCGCAGAGGATCACCGCCCGCTCCAGGAGATTTTCCAATTCGCGTACGTTGCCCGGAAAATCGTAACACATAAGCAGACCCATGACCTCCTCGGAGACCGCTTCCACCTCTTTTTTGTATTCCTGGGCGAATTTGTCCACAAAATGTTTGCAGAACAAAGGAATGTCGTCCGCCCGCTCCCGCAACGGCGGCATACGCACCGTAAAGACATTAAGCCGGTAATACAGGTCCTGCCGAAAACTCCCGGCATCCACTTCCCTGGTCAGCTCACGATTCGTGGCGGCCAGAACGCGCACGTCCACGGGAATGGTTTCCGTTCCGCCCACTCGGATGATGTTCTTTTCCTGCAACACGCGCAGCAGCTGCACCTGTGTCGTCAGGGGCATTTCCCCCACCTCGTCCAGGAACAAGGTTCCGCCGTCCACGGCTTCGAACATGCCTTTTTTGAGGCGTTGCGCCCCTGTAAAGGCTTCGCGTTCATGGCCGAACAATTCGTTGCGCAACAAGTCTTCCTGAAACGTGCCGCAGTTCACGGCCAGATACTGCTTATCTCCTCTGGGGCTCATGAGATGGATGAGCTTGGCCGCTAGTTCCTTGCCTGTGCCTGTTTCCCCTTCCAGGAGCACCGTGCAATCCAAAGGGGCGACCACGTCGATGAGATCCTTGACCTCCTGAATCTCGGGACTGTGACCGATGAGCGTGGGCACCCTGCGGCTGAACATGCTGCGCAGCTCGCGCAGCTCCAGCTGGATAAGGCGTTTGTCCTTGGCCTTGTGCAGCAGGGCGCGGACCTCCTCCACGCGAAAGGGCTTGGCGAGGTAGTGGAAGGCTCCTTGACGCACGGCTTCCACGGCGCGCTCAATGGAGGCCGAGCCCGTGATGATGATGACCACCGTGGCGGGAGCGCGTTGTTTCACCCGGCGCAACAGGCTCAATTCTCCCTTGCCCTGGGTGTGCAAATCGCTCATGACCACATCGAATTCTTCCTCCGTATCCATGATGGCGAAAGCTTCTTCAGGCGTACCGCAAAAACGGATTTCGAAACGTTCTTCCCTGAGCACTGCACCAAGTTTTTCCTGGCTCTCAGGATCATCTTCCACAACAAGAATACGGAATAATTCTTCATACATATAAAAATCCCCCCTGCGTAGGGCCTGCCTCCCGTTTTGGATCATCAAGCGAGAAACGCAAGCGCTCGTCCGCAATGGTAATGTCCTTGCGCCTTCTTGTCGATGCATGCCCGTGATTCTCTGCCGCCGGCAAGACGCTAGCGCATTTTCGCCTCGAAACAAGGCTCTCCCCTGGAACAATTTCCTATTGTTCCAGGGAAATGCCTAAGAGCATCTATACTTTTTCAAAGTTAAGATGCTCTAATTATTCTTGACCTGGTTCAGAGTGCGGCGTATTGGTTCAACCAATTCAATTATTACTTTTTGGTTCAACCAGTAGCCAAGAGAGTCTTATGTCCCGCCATTTGGAACTTGTACAGGCCATTCAGGAAGTTATTGAAACACAGGGCCTTGCCCCCGGCGACAAATTACCGTCCGAACGCAAGTTGGCCGCTGCCTGCAACGCCTCGCGCAACAGCGTACGCGAGGCCATTCGGGTGCTCACGCAGCAGGGAATCTTGGAAACCCGCCGAGGAGACGGCACGTATCTCAGCGCCAAGGACCAAGGACTGCAAGGAAGTCTTGAACAGTCCTTGAGCAGGAAGCAACGCCGCGACCGCGAGGTGTTCGCCCTGCGCCGCCTCCTGGAGCCCGGCGTTGCGGCGCTGGCCGCGGAAAACGCCACAGCCCGCGATATACGGCGTCTCAAGGCCCTGGTCTACGATCAGCGGCGCAAGCAGGAGGCCAATGAAGACGATACGCCCCTAGACACGGCGTTTCACTTGCAATTGGGCTACTGCACGAAAAACAGCGTGTTGGTGGAAGTATTGCTCGCGCTGCACAAGGTTTTGGAAGAAAGCCGCTCATGCGACCTGCAAAATCCGCTACGCCGCAGCATGTCTCCCCACGCGCATAACGCGATCATCGACGCCATTGAAGCGCGAGACGCCGTTGAGGCGCGGCGCGCCATGGAGCAGCATCTCCAGGAAGCCGAAGAGCTGGCTTTCCCCGGCGTCTCTGAGAGCGGCGCTTCTCAAATAGCCCCGGCACTGCCGTACAAACCATAATGAACCACCGTTAAAGGAGCACTTCAATCATGGTCATCACTTTTCTCATGTACGCCTTTGTGGGCGCCATCGCCGGAATTCTGGCCGGCCTCTTCGGCATCGGCGGCGGCCTGGTCATCGTGCCCATGCTCGTCTACTGCTTTCATCTACAGAATATTTCCCCGGATTTGGTCATGCATATTGCCTTGGGCACCTCGCTGGCAAGCATCATTTTCACATCCGTTTCCAGCTCGTTGGCGCACAACCGGCGCGGCGCCGTGGATTGGAGCACGTTGAAGCGCATCGCGATAGGCATTCTCATCGGCACTTATCTGGGCTCCTGCCTGGCCGCCGTGCTTTCCACCAGCGTACTCAAAGCGGTTTTCGTAATCTTCCTGTACTACGTATCCATCCAGATGTTTCTGAACAAGAAGCCCAAACCCACGCGCACGCTGCCGGGCACAGTGGGCATTTTCAGCGCGGGAGGCATTATCGGCGCCGTATCCAGCCTCGTGGGCATCGGCGGGGGCACGCTTTCCGTTCCTTTTCTGGTCTGGTGCAACACCCCGCTGCATCGCGCCATCGGCACGGCCTCGGCCATAGGCTTTCCCATCGCCGTATCCGGCGCATTGGGCTACATTGTCAACGGCTGGGGGGCGCCGTCATTGCCCAGCATGTCTTTGGGGTTCGTCTACCTGCCCGCGCTCATCGGCATCGTTTGTGTGAGCGTGCTTACCGCCCCCTTGGGTGCGAAGCTCGCCCACAGCCTGCCTGTGGCCAAACTGAAACAATGTTTCGCCATCCTTTTGCTGGTCGTGGGCACGAAAATGCTGATCGGGCTTTTTTAGAACATCTCACGCTTGAAAAGCGCTAGATGCTCTAGACTTTGTCCCAAGCAGGGTAATTCCTTCTGCAATGTAGAAAGGGCTGCTTTGCGCTGACATTATAAACAGGAAACGGTATAAGAACCTTTTGAAAATGGTCTCGACTTTCTGAGGAGAGCGCATGCTCTAACATTTTGCATTTGTTTAAAAAATAAGAACAAAATTGTCGTTTTCCCGGCGTCCAGGGGCCTCCCCTGGTCGTCGTGCG
>CAZFCK010000276.1:0-5665 GCA_964517355.1 uncultured Desulfovibrionaceae bacterium | reverse complement strand
CAGGGAAATGCATAAGAGCATCTAGCGCTTTTCAAGCGTGAGATGCTCTAAATGGAAAATGGTATTATTTCTGCTTGAGAATGACCAGATCATTGATGCCGTGCTGCCCCAAAAGCCGTGTCTTGGCTTCCCGGGCGGCGGTGATCGTGTCGAAAGGACCGAAGAGCACGCGATACCAGATGCCGCGCGATCCGAGGTTGGCGGAAGCGGAATAGGCCGCAAGGCCGTGTTTGCGCAATTCCGCCACGCGATGCTCCGCTTGTGATTGCCGCTGAAACGAACTTTCCAGAATGGCGTAGGGACCTGTCTTTGTTGGGGGCACGGGAGCTGCCGTTGGCTCCGGGAGCAGAGGCTCAGCCTCAATGGTGGTCGCATCCGCGTCGTTCGCCGCGCCTGGCACGGGCCGCGGTGTCGCGTCCGCTTGTCGGACAGGGGGCGCGGCAGGGACGGCCGCCGCCTTTTTGCTCTGCGGTGCGGGCTTGATCTGCGGCGCTTCGGGCTCTTGTTTGGTTGCCGCGGAAGAAGGCTGCGGCGGTGCGGCGGATTTCTTGAGCGCGCTCTGTTTCGCTTCCTCTTCCTGCCGCTGTTTTTCAGCGAGCGCATCGAGCTTTGCCGCCACTTCCTCTTCTTTCAGGGGCGTGGCAACGGCTTCCGGCTCCGTGGGTGCGGCGGCGGCCTGCGTCTGCTCCAGCGGTACGGCGCTCTGCTTATCCTGCGGCTTGGCGACCGCGGGGGTCCGCTTCACAGCCCAGGCATGGGCGTCGCGCAACGTGGCCACGACCAAGGGCTCCTGCTCCTTGCCGCCCAACCGCAGGGCCTTGTCGTGATATTCCTTGGCGATATCCATTTTGCCGCGCACATGATAGATGGCCGCGAGAAAGGCATAGGGAACCCAGTGCTTGGGCGACAATTCCTTTGTCTTTTCAAAATATTGCGCGGCCTCGTCGATTTTGCCGCACTGAAAGGCGGCCATGCCCGCTCCTTCGTACGCGATGCTCAGCGAAGGGTCTTCCTTGATGGCAAGATTGAAATTTTCCAGGGCCTTGTCCCATTGGTCCATGGAAAAGTAGGCGAATCCCTTGCGGTAGTATATCGAAGACTTGTCCGCTCCAGCTTCCAGACCCTTGTCGTATTCCTGCAGGGCCTTCTCAAAATTTCCGCTTGAATAGTAAGAATCGCCCACGCGCTCCTGATAGGTGGTTGTCTCAGGCGGGACCGGGGCCATTTGCTTGACGCAGGCCGCCAGAAGAGTCACAAGCGCCAGGGTCAGCAAACAATAGATGCGTGTGCTCATAATTTTCTCCCTCGTTATTGCCTGCGCTACGTTCCGGTATTAAACCTTGTGAATCACGTGAGTGACAACGCCCCAGACCTCGAAGCTCGCTTCGGCAGTCACCTCGATGGCCTCATATTCCGGGTGCTCGGGCACGAGAAAAAGCTTCCCGCCTTGTTTGCGGATGCGTTTCACCGTGAGTTCGCCGTTCAAGGCCGCGATGACGATGCGGTTGTGCATGGGCTGAAGCGCGCGGTCCACCACAAGAATGTCGCCGCTGTGCAGTCCCGCGTCGCGCATGGAATCTCCACAGACGCGCACAAAAAACGTGGCCTCCGGGTGGTCGATGAGATACTCGTTCAAATCCAGCGTCTTGTCGATGAAATCGTCCGCCGGAGACGGAAAGCCGGCTGCCACAGTGGCCAGATACATGGGCAGCTGGCAGGTTGTGCGCTTCTCGAATCCGAGAATTTCCAGGCCGTTCACGCGCATCGGTCCCTGAGCTTGCTTTTTATCAGGATGCATACCTGCTGTCTAAGCGATGTTTGAGCTTTTCTCCAGATGTTTTTTAGAGTAGGAATCACATCTATGCAACCCTCTCAGGCTTCCGGCACGCGACATTTCCCGCCGCCCGCTTTTTACGCGGAAGTGGACCCCAGACTCAAGCTCGTACTGACGGTTGGGGTGGGCTGTGAAATCTGGTACGGCGGCTTTCCCGCTCTGCTTTGTTTCTGCGCGGCATTGGGAATCCTGCATTGGCGATTGGGCGCTTTCGACAGGCGTCGCGCGCGCACCGCCCTCGCCGGGACGCTGTTTGTGTTTTTCTGGAGCCTGGCCGCCGCGGGCATGGCCTTGTGGCAAGGTGCGCCCCTTGATAGTGCCGTACTGCGCGGCGTCTATTTAGGGGGGCGGTTGCTGGCGCTGGTACTGTTGGGACTGGCGCTGACCGCGAGCAGTTCCGCCAGGGAGTTGGGCTTGGCCGCGAGTTGGTTCCTCAGGCCCGTGCTGGGGAAAAAGGCCTGGCAATCCGCCTTAGCCCTGGCTTTGATGGTACATTTTCTTCCGCAAACCCTGGAAGCCCTGTTCACGGTGCGGCGCATGGACGCCATGCGCGCCCCGCAACGGTGGTTTTGGGTGCGTTGGGGGCTCATGGCGCAAAGCGTGCTGCGGGTGCTGGCGCAAAACGTCTTGAAGCAGACAACGGCCCTTGCCGCTCGCGGTCTGGACACCCCTGCCGCATGGGAACCGGAATTTGCGTTTCGGCCGGCGCCCTGGCTGGCCGGCGCGCTGCTTTTGGCGTGCGGCGCCGGCGTGGCGGCGCTGTGAACGCCCTTTTACCGCTGGCGCTTTTTTTGTTCCTGGCGGCCATGCCGCATGTTGCCGCGGCGGGTTGGCTGGACGCTCCGTTCGGCGTACCCCTGGGCGCGCCGTGCGCGTTCTGCGGCGGCCTCGCACTGGAAACCGCTGACTCCGGGGGCTTGATGACGTACCGCATCACCCCTCCCTTTCCCGACCCGCGTCTTGAAGTGTATCAACTGCGTGTCTGCAGCTCCGGAAAGCACAAAGGCGACGTGCTCGATGTCTCCGGTCTCTCGGTGTTCACGAAGCAAAGCGATGCGGAGGCGGCGTTCGCCGCCTTACACGCCGCTCTTTCCGAAGCCTTGGGTCCGACCAAGACAAGGGACAACTATCGTGCGAAAATCTGCGAATACGCGCCGCGTGGTTCCAAGCGCGTGCTGACCCTGCTGCTGCGCCAGGATCTTGTGGCGTCGCGCTGGGTGCTTTTTGTGAACGTCATGGACAGGGAGCTGTTCGCCAAGGAGCGCGCGGGGCAAAAGAAAAAATGACACAGGTACTCCCTCCGGCGCCGCTGTCGCCGGCGGTACGGCGCAACCGCCCCCGCCCGGGGGCTGCCGCCGCAAAAGGTTGTACCCTTCGGGCGTCTCCTGCCATGAACCTGTTAAAATATTCTATTATTTCAGAAGCTAACCACAATACCACCATCGCGCGGCGCTCCGCATTGCGACAACGGCGGAAGATTGTAATAATGTCCGCTTTGTGCAAGGATCGGTAGATAGTTAACCGCGCAAGGGCGGCGCATCCAGCAAAGAACCGTATCATGAAGCACCATTCTTTTATGGAAGAGGCATGAAATAAAGGCGAGCATTATGGAAAACGAAAAGCAAAGCGGCACGCGCGAACGGATATTAAAGGCCGCAAGGCGGATTTTTTTGGAACGAGGATACGCGAAGGCCACCATTCGCGACATTTGCAGTCTGGCGGAAGCCAATGTAGCGGCTGTGCATTACCATTTCAATGACAAGACAGGCGTTTACGAGGCCGTGCTTGACGACTTGCTGTCTTCGGCCATGCAGCGCTACCCCATGGATATGGGGCTAAGCGAGGACCCCAGCGCCCGAGAGCGGCTCTACGCCTTCATCAACAGCTTCATGCACCGGTTATTGCTCAGCGACGACGCCGGCGACCTCGCCGACAGAAGCCGCCTGCTATCCGAGGCCCTGGTGACGCGCTCGCCCATCCTTGAGCGCATCCTCAAGAATCATGTGCAACCCTTGCTTGACGAGTTGGAAGACATACTGGTGGAACTTATGTCCGGCGCCGTGCCCCATAAAGTGCTCATGGCCTGCTGCGCCGGCGTCATCGGGCAGTGTCTCCATTATTTCTACTCGCGCCTCATTGTTGAAAAGCTGGAGACAGGGCTTTTCGAGGGGCCGCAAGATGTCGAATTCATAGTGAACCACTTGTTTCATTTTTCCCTTGGAGGGTTGCAGGCCGTGCTTGAGCAATGCAGAAACGAATCGCGCGGCAACGGTGCCAAGGACTGGTAGTCCGCGCCTGACGGCGTACGGCTCTGAGGCAAGATTCCGCTCTTCCTGATGCCGGGACATTTGCTTAAAAAAAAACATACTATTTCACGACGTGGGGATGAAATTCTTGTCTGAAGCCGCCCCTGAAAAAGCCATTCCCCACAAAGCGTAACTGAACGATTCTGCATGGGTGCGGCCAAGGCCCCCGCAAAAAACCGTGCGTTGCAACTTGACAGTTGTGCGCTTCCATGCAATCGAACAACACGGTTTTACAACAGCGATTTTTCATGAGCTGGGTAGGCAACAACAGCGCTCGCTTTTGTTGAATTTTCATTATGATTTTTCCACCGCCCAATGCGGCAGGAGGACGTATGGCGAAAGAGGAAGCCATAGAGGTAGATGGCGTCGTCCAAGAGGCGCTGCCCAACGCCATGTTCAAGGTTGACCTGGAAAACGGGCACAACGTTTTGGCCCACATTTCAGGCAAGATGCGGAAGTACTACATCCGCATTCTCCCGGGGGACAAGGTCAAAGTCGAGCTTTCCCCATATGACTTGACGCGCGGGCGCATCACATATCGTATGAAATAGAGTCGCGTTGCGCGAAACGTCGTCCATGACGACCGCAAAGACAGGAGATCGTGTGTCGGCTGAAAAAGAACAGCTAGTCGCTTTCATCCTGAGCGCCGTGCGGCGTACCGCAGTGCATTATGGCCTATGGTTCAGCGAGGCCGTGCATCATTGCGGCCTTGAGACCGCATTGACCATGGAGCGGGACGCGGGAGCGCGTTTTCAGGAAATCATGCTCGGCCGTCTGGCCAAAACACTGGGATTTACCTGCACGAACGGCCTGCCCGACCCTTTGCTGGCATTGGATACAACGCAATTGCACGCCTTGGCGGACGCCCTGGCCGCCAATTGGCTGGTCTGCGACGGCGTATGGTTCCAGGCCGGAGAAGACGCCACTCCTACCGGCATGCTCGACGCAAAACGCATCAACGACACCTGCTGGAGCCGGTTTTCCCCTTTCGAGGCTGCGCGCATACGCGAACTGTTGAGCATGCCCGAGGCCCAAACGCCCAAAGAGGGGTTGGAGCAACTCGCCGCGGCCTTGCAGCACAGGCTGTATGCTCGCATCAATGTTCAGGAAATCATCGACCGTAGCGACGAGGGTTTCACCTTTCTCATGCGCCAGTGCCGGGTGCAAACCGCGCGCAAACGTAAAGGACTTGAAGATTATCCATGCAAATCCGGCGGAATGGTGGAATATACAACCTTCGCCGCTTCCTTCCACCCCGGCATCCGGACCGAATGCATAGGGTGCCCCCCGGACCCGCACCCCGAGGAATGGGTCTGCGCCTGGCGTTTCACAGCCGCTTAGCGTTGCAAAGGTGTGCCTCCCCCAAACTTACCTCCAAGATGAATTTCTCCTTTTGAAAAGGCTCTCCCCTGAAGCAATGTTCCTCGTTTCAGGGAGATGCATACTACCATTTCCCATTTCTAAGGAAGCCTGATTAAAGACTTGTTAGGTTTTTCCGGGGGGAAACCTTTCTGGAGAAAGGTTC
>CAZFCK010000275.1:0-5682 GCA_964517355.1 uncultured Desulfovibrionaceae bacterium | reverse complement strand
CAATTGGAAATTGTTTCAGGGGAGAGCCTTGTTTCAAGGCGAAAATGCGCTAGATCGCCGCACATTATGATCATGGCGTGAAAACGTGGGCGGTTATGGAAAGCGGGGACCTGCGCAGCCGAGTGTGGTGCGCGGATTCCTTCAAGAAAAGCGCCCCCCGTTCCTTGAGGCGAGGTTGAAACAACGGGTGCCCCCTGGTGCAAGAGAGTTTGACTGGAGTTTGTTTTGCGGCCTTTTACGGCTGCTTAGGTGTGTACGGGACCGGATCCGCCATGTTCTACCTGGCGGATGAAACAACAAGACCTTTATCCCAAGCAAGGAGTCTTTCATGAAAGCGACCAAGATTATGGCATTGCTGCTGTGCGCCCTGCTGTTGTCTGCGGGTGCGGCCCAAGCCGCCAAAACCATCAAAGTGGGGCACGCCACTCCGGTGACGGACGCCATGCATCTGGCCTGGACGTTCTTTAAGGAAAAGGTGGAGGCCAATTCCAACGGCGAACTGCAAGTCGAGATTTTCCCCAACGGCGCCCTGGGCAATGATCGCGAGCTGGCCGAGGCCGTGATGCTGGGGGAGTTGGCCTGCACTTCCGTTTCCAGTTCTCCGTTGGCCGCGTTTGTGCCGGACCTGTTCATTCTGGACGTGCCCTTCAGCTTCACCACGCGCGACTCGGTCTGGAAAGCGCTGGATGGCCCGCTCGGCCAGGCCCTGGACGCTTCCATGGAAAAAAAGGGCGTCGTGAATCTGGGGTATTGGGAAAACGGTTTCCGCAACATCACGAACAACGTGCGCCCCATCCGCTCTCCCAAGGATCTTGAGGGCGTGAAGCTGCGCACCATGGAAAATCCCATTCACATGGCCGCGTGGAAGGCCCTTGGCGCCAACCCGACCCCCATGTCTTTCGGCGAAGTGTTCACCGCGTTGCAGCAAGGCACGGTGGACGGCCAGGAGAATCCCTACGCGCTCATTTATCACTGCAAGTTTTATGAAGTGCAGAAGTACATCTCCGACTCCCGCCACATTTTCACCGCGTACGTGCCCATCATGAGCAAAGAGTTTCTGGACGACTTGAGCGACGAGCAACGCGCCGTCGTACTGCAGGCCGCCAAGGAAATGCGCGATTACCAGCGCCAACTGGCCGTGAAGCTGGACGAGGAATGCCGCAAGGGCATCATGGACAGCGGCATTGAAGCCGCGGAGCTGACCGACGAGGAACGCCGCTCCTTCCGCGTGGCCATCGAACCCGCCCTTGAAATGGCGCAAGAGCGCGTCTCTCCCGAGATTGTGAAGACCTTTAGAGAAACGGTGCTTGAACAATAGCATTCATGGCTTCACGGCAGCGCGCGTCGGCGCGTTGCCGTGAAGCGGGCCCGTTCAACAGTCGCCGGATCGGGGCGCGCCTCGACCCGGATGGAGGAAGCCATGCGTGTGCTCAAGTTTCTGGATGCGTATCTAGAGGAATCCATAGTTGTCATTATGCTGGCCGGCATGACGTTTCTCGTGGGATTACAGGTTGTCATGCGCTATGTGATGCAGGATTCGCTTTCCTGGTCTGAAGAAATGGCAAGATACCTTTTTATTTGGCTGGTAAATATCGGGATCAGCTATGGCGTCAAGAAAAACAGACATATCAGCATTGATGTTTTGAACACGTTTCTTTCAAGAAAAAAGGCCGCAATACTTTCCATAACAGCTGATTTCGTCTTTTTCATTTTCTCCGTCATGATCGTATATAACGGATATGATGTCGCGCAGCGTATTATGCGTACAGGGCAAGCTTCTCCCGCCATAGAACTCCCCATGACATTCGTTTACAGCGCCCTGCCTGCTGGATTTTTACTTGTCTGTATCCGGCTTTTACAGTCCATAATCGGGAAAATCACCCTGATGCGTCAGGGAAAATACGAAGATATACAATAGCAAGGCAGAACTACAGGAGTTATCATGACAACGTTCATTCTGTTCTTGACGCTTATCGTCTGCCTGCTCTTGCGCGTGCCTATCGGCATCTCTTTGGGCATTTCCGCCGTGGCCGCCATAGCGCATTCGGATATCGTGAGTTTCCGCTATCTGGCGCAGAGCATGACCACTTCCCTGGATTCCTTCCCGCTCATGGCGGTGCCCTTCTTCATCCTGGCCGGGGAACTCATGGGCACGGGCGGCATCTCCAGAAGGTTGCTCGGCGTGGCCAACGCTTTTGTTGGCGGACTCACGGGGGGCATGGCCCTGGTGACCGTGCTCGGCTGCATGTTCTTCGCGGCCATTTCAGGGTCCGGACCGGCCACCGTGGCCGCAATCGGGGGCATTGTCGTGCCCGAAATGCTGCGCCAAGGCTATGACAAGCGTTTCGTGTGCGGCCTTATCGCGACAGCGGGCGCCATAGGCGTCATCATTCCCCCCAGTATTCCCATGGTTATTTACGCCGTGGCCGTGAACCGCTCCATCTCGGATATGTTCATCGCCGGCATTTTCCCTGGTCTGCTCATCGGTTTCATGCTCATGGGCTGGGCCTGGTTCTACTCGCGCCGCAAGGGCTACCGCTGCGTGGATTCCGTGGTGCCCTTCAAACAACGCTTCGCCCTGTTTTGGGAGGCCAAGTGGGCTTTGCTCGTGCCCGTGGTCATCCTCGGGGGCATTTATTCCGGCGTGTTCACGCCCACAGAGGCGGCGGCGGTGGCCGTCATCTACGGCCTCGTGGTTGGCATGTTCGTGTACCGGGATCTGAGCTTCAAGGACGTTCCGCGGATTTTCGCCAACAGCGCCCTGACCACGGCCACCATCCTGATCATCATCGGCACGGCCACCGCCTTCGGCCGCATTCTCACGCTCAACCGCGTACCGGATATGCTGGCCCAGAGTATCGCCAGCTTTTCCAGCAGCCCCCTGGTGGTCATGCTGCTCGTCATGCTGCTGCTGCTGTTTGTGGGGTGCATCATGGAAACCCTGGCCGCCATCATCATCCTGGCGCCCATCCTGCTCCCGGTGGTGGAAGGCGTGAACGTGGACCCCATCCACTTCGGCATCGCCATGGTGGCGAACCTGGCCATCGGCTTCATTACGCCGCCTCTGGGCGTGAATCTCTTCGTTACCTGCGGCATGGCGAACATATCGCTGGATGAAATGTCCAAGGCCATCATGCCCTGGATCTGCGTCATGCTGGTCGCCTTGGGACTCATCGTCGTCTTTCCGCAGATCTCCTTGTTCATGGTTGATCTGCTCAAAGCTCACTAGAGCATTTTAACATGGAAACAGGTAGGCATCCGGCGGTTTAAGAACCTTTTAAAAAAGGTTCCTAAGAATCTCCAAGATTTAGTGATTGGTGCCACTTTGCAATATGCTGATAATTTTGAACACGAAATCCGCAGATCCAGGGGGGCGCTCCCCCCTGGCGGGGTTTGGGGCGGAGCCCCAAAATAGGCCATGTTCAAGTTACTTGGCTCCAGCTCAACTACAGAGAGGATAGCAATATGAAAAAGCTCGTTGTACTCGACGGACACCATTACCCGGAAGGGGCCTATGCCGAAGTGGCCGGGATCTGCGCGGCCAAAGGCGTGGATTTCGCGGTGCTCGATTGCCACACTCCGGAAGAGGTGGTGGAAAAGGCCCAGGACGCCGACGCCTGCATGTGCGTTTATGTGAAACTCGACGATTCGGTGCTCTCGCGTCTGCCCAAAATGCGCATGGTCGTGCGTTGCGGCATCGGCGTTGACAACCTTGTGCTGGAAGATCACACCAAAAACGGCGTCTACGCCTGCAATGTGCCCGACTACGGGGTGGAAGAAGTCGCCATCCACGCCCTGGGCGACATCCTGGCCCTGGAACGCAAGATTCCGTTTTACAGCGGCAGAGTGCATGCCGGTATCTGGAAAGAGGAAGAGGGCTACGAGATGCGCCGCATCTCCCTGCGCACCCTCGGCTGTCTGGGCTTCGGCCGTATTGCCCGGAAGCTCGCGGGGTTCGCTAAAAATCTCGGTTATTCGATCATAGCCTATGATCCGCATCTGCCTCAAGAGCTGTTCACTGAGGCGGGAGCCACAAGCGTGGATCTCGACACCCTGTTCCGCACCTCCGACGTTATGGCCGTCATGGCCCCGGCCACCCCGGAAACCATCCACGTGGTCAACGACCAAAATCTGGCCAAGGCCAAAGACGGCCTTTTCATCGTCAATACCGCCCGCGGCGCGCTGGTGGACACCGAGGCCGTGATCCGCGCCCTGGAAAGCGGCAAATTGACCGGCATCGCCCTGGACGTGCTCGAGGAAGAGCCGCCCAAGGATTTGTGCAAGCGCCTTTTCGGCCTCGACAACGTCATCCTGAGCCCGCACATCGCCTATCGCTCAAGAGAATCCTTTGCCGCGCTTAAGACCATGGCCGCGGAAACCGCCATCCACTTCCTCAAAGGCGGAGAACCCTACAACGTGGTCAACCGCGAAGTGATCGGCAAGGCCAAAGCCTAAATTATCCTTACAGAAACGGACACCTGGAGGCCTCCATGTGATATTGTCCGACTGATTATATATAAATCTATATAAAATAACCCTAAAAATGTTGTTTCTAGAAAAGGAAATAGCGAAAATGGATAGAAGCTTACTGAAAAAAAAGATGCAGGAAGGGCCGGTATTCGGCACGTTCATCAATCTCCCCGCAGCCTGTGTACCCGAGATTCTCGCCAATGCGGGCCTGGATTTCGGCATCGTGGACCTGGAACACGCGGGATTCAGCGACGAATTGGTGGAAGCCATGATTCGGGGCGCCGACTCCTGCGGCTTGCCCCTGATCGTGCGCCCCCGCGAGCTGGACCGGGCGTTGGTGCTGCGCGCCTTGGATCAGGGCGCCAGCGGCGTGGAAATTCCGCAGATCGACACCGTGGAAGAGGCGCGGACCGCAGTGCGCTACGGCAAATATCCGCCGCGAGGCGTCCGGGGCGTGGCCGCGACGCGCGCAACGGAATACGGCGCCAACTTTTTCCCTTACCTCAAATCAGCGAACGATGATCTGTTGACCATCGTGCACTGTGAAACAAAGGCCTTTCTTGATATTCTGCCCGAGGCGGTCAAGGTTCCGGAGCTGGACTGCATCTTTCTCGGCCCCTTCGATCTCTCTGTATCTATGGGGTATCCCGGCGAACTCGACCACCCCAAAGTCAAAGAGGCCATCGCCTACTGTGCTGATGTCTGCAACAAGGCCGGCATGATCAGCGGCATCTACGTGCGCGATGCGGAAGACGCGAAACTGCGGCTTTCACAGGGCTTCCGCTACATCGCCTACTCCGTGGACCTCACCGTGCTGACGGAAAAATTCAAGGCCTTCATGGCGGAATTCTAAGACCATTTGGCATTTCTAATTGATTTACTGAAAACTTTTCGGGGGGGGAACCTTTTAAAAAAGGTTCTCCCCCCGAACCTCCCCCCCCCCCTTCCAAAATTTTAAATTTCATAATAGCAAATAGATACAATAATGTTTCTGGCATTGTTCCAAGCTTGGTAATTTCTCCTACAATGCAGAAAGGGGGTACTATACGCTGACACTGTGAACAGGAAACGGTATAATTTCATGATGGTTTGGTTTGGGGCCCAGCCCAAATCCCGCGAAAATTGGCAACATGTTGTTTTGCAGGTTGGGGTCTGTTTCTAGCGCATTTTCGCCTTGAAACAAGGCTCTCCCCTGAAACAATTATCAATTGT
>CAZFCK010000274.1:0-5688 GCA_964517355.1 uncultured Desulfovibrionaceae bacterium | reverse complement strand
TGCGAGGGGGAGAACCTTTCTCCAGAAAGGTTTCCCCCCGGAAAAACCTAACAAGTCTTTAATCAGTGCTTCCTTAAGAACCTTTTCCAAAAGGTTCTTACCCGCCCGAGGCAATTTCTGTTTCAAAATCAATATGCTCTGGCGCATTTTCGTCTTGAAACAAGACATTGGGGCCTTGCGTCTGAGCACGCCTTGACATTGCGCAAAAAGAGAAGATAACGATAGATAATGGCAGAGCTTCCGAACAGGCGGTTTCAGCCGGCTTGTGGGGAGGACGGAGCGTTCAGGAGTTGTTTCGCCCGTCACAGGATGCCGAAAGTCGTGCATAAACGCTTGCAACGTGGCGTGGATCAGCCTCGGCGGCGAAAAGGGGTCGCGTGCTGATCGGGCCGGTTCCATGAGGTGAGATTCTTGCTATTCAAACCGATAAGTCAGAGTTTCAACGATTTCGTGGTTGAGCGGGACAAGGAGCGCTGTATCAATTGCAGTGTGTGCATCAATCAGTGTTCCTACGGCGTGCACTATTGGGACGAGCAGCGAGAACGTGTGTGTCATGACAGCGCCAAGTGCGTCGGGTGCCATCGTTGCGAGGCCATGTGCCCCACCGCTTGTTTGACTATCCGGCGCACGCCCTCGCAATTTCGGGAAAGCGAAGTGTGGGGGGCGAATTACATCCGCAATATCTACAAACAGGCGGATACCGGCGGCATTTTGCTGTCCGGCATGGGCAGTCCCGTGAAACGCCGTATCTATTGGGATCATCTCCAGCTTGACGCCAGTCAGGTGACGAACCCTTCCATCGACCCCTTGCGCGAACCCATGGAGTTGCGCACCTATCTGGGGAGAAAGCCGGACGCGGTGCGCTTTGAGGAAACGGAAGATGGCCTCAGACTGCTCACGCCGCTGCCGGTCCAGCTCCAGCTGGAAACGCCGCTGATGTTTTCGGCCATGAGTTTCGGTTCCATCAATTTCAATTTGCATGTCGCCATGGCTCAGGCCGCCGAGGAACTGGGCACCATGTACAATACAGGGGAAGGGGGGCTGCACGAGAGCCTTTACAAATACGGAGCCAACACCATTGTCCAGGTGGCGTCCGGGCGCTTCGGCGTGCACGGCGATTACCTCAATGCCGGCGCGGCGGTGGAGATCAAGATCGGTCAGGGCGCAAAACCCGGCATCGGCGGGCACCTGCCCGGGGAAAAGATCGACGCGGAAGTATCGAAAACGCGCATGATCCCTTTGGGCGCGGACGCCATTTCCCCAGCGCCCCATCATGATATCTATTCCATCGAGGACTTGTTGCAGCTCATTTACGCGCTCAAGGAGGCCACGGAATACGGCAAGCCCGTATCCGTGAAGATCGCGGCCGTGCATAACGCCCCCGCCATTGCCTCGGGCATTGTGCGCGCAGGGGCGGACATCGTGGTCATTGACGGCTTTCGCGGGGGCACCGGCGCGGCCCCGACCATGATCCGGGACAATGTCGGCATCCCCCTGGAGCTGGCGCTGGCCGCGGTGGACGACAGGCTGCGTGACGAAGGCATCCGCAACCACGCCTCGCTGGTGGCCGCCGGGGGCATCCGTTGCAGCGCGGACGTGTTCAAGGCCATCGCCCTGGGGGCCGACGCGGTATACATCGGCACGGCGGCGCTTGTGGCCGTGGGCTGCACCTTGTGCGGTCGTTGCTACACTGGAAAATGCCCCTGGGGTATCGCCACCAATGATGCGCGGCTCAAAAAGCGGCAGAATCCCAAGGTCGCCAGAAAGCGCCTGGTGAATCTCATCAATGCGTGGAGTCATGAGATTCAGGAAATGCTGGGCGGCATGGGGCTCAATTCCATAGAAAGCGTGCGCGGCAACCGCGACAAGTTGCGCGCCGTTGGTCTGACGCAGCAGGAAATGGAAATACTTGGCGTGAAGCATGCCGGGAGGTGACGGGCGTGAAACGGGTATATCCGGACAAGGACGTATGCATGGGCTGCCGTATTTGCGAATTGGCGTGCCTTACGGTGCATTCGGAAAGCAAGGATCTGATCATCGCCTACACTCTGGAGCGGGGCAAAGGCCTGGCGCCCTGTAAAACGGTTGTTGAGGACGGCCATGTGTGCGTCGCGCTTTCTTGCAGGCATTGCGCCAACGCCCTTTGCGTCGCCGCGTGCATTTCCGGCGCTCTGTACAAGGATGAAGCCACAGGAAAAACCCTGTATGATCCGTCCCGGTGCGTGGGCTGCTGGTCGTGTCTCATGGCCTGCCCCTTTGGCGCCATCCAGGCCAACAGGCAGGCCGGCAAAATCATTAAGTGCGATTTGTGCGAGGGGCGCGAAATGCCCGCCTGCGTGGAGGCTTGCCCCAACCTGGCCTTGATTTGGGAGGACCGGGAGCGGAAATCTCCAACCACATCCCAAGCCGCGAAGGATCGAGGATAATCATGGACTACGTCATTGTCGGCAACGGCGTGGCCTCCATCGGCGCCATAGAGGGCATTCGCAGGTACGACGCCGCGGGCGATATTACCGTGGTCAGCAGGGAGCGTTTTCCCACCTATGGCCGGCCGCTCATTTCCTATTATCTGGCGGGCAAGATAGGCGAGGAGCAGATGACCCTGCGCTCTCCAGCCTTTTACGAAAAGAATCGGGTGCGCCAGATCCTGGGGATGCCGGTGCAGCGCCTGGACACGGCCGGAGCCGCCATCCATTTGGAAAGCTGTGAAAAATTGGCCTACGGCAAATTGCTGTTGGCCACGGGAAGCAGCGCGGCCGTGTTGCCCGTTCCCGGAAGGGAAGGCCCGGACGTGTACCCCTTCACCACCCTGGAACATGCCCGGAATCTTGCCGCCGCCGCGCGAGAGGGGGCACGGGCCGTGATCATCGGCGCCGGGCTTATCGCCCTGAAGGCGGCCGAAGGACTGGCGGCCTGCGGCGTGCATGTGACCCTGGTCGTGCGCTCGCGCATCATGCGCGCTTATTTCGACCAAACGGCCGGAGAATTGCTGGTCGCGCATCTGGAATCCAAAGGAGTGCGTTTCATGCAGGGCGCCGCCACGCAAAGGATCGTGCGCGACGCCTCCGGAAAGGTGCGGACCGTGGAAACCGACAAGGGCGCGGTCGGCGCCGACTTTGTGGTCATGGCAGTCGGCGTGTCGCCGGACATCGGCCTAGCAAAGGGCGGGGGATTGCGCACCAACAAGGGCATTGTGGTGGATACCTGCCTGCGCACCAGCGCGGAAAATGTGTATGCGGCCGGCGACGTCGCCGAGACCCTGGACTTGCTCAGCGGCGGGCACAGCGTGACGCCGATCTGGCCAAACGCATACCAGCAGGGGCATGTGGCCGGGAAAAACATGGCGGGCGCGGGGATTGAGTACAAGGGCAGTCTGCCCATGAATTCCATCGCCTATTTCGGTTTGCCCACGGCTTCCGTGGGCGTGGTGAACCCCCCTGAAGACCAGGATTATGAAATCTTTACGGAAATGGATCAGAAAGCGCCCACGTATCGCAAGCTTGTCTTCAAGGGGGCGCAGCTGGTGGGCTACGTTCTGGTGGGGAACATAGATTTGGCGGGGCGCTATTCAGGGTTCGTGCGGTTTCAGGTGCCCCTGGACGCAACGGCCAAGGCGCGGCTCAAGGATGGAAACCCCACTTCGTTGCTGTGGCCCAGGGAGTTCTTCGACAGCCGCTGGAATCCCGAGCTGGAGGAAGCCGCTCCCTGAGTATGGAATCACTGACAGCCGCACGGCCGGGCGTTGTCACCCCCGGCGGGAGAAAGACATACATGCTGGCATCGCGAGATTTCTGGGATTTTCAAAAAGATATATCCGGTTGCGGCATCTTCGGCGTGATCCATAAAAAACGCGAGTTGCTGCCCGGGTCCATGCCCATCAACGCCATGTGCGTGATGCACGACCGCGGCAATGGATTGGGGGGCGGCTTCGCCGCTTACGGCATCTATCCCCATTTCGCGGACAAATACGCCTTTCATCTGATGTACGACGACAAGGCCGCCCAGGACCGGGCCGAGCACGCGCTCAAGCATTACCTGCAGATAGCGGTGGCCGAACCCATTCCCACACGGAAAATAACGGGGCTGGTGCGCGCGCCCCATGTCTGGCGGTACTTCGTCACGCCCAAGGAGCTGCGCCCCAAATGGGATGACCTGGATGAATCCGATTATATGGTGCATGTGGTCATGGAGATCAACAAGCGCGTCGGGGGCGCGTTTGTCTTTTCCAGCGGGAAGAACATGGGGGCCTTCAAAGGCGTGGGATTTCCCGAGGATATGGCGGAGTTTTACCGCCTGGACGAGTACCGCGCCTATATCTGGACCAGCCACAACAGATTTCCCACGAACACGCCGGGATGGTGGGGCGGCGCCCATCCGTTTACGCTTCTGGACTGGGCCATTGTGCATAACGGGGAAATTTCCTCCTACGGCATCAACCGCCGGTATCTGTGCCAGCATGATTATGAATGCACGCTGATGACGGATACCGAGGTGGTGGCCTATCTTTTCGATCTGTTGATACGCCGCCACGGCTTGTCCAAGCGTCTGGCCAGCTGGGTGTTCGCGCCGCCGTTTTGGGACGAGGTGGACCGCATGGAGCCTGAACGGCGGGAGGCTTTCAAGGCGTTGCGCGCCGTATATGGCTCGGCCATGCTCAACGGCCCCTTCGCCATTTTGGTGACGGACAGCAACGGCATGTTGGGGCTCAACGACCGGGTCAAACTGCGCCCCTTGGTGGTGGCAGAAAAGGACGACATGGTCTTCATGTCCAGCGAGGAGAGCGCTGTGCGGGAAGTGATGCCCGAACTGGACAGGGTCTGGGCCCCCAAGGCGGGCGAACCCGTTATTGTGGAGTTGGAGGAGTAGATGTCCAAAGCCGAAAGCGCAAGCACATTCCGTCTGGACGCGCACGGCGTTTATTATCGCCAGCTCAACGAGGCTGTCCGGGAAGCGGTGCGCAATGGCGCCACGCGCGTCGAGCTGGAAAACGTCAACGGCCAGCGGTATATCGCCAGTTGCGGCAAGACCGGTGTGGAATACGTGATTCACGGCGTTCCCGGCCAGGATTTGGGCGCGTTCATGAGCGGGCCTGTCGTCCGCGTCCTGGGCAACGCCCAGGACGGGGTGGCCAATACCATGGACGACGGCCTGATCGTCATAGACGGCATGGCCGGCGACGTGCTCGGCTACGGGATGCGCGGGGGTAAAGTGTTCGTCAAAGGCGATGTCGGCTACCGCGTGGGCATCCACATGAAAGCCTACATGGAAAAAAGTCCGGTCATAGTCATCGGCGGGATTGCCGGTGATTTTTTGGGAGAATACATGGCCGGCGGGGCCATAATCCTGCTGGGCCTGTTCACGGGCAAGCCCTGGGCGCCCATCACCGGGAGGAGTCTGGGAACAGGCATGCACGGCGGAGTGATTTACGTGCGCGCCGAAGTGCCGGAAGAACAGCTGGGGCCGGGTCTGCGGGCCCAGCCCGTTGATGACGATGATTTGCCTTTCCTGCGGGAGCAGGTGGAGCATTTCGCACGAGAGCTGTCCTGCGATGCCGCCGCGATTCTGGATTCCCGTTTCGTGAAAGTGCGGCCGGTTACGCATCGCCCCTACGGCAATATGTACGTCGGTACGAATTAGAGCATCTTCAGCTTGAAAAACTCTAGAGCATCTCACGCTTGAAAAGCGCTA
>CAZFCK010000273.1:0-5691 GCA_964517355.1 uncultured Desulfovibrionaceae bacterium | reverse complement strand
CCCTAGCTCTGCTGTCGCCAGCCGTAAGGCGCGAAACGACCGCGCCTTACGGCTGCCGCTAACAAAGGGTTTCCCCTCTCGCATTTTCTTTTCGAAACGAATTTAGAAACACAGCCTAATCCCTATGAGATACACTTCTTCACGGAAAAACGATTTTTTGGTTTCTCTGCGCAAAGCAACGGTGCGGCGCGGCGGCAATATCGTGCTGCAGGTTGAGGCTTTCGATCTGTTGCCCGGACAGCACTGGGCCCTGTTGGGGGCCAACGGCGCAGGAAAAAGCACCTTCCTCGCCCTGTTGCGCGGCGAACTCTGGCCCCTGGCGCCGGACTCGCCGGAGACTCCGCCCCGCCTTTATGGCTTCAACGGCACAATAAGCACCTCACCTCTTGCCGCCAAGGGGCGTATGCCCCTTGTGGCCGCGGAATTGCAGCAAACCTACCAACGGCGCGGCTGGCGCATAACCGCTCTGGAATGCGTAACCGCCGGATTGCATGACGCGAATCTGCTGTACGCGAAACCAAATACACAGCAAGTGCAATGCGCCATCCAATGCCTTAAACGCATGGACGCCCTCCATTTGGCGGAACGCCTCGTGCCGTCGCTTTCGCAGGGAGAATTGCGGCGCGTGCTCATCGCCAGGGCGCTGCTCGCCTGCGAAGACAAACCGGCCGTGCTGCTGCTGGACGAAGTCTGCGATGGACTCGATGCCGCCGCAAGAGAGCAGCTGATTGAAGGTCTTGAACGCATCATGAAATTGGAGCCGGAACTCCAATTGATCTATACCTCGCATCGCAGCGAGGAACTCCCAAAGGGGCTCACGCATGTTGCGGTGTTCCAGGATGGCCATATCACGCACCAAGGCCCCGCCACGGGGCACAACCTCTTTACCGCCCCTCCCGGTTCCAATACTTCCCATCCCCGAGCCCTGGAAACAATGGTGGAACACTACGCCCCGGCACGCCCCGCTGGCGAACCACTGCTGGAAATACAGGGAGTGGACATTTACCGCGACGGCGTGCGCATACTGTCCGACATAGCCTGGACAATGCGCCAAGGAGAGCATTGGGGCATTGTCGGCGCCAACGGCGCGGGAAAAAGCACCCTGCTTGAACTCATCTGCGGCACGTTGCATCCCGCTTGCGTCCGAGCTCCGGCCGGTGAGGTTCGTAGGAGTTTCGATCAGGAACATCTGGCCGCATTGCGCAGCCGCATCGGGTTGGTGTCTCCAGCGTTGCAAGCTGCCTGGCCCTATGCATCAAGCGTGTTTGACGTGGCAGCCAGCGGATTGGATTCCCGCATAGGCCTGCACGGCATGACACCGACGCGGGGGCAAACGGATCTTGTCCTACAATGGCTGCAAGCGCTTGAACTCGACTCGATGGTTGATCGCCCCTTGGCGCAACTCTCGAACGGACAGCAACGGCGCTGCTTTCTCGCTCGCGCCCTGCTTGCCGGCGGCGGTTCGGGTCCGGCCCTTTTGGCGCTGGATGAGCCGTGCTCAGGCCTGGACGCTCAGGCCAAGTCGCGCTTTCTCGCCACTCTCGGCCGCCTCGCCCGTGCCGGCATGCCGATCCTGCTCGCCAGCCACCACCAAGACGAACTCATCCCGGAAATCACCCACGTGTTGCTTTTGCACGAGGGGCGCATAATGCGCCAAGGATTGCGTGGCGAGGTCCTGCCAGATACTTCGCTCCGGTGAAACAAAGGCGTGTGCCTATACGACGCAGCCCTGACACTTCAGCCTTACGAAACCGGTTTTCGGGGGGAAGCCGTTGTAACCACAGGTTCTTCCCCCACTTTCAACAAGCTTCACGAAAAATCGGCAATCAATAATAAGGTTATTTCGCCCAGAGCACCGACGATGTTCCTTCCAAGGCCTTAAACGACTTGCCTCCAAGGGCGCCGTCAATCACGGCCTCTTCGTCGTCCACCACTGAACCGGCCAACGCGCTCACTCCAAGCTCGAACAACCCCGGCGCGAAGGGGGTGCTCGGCCCCAACATGACGACGTAGCAATCGTCCCGGCACAGACTCAGCAGCCCCCCGAGGGTGCCGTTGCCGATGCTCGTTGAAGTCAACACCGCCACATCGGTCTGGGGCAGCACTCGCGCATTTTCCTCCTCCGGCAAGTCGCCAGGACGCGGACGTTTTTCCAATACCCAAATATTGGCGAACGCCGGGCCCATTTTTTCGACAAAAGGAAAATGGCCGACGACGCCGACACGCTTATCCCGCCCCATCTCCAGGATAAGCTCTTCTCCCTTTGCCTGTTTTAGCCCTTCGGGAGGCGCCAGCAGCGCGTTGACCGTGGCCATGGCCATGCTGCAGCACAGCATCGGATCATGTACGCCCAAATCAGGCAAGGCCTGCCCTGAGCCCAACATGCGCGCCATGGCCATGGCGTCCTGTCCCTTGCAATCCAACTGGCGTACTTCCCGCTGCGTTGTCCCTCCATTGCCGAAGTCCAACCGCGTGGCTATGCCCATACGCGAGCCCTTCGACGTATTCACCTTGGCTGCGACTATAAACATGCCTAAGCAAATAGACTCCAGCATGCCTCCTTCAGGGTGCAGCCGTTGCAAATCTTGAAAAATTGCCTCTGTCACCATGGTTTGTTGTATATTTTTCATGATCAGTTTATACGACTTCGTGAAAAAAATTGCAAGCAGCCATCAGACTTCATAATATAACCGTTTGATATTTTGATCAGATTGTACCTCTTTACTTTTGCATTAAATCTGTACTATATAATACCGCTTCGGCATACTTGGACGTAAAAGAGGCGAGAGCTCTCGGCCCACTCCCCCTTTAGGAGGAATAAATGGAGCAAAAAGACCTGGACTTTTTTCGAGATCATCTGACTTCCATGCTTGAAGAAGTATTGGAAAAAAGCGATGCTACAATTGAAGATATGACGGACACGCTCGAAGTGTTCGCCGATCCTGCCGACAGGGCCACCATGGAATCAGACAGAGCTTTCGTGCTGCGCCTGCGCGACCGTGAGCGCCGTCTGATCAAAAAAATTCAAGGAGCCTTGAAGCGCCTGGAAGACGGAACGTACGGCATCTGCGAAGAGTGTGGCGACGACATCAGTATTCCCAGACTCAAGGCGCGGCCCGTGACCAAACTCTGCATCAAGTGCAAAAGCAAACAGGAAGAGGAAGAAAACCTTCGCGGCGATTAAAGCGCGTCCTCTGAAAAGGTTGGTTGCTCACACGCAATTCCCTGAAACGGAATATCCGCGGCTTCAGGACATCCTCTTGCTTCAAGCCGATGATGCGCGAGTACTAGGCTTGGTTGCTGCACTGGCCTGCAAGCCGGACCTTTCATGCGGCTGCTACACTGACGGACACAGGCCTTTAGGGAGATAAACACCAGGTCGTTTGCCTGAAATAAATGTTCCATTGCGCTTTTTTTCGTATACGGCATTGGGCGGGCGGTTAGGCTCGCCCGGTCGTTTTTGAGGCCGGAATACGGCTTTCCGCAGTCTGACCTCATCCTTTCGCTTTGACCTTCAGTGATCCGCTTTCCGTGACACAGTGCGCGTGGCCTGTGATTAGCGCATGGCTTTCGATTCCTGAACCTGTTGGTATGCAACTCATAAAGAACATACGAAGGGAAAAACCTTTTTGCGCTAGCGCATTTTCGCCTTTGGATAAGGCTCTCCCCTGAAGCAATGTTTATCGTTTCAAGGAAATGCATGCGAGCATCTATATTTTTCAAAGTTAAGATGCTCTAGCCGTGAGACGCGCTCTTTGCACGCTTCAGGGATAGCGGCTTAATAGTCAAAGTATCCTTCCCAAATCCTGGGCAACATTTTTTCTCATTCAGTCACTCAATGGATTCGCACCTCTTCCGCCTTATGGCGAACGAACTCGCCCCCGCCCTTTCAGGGCGGCGTATTCAGAAAATCTATGGCCCTGCCCCGGATGTGTTTTCACTTGATCTCGGCGCCGGTCCCGGTGGACGTTTTTTGCTGATGCGCAGCGGCAATAAGGACCCTCTCCTTTTTCTCGCCCCAGAAAAGCCGCGAAATCCGGACACCCCGGAAGCGCACGTCATGTGGTTGCGCAAACACCTGCAAGGGCGGCGGCTACGAGAGCAACACTGCGACTGGCCGACGCGACGGCTGGCCTGGGAACTTTCAGGACTCGAGAAACAATATTTGCTGCTCTGCCTACGCAAGGGCCTTTCCATCGTGGATGTCCTTCCCGATAATTTCGGCCACGAACCGCAATGGCCGGACCTGGATACCGTTCTCCAAGCCATTGCGCAGCCGGATGACGAGCGCATGGAAGAAACCATTTGGCGCCTGTATCCCCATATCTCGCCCGCCTTGCGCAAGACCTTGGCGGCACTGCCCCTGAATGGGGCGCAGGAGCTTTATTCCTGCCTGCAACGCGGAGAAGCCCGGCAATTTTTCGTCTATTGCCAGGACGCACAGGGGCAATGCCTGGCGGAGCCCTTGTCCTGGCGCCTCCCCGCCGCGTTGCGGCAAGGACGGGAAGAGCGCATCTTTGCATCGGCCCACGAGACCGCGGCCTATGCCGGAGCCGTGACGCTCTTTTCTCAGCTCTCCCGCCTGGACGACGCCGCACAGCGCAGCGCCCATAAAAAGGCCCACAAGCGTATCAAGCGAGCGTTGGCGAAACTCGCCCAGGAGGAACGGCGGTTGCGGGGCATGATTTCCTTGCGTGAAAAAGGCTTGGCCTTGCAGGGCGCCCTCTGGCAACTGCAACCGAACTCGCGGCTGCATACCGTCAGCGTTACGGACCATACCCAACGCGAACACAACATCGACCTGGACCCCTCCCAGACCATCGCCGAAAACATGGCCCGTTTCTTCCGCCTGGCCGCTAAAGGAGAACGGGGGCTCCCCCTCAACGCTGCCAGAAGTCAGGCGCTGGAAATGGAACTTGACGCCTTGCGGCGCGGCACACTGCCCCAGCGGGAGCAACGACGGGCGGAAATCATGGAGGAAATCCCTTCTCCGAAAAAACGCGCCAAAAGCAATGAACTCGCCGTGCAGCGGTTCAAGACCTCGGACGGCTTTCTGCTCCTGCGCGGCCGGAACAAAGCGGCCAACCACAAACTGCTCGGACAGGCCGCCAGCTCCTATGATCTCTGGTTCCACGCCCAGGACGGACCAGGAGCGCATCTTATTCTCAAGCGCGACCACCCCAAACAGGAACCCCCACGCACAAGCCTGCTCGAAGCCGCTGCACTGGCCGGATTGAAAGGATGGCAGGCGCAAGACGGCAAAGCCCGGGTTATCTGCGCCTTGGTCAAGGATGTTCGTAAAAGGAAAGGCGCGGACCTGGGGAGTGTGGCCGTGGATAAAATTCTGGAAGCGTTTCTTGTGCCCCTTGATCCGGAGCTGGAAAAACGATTGCGGATCGGCTGAATAATCCATTTGTTTCTTATCCACCGCCTTTTTCCGCTCTCCCTTACGAATCCAGGTCCGCGGCCGCATTCGATCCTGCTTCGCTCCCTCTACCATATTGCGCACTCCCGAATCCGTGACAGTGATACCAGAAACCTGGACATCACGCACAAAATCTGTTTTATTGCTTTTACTGGGAGATATCCGATCTCAAATAAAGAATAAGGACGGCATGGCCATTAATGCTTCAATATATGTGGCTATGTCCTTAACTCCGCAATGTGGGAATGACTTGTTTTTCCGAGGGG
>CAZFCK010000272.1:0-5737 GCA_964517355.1 uncultured Desulfovibrionaceae bacterium | reverse complement strand
GATGTTTGCAATTGGCAAAATATATGAAATACCGCTTAAGTTAGCGCTTATGGGCTCGGGGGGAGAACCTTTTTCAAAAACTTCAGCCCTTGGGCGCGGTCGTATCGCGCCTTAGGGATGAAGATAGCAGCGCTGGTTTCCCCCCGGAAAATTATCATAAAATAAACTGGAAACGGGATTATGCCGGCCAGCCCAGGAGTTGCAGAGCGTATACTCCGGCGAGTATGGCCTCGGCGGCGTCGTGGCGCAATGTCGCGGGGCGCGGCAGGCCGCTTTTGGCGGCTATTTCGCGGGCCAGATTCTGGGAAACGGCTTTGGCTTGTTCGCCACTGCGGCGTTGCCGGGGGTACAGCAATTCTTCGCGCCAGTCTTCGGCGGCGAGTTCAATGACGCGCAATCCCCTGCGTTCAGCCGCGTTTTTCCAGGCGTGGGCCACCGGTCCCCCCCCTTCCAGCACCAGCACTTCCGTATGGGGTAATTGGCGCAACAGGCCGTGAATCCAGCGTTTCAGCGTGGCCATGTCCCGCAAGTGCCGGGAGCGGTGCCAGAGCAACGCGCCGGAGCGGTCGAAGGCCGCGAGCCCGGTGCGCAGTCCCAGATCAACCGCCAGCAATGCGCATGGCCGCCGCTCCAACCTGGGTTCGCCGCAATCGCGCGGGTCCTCGGGAGGGAGCTGCGGTCGCCGCTCGTCCGGCAACATTGTTCATCCCTTGTGCCAGCGGGAAAGCCCCATAACCAGGGGAGCGCCGTCTTCCGCGCTGCAGAGCGTATGCCGGCACGTGACGACGTCGTCGTCCCGAATGCGGTGTACGCGCGAGAGGGCCTGGCCGGCACTGCGCAGTTCCTTGCGAAAGCGCACGGAAAATTCCACGGGACTCAGCCCGCGCTCCCGCATGAAAGGAATGTTGGCCTCCATGAGCCATTGGCAAAGCGTGGCGTTATTCACGTGGCCGAGCAGGTCCAGGTCTGAGAGCCTGGCCCTGAAGGGTACGATGGCGTCGCTGAGTTCGTGCGTAACAGGGGGCGTTTTTGAAGGATCCTCGCCCAGGGGCAGTTCCTCGGGCGCGTTCTCCGGGGGAATGATGTCGCGCACGGCCTGGGGCATGCGCACCACGGCGCGTTCATCCACATTGATCACCACCCAGGCGCTGGCGCCGCGCACTATGGGCCGGCCGTCATTGTCGAGCAGCCTGAATTGCCGCCACGTATACAGCTTGTTGGCCATGACGGGCCAGGTCTGCAGAGTGAACGTCTGGTTGTTGGACGGCAAATCCCGGATCACCAGGCGCAGCCGCGTGAGCACCCAGGCCAGCCGTTGCTCCCAGAGATGTTGAATACCCACGCCCAGCTCCGATGCGTGGCGATCGGCTATGTCTTGCAAGTAATTGCAAAAATGGAGCATGTGCATGCGTCCTTCAGGACCGCACTCAAAGCCGCGGACAGTGAACCGGTGTTGGTGGATGAACGATTGCATGACTCGACTATAGATGGGGGAACCGCGTCCTGCAAGCGGGAGGGCGACACTCTATGGAATAACCAAGGATAAACGTATGCGCAGGCATCGCCAGCCCTACGGTTTATACCATTTCCCATTTCTCGATTAGGCCGTGTTTCTAAGGAAACGCTGACTAATTCACTGGATATGCGAGGAGGAAACCTAACAAGTCTTTAATCAGTACTTCCTTAAGAACCTTTTTCAAAAGGTTCTCAAGCTGCCGGAGGCATCCCTGGGTACACGTTGCGTTTCAGCCAGGCTGATTTGCGCAACAGGTCGTCCCGCAGCCATTGGCGTTGCGCTTCCAGGAGGGTGCGGACTTTTGGCGGGGAGAATTTCGCGAAGAGTTTTGTCTGGTTGCCGCGGGCATTGCCCCCGGCGATGGGATCTCGTTCGCGTCCGCCGCTGCGTTTGCGGTGGCGCACGGTGGCGAATCCCGTATACACGGCGTGGCGTCCCGCGAGGGCGTCCCGTAAGTCCCGGTCCAGGTCGTCGAACTGCGTGGGGGTGAAGCGGATGTCGAAGCCTCCGGAGTCCAGCAATGCGCGGGTCGGAAAAAGATGGCAGCAGCCTGTGACCGAGGCGCAAGGGCGCATGTAGTGGAACTGTCCGAAGTCGGCTCCTTGCAGATGCAGGTCGCTGATTGTGAAGGGCGTGCCGTCGCGCCCCCGCATGATGTGCAGGTCCGTGCTTTGGGTCGCGGCGGGGTTGTGGAAGTCGCGGATTTTACAGCCCCAGACCCCGGCGTCGGGATAGGCCCGCACCGCGGCTCCGAGGCGCGCGAGCCAGTCCGCGTCAAGGGCGATGTCGTCGTCCAGGAAGACGGCGTAACGCGCGTTGCGCACCCGCTCCATGGTCAGAAGCCAGTTGCGCGCCGCGGGCGCGCCGATGTTGGTGGGCAGACGCAAAGGCGATAGATGGGGCAGGCGTCCGGATTGTTGGAACCGGGTGAGCATGTCCCAGGTCGCGTCCGTACTGCCGTTGTCCAGCACGTGGCAGGGCAGGCGCGCCGCATCCGAGTCCGCGAGGCTTTGCAGCGTCCGTTCCAGATCCGCACATTTGTTGAAGGAAAACATGAGGACACAGACGCTTTCAAGGGGCGCGGCGGCTTTGTCGCGCCCCCGCGCCATG
Source organism: uncultured Desulfovibrionaceae bacterium (assembly GCA_964517355.1). Classification (GTDB taxonomy): domain Bacteria; phylum Desulfobacterota; class Desulfovibrionia; order Desulfovibrionales; family Desulfovibrionaceae; genus CAZFCK01. Next base: position 3,111 of record CAZFCK010000272.1, on the reverse strand, counting down.
TCGTAGGCCTGGAGCAGGGCGTTGGTCTGCCAGGGCTGGACCGCGAGGATGCGGACGAGCCGTTGCAGGGCCGCGTCGTCCTGTCCGGTCAGGCGCAGGGCCTGGACGTACATCTGTTCGTACAAAGGGCATCCCGCGAAACATGCGGCCTCGGACAGCAGATTGAGGGCCTCAGGGCCATCCCCCCGGTACAGGCTGAAGCGGACGGCCAGCAAGGGGCGCAGCTCGGGGAAATCTTGCGGCCAGTGATCGCCCAAAAGTCGCATGCAGGTGTCGGATGCGCCGTCGAAAGGCGCCAGGGCGTCCAGTTCGCTCCAAAGCTCCAAGGCGCGGGGACGGGCGGCAATGGCCTTGGGCAAGGCGGCCAGGCGGCGCAGAGGATCGGCGCAGGGGCGCGGGGGCGGCGCGTCCAAGGCGGCGAGCCGTTTCCAGAGGGCGCGCAAGGCCTCGGAAAAGGGAAAGGGGCTCATATGTCCGGCCAGGGTCAAGATCTGCCGCGCCGCCCTGCAATCCAAGGGAGCGTGTTCCCACGCGGCGACCTGGAACCACGCGGCCGGCGCCGCATACCTCTCTTCCAGCGCGGCTTTGACCAGCCGCAGCAAGTGCAAACGTCCGAAACTCCCCGTAAGCAACAAGTCGGCCAAATCGCCGGGCGCGGTAATGAAAGGAACGATCACAGCAAATCTCCCGCATGGGGCATGTCCGCGAAATCCTTGTTTGCGACCTGTAGGGACGCGATGCGCTCGCGCGCCCGCTCCCCGAAGGAGCGCGCGAAAAAGGCGTCCTCCTGGGCGTGAGCCGCCTGCCAGAATCGGGGATCATCGCCCGCGGCTTTGTGAAAGGCGTGCCTGATCTGCACCTGGTGGTCCACCATGAGGTGAAAGCCCGCCCGCCGTACGCGGTGCGAGAGCCAGAGGTCCGCGCCGTAGCCTATGGGATTGTCGGCGGCGTCCAGCCCCCCGGCGGCGGTTACGGCGTCGAGACGCAGCAAAGGGGCGATGCCGTCTATGAGGCTCACCTGTCTGAATTGCAGGGTCGCATCTGCCGCCATTTGCGGATGGTAGACGTTGTGCGTCACCGCGGGGGAATAGATGCCCACGGGGCCGCAGCGCTTTTCCAGGGCGCGCAGGCGTTGCAAGGCGCGCGCAAGAATGGGGGGGCGGCAGAGAAACGTGATGTCGTTGTTCAAAAACCAGAGATGGGTGCGCCCCGCCGCTTGGAAGAGGTCGAGGCAATAGGCCAGCGCTCCTCCCCAGTAGAGGTTGCGTTCCAGGCGTCGCCAGGCCCCGGGATACGGTTGAGGGGAATGGTTGTCCAGCACCAGGATATCCTGGGCCGAGTCCTTGTCGGCGGCGAGAAGCTGCCGGTGCAAAGCGCGCGTGACCTCGGGGTCGGCGTAATGGAGAATGACCACAACGGGTTTCATGATCGCAAAATCTACCCGCAACCGCCTAGAAAAACAACCTGGGGGGAGGACCTCCCGCAAGAGATTCTCCCCCCGGCGCTACATTATATTACTTTCAGGGATGCGGACTAACCGCCCAGGAGCTGCATGGCCATTCTGGGCAGGGAGTTGGCCTGGGACAGCATGGCCACCGCGGATTGCGTCAGGATTTGCTGACGCACGAACTCGGTCATTTCCAGGGACACGTCCACATCCGAGATGCGGGATTCGGCCGCCTGGAGGTTTTCCGACTGGATTTCCAGGTTGGTGATGGTGTTTTCCAGACGGTTTTGCAATGCGCCGAGGTTGGCTCTGATGATGTCCTTGGAGACAATGGCGTTCTGGATGGTTTCCAGGGACCTCTGCGCCAGAGCCTGGGTGGAAATCGAGTTGTTGGCGGCAATGCCGACACCCAGGGCCGAGGCCGTGGAGGTGCCGATCTGGATGTAGTAGTAGTCTTCGGCGGAATCGTTGGCAGTGCCGAAGTGGACCTTGAGCTTGCCTGTGGAGACCAGACCTTCGCCGTTGTGGGTGGAGCCGGAAAGGTTGCCGTTGAGCAGGTAGAGCCCGTTGAAGTCCGTGGCGTTGGCGATACGGGTGATTTCCGAGGCCATGGCCTGGTATTCGGAATCGATGATGAGGCGCTGGGTGGACGTATAGGTACCCGTGGCCGCCTGTTCCGCAAGTTCCTTCATGCGGATGAGCTTTTCATCGATGACTCCCAACGCGCCGTCAGCGGTCTGAATCAGTGAAATGGCGTCGTTGGCGTTACGCACGCCCTGATTCAGTGCTGTGATGTCGCCGCGCATAAGTTCACGAACAGCAAGTCCCGCCGCGTCGTCCGCAGCTGAATTGATGCGCAAGCCTGAAGAAAGCCGCGAAACAGAAGTTCCCAGGTTGCCGAATGACGTACGCAGATTGCGCGCGGCATTCATAGCCATTAAATTGTGATTAATAACCAGAGACATGATAGTTCCTCCTTGAATTTATCGTCAGGCATCCTTGCCTGACAAAGAAAAGACTACACAACGTTTGTAATTTTACAGAACCCTCCTTTTTTTCTTTGAAGAAAGCTTAAGAATCCTTCAGTCAACATATCGTCACATTGCAATGAAACTTTAACGGATTTTATGAGATGGGGATAATAACAAAGGAACTAAAGACAAAGAATGGATGTACAACGTAAGATGCAACCTCATAATGCCTGTAATGCATTATGAGGTGTGAAAAATAAGAAAACGGCTCTATGAACATATCGTCCGATAAGAACGAAAATTTACCGGGCACGGAAAAAAAACGAGGCGTCGCGTTTGGCGTGGGCGGGTGTTCTCCGGGTAAAGACGTGGGCTAGGGTAACGTATTCGACGTGTGTTCAAAAAAGAAAAAAGGAATCCAGTCGCGGGCTTTCGCGCCCGCACAACGACCAGGGGAGGCCCCTGGAAGCCGGAAAGGGACTTTTTACTCCCCTTGTTTATATATAAATTCAGATTGTTATGGTGCGCGTTTTGCTCAGAAAGCCGGGCAACGCATTTTCAACTTGCCGATTTGCGGATTCAGTCCCAGTGCTTTTACGCCTATGGAAAAGGCTCATCCCTGATACAATGTTCATTGTTTTAGAGCATTTTAACTTTCAAATTGTCTAGAAAAATGTTAGACTCGCCCCCATG
>CAZFCK010000271.1:0-5769 GCA_964517355.1 uncultured Desulfovibrionaceae bacterium | reverse complement strand
AAAGCGCTAGATGCTCTTATGCATTTCCCTGGAACAATTGGAAATTGTTTCAAGGCGAAAATGCGCTAGCAAAGGGGGCGAAGCCATGCCTGATTGCGAATTGATTGGCAAGTGCATCTTTTTTAACGATAAAATGGCCAACAAACCCGGCACGGCGAATCTTATGAAACAAAATTACTGCAAAGGCTCATTTAAAGACTGTGCCAGATATTTGGTCTGCAAGGCCCTGGGACGCGACAAGGTCCCGGCCGACCTGTATCCCAGCCAGATGGAGCGGGCGCGGGAACTCTTGAACCCTTAGAAATGTAGATGCTCTTATGCATTTTCCTGAAACAATGATCATTGTTTCAGGAGGGAGACTTTTTCAAAGGCGAAAACACGCCGTGATAGAGCCCCAATAAATTCCATTGCAACGTTACGTTACCGCAAAGTCTGTTCCCGCATCACGGAGCGAGGGGCGGCTGTTTCATGCCGCCCCATCGCCAAAATCATTGGGCCGTGGCGTTGGCGTGGCCGTCACCCGCCACGGCTTCCACGGTCACGCTGCCTGAAGCATCCGCATTCTTGTCGAGCAACGGGCCTTTCACGGCCAGGACATACGGCCTGTCCGCTATCCATTGCTCATGGGCCAGTTGCAGATTATCCGGGCGGTTCTCCCACAGGTCCCAATACTTGCGGCGTATTCCAAGCACAGCCTTGGGATGTAGGGCCAACTCGCGCTCCACTTCCTGCAGGTCGGCCAGTTCCATGATGTCGTGCCCCGCATAATACGTGTATGTTCCGGAATACAGCTTATAGCCCAAGGGGCGATACCCGGCGTCGATATACGCGCCCATGAGTTCGGCCTGAGCCTTGGGGCTCATGACGGGGTCCAGCGAGGGCGCAAGCAGCAAGCCCACGGGTTGCAGCCACAAGGTCAGGGCCAGAGCCAGAAAGACAAGTGAGGCCTTCACGTTGCCGCGGGGGGTGACTTGCCAGAAGACAGCGGCCAGGAGCACCAGGGCGACGCCGCAGGGCACGGCGCTCTGAATGACGACAGGCCAGGGGTGAAAATAATTCACAAACGGCAAGGCGGCGCCGAGCACTCCGAGGATAACGGCCATGATCGCGAAAAGGCGTTTGCCGCGGCGCTCATCCAGGCGGAGCAGCGTTCGCGCGGTGATGACCGCCAACGGCGCGAACAGCGGCAGGAGGTAGACCACAATCTTGATGCTTATGGCCGAAAGCAGCACAAATCCGCTGAGAACAAGGCTCCAGCAATAGACCAGCCCCTCTGTGTCGTCTTCGCGCAGGATTCGGGTATAGCGCAGGTCACGCCAAAACTCGCGAGTGAACAGCCGCTGCAGGGGCAAGACCAGCACAAGCAGCGTCCAGGGGAGGAGGGCCGCGGGCAAGGTCAACAGGTAGTGGTAAAAAGGCTGCTCATGGTGCCAGGTGTCCAGGGCGCGCTTGTAGATCTGGTCGTAAAAAATGTTTTCCAGATACGGCTTGCCTTCCAGGTAAAAGGCGGCGCCCGCCCAGGCCAGCAGCACCAGGAGAGCCAACACCGCCCCCCGCCAGATGTCCAGTCTCCAGAACCGGCGCAGATTGCGCATCCACCACAAATAGACCACACTACCGGCAAGGGGCAAAGCCAGGCCCAAGGGGCCCTTGGTCAATGTGGCCAGCGCCGCCAGCAAAAACCCCGCGGCGCTCCACCATGGAGCCCAGTCCTTTTGCCAAACGCGGAACAGACAGACCTCGCTGGCCAATATCAATGCGCCGAACAGGAGATCCATGCGCACATAGTGTGTGAGACCCACGAAATAAAACGTTGTCAGCAGAACAAGCCCCGTGGCCAGGGTCTGTTCGCGCCCCAGCTTGAGCAGACTCGAGAGCCATAGCCCGGCAGTGAGATAGAAAAACCCGCTTACCGCGGCCCCCAGAAAAAAGAGCGGCTCTCCGTGCAATCCTGTCGCGCGTTGCAACGACCAGAGTAGCCAGAAAAAGACCGGCGGCTTGTCGGGATAGAACTCACCGTTGAGAAAAAGCACCAGCCATTTGCCGTTGCCGGTCAGATTGGTGAACACGTCGGCGTAGCGGATCTCGTCCGAAAACCAAAGCGCCCTGCTGTGCAGCATGAATCCGGTCTGCAACGCGAGCAGGAGCGTAAGAAACAACAAGGGCTGGGTTTTCATGATGGAAAAGAGCCCGGACAGGAACGAGGCAAAACGATTACGCATGGTCATGTCATTTTCCATAAGAGTGTATGAGCCAGGCGGCCAGGCCGCCGAAGGCGAGTCCAAAGCCCACGTCCGCCGGGTGGTGCCAGCCGAGAAAGACGCGGCTGTAGGCCATGAGCGCCACAAAAAGCCCCAAAGCGAGAGAAAACAACACCGACCGGGCACGCATGGCCAGAGGCATGGCCGCGCCTGTGATTTCCACCGTGTGCCCCGAAGGGAGCGAATGATGCCCGGAATCCCAGCTCATGGCCAGGCAAAGCCCGTCCACATCGGGCCTGGGACATCCCAGGCCGATTTTCAACACACGCACCAGGGCGAAACTGATCAACAATTGAACAACAAGATAAGCAAGAGCAAAGCGCTTCCATCCGGGCTTGCGCCAAAGGAGCCCCAAGAGGAATATTGCGGCATAAACCGGGTAAAAAATGATATTTCCCCAGTTTGTCAGGTGCTTCAGCGTGTCGGCCGTCTCGGGGAACATGGCGCGCAAGGCCTTGAAATGAACGTTCAGGTCTGAACTTGATTGTTCAAGGATCAATAAATAAACAACAACCAAACAGGGAATGAACATGCCGAGTAAAAAATGCCAAACCGCCCCTTGCTGTTTGCGGCCTAAGCTCTGCTTACGGGATGCGACCACGCCGGACCCGCTCCCGTGTTTCCCTATGGGCATGCACCCTCCATGTTCTCGTGATGCGCTGCATCGATATCAGGGGGGAGATGTACGCCATCCACAGCCACCCGGCAAGAGCAGCGGCGATTCCCGCGCGCCCTGAGGACACGCACAGGCCGCCGCAGCGCGTGCCTCCCGTGACAGAAAACAGGAAAGCGGATCACCGGTTGCCGCAGGGCGCCCCTCGCGTAACCGGCCCAAGAAATCGGCAGCGCCCCCGTTTTCCCCAGCGTGAATGTTTATACCCCACAATCCCGGCGTCTTCCTCAATCCCCCAGGCCAGGTAAAGACACAAACCGCATCAGGCCAGTCTCTTGTCGATAGCCTCAATCAATTCCCGCACCGTGTTGCCTTTGGAGACGATCGGATGGCGCAGGCTTTGCGTATGCGACGCTTCGTGAGGACTCACCAGTGAGGAGAGAAAAAGAATGGGGATCGCGCTGAGGGCCGGATCTTCGTTCAAAATTTCGGCCAATTGCCCCCCGCTGATATGGGGCATGTCGATATCCAGGAGGAACAGGCCGATATTCTTCGCGCCCAGGCTTTTGGCCCGGGCATGCGCCACACGGGGATCGTCGATACATTCCACGGTGAAACGGCCGGTTTTCTCCAACCTGATCTTGAGCAACGAACTAAGTTCCGCATCATCGTCCACCAGCAACAAGCGAATCGCGGTCATGGTCGCCTCCTTTGGCGTTGCCTGTGAAGAGAGGCCGGTTGCCTGAATCGTCAGGCTGATTCATAGCGCAGTTCCAGCTTGTCAAGCAAGCCGCGCAAGATGCTCAAGGCTGAGCGCCCCGCTTCGGGATCACGCATTGTGGCCGCGGCTTCAAGGGAAGCGAATTCATGCCGCAGGGGCGCAAGCCCGTATGCGGCGCACGTGCCTTTACGCTTGTGGGCCGCTGCGCGGACGGCGTCCCAATCTTCCCGGTCCAGGGCGTTGGCCATGTCCTGCAACTCGGATTCCAGGGTATGTAAAAACGGGGGCAGCAACTCCTGAAGGTCGGCATCCACATGCACCACAACGGTGGCGCCCCCTGCTCCGGCGGCGGCGAGCACGGCGTCAAGCGTTCCGGGAAGCAAGGGTTTGCATAAAGAGTCGTCGAAACCCGCGGCCAACAGCTCCTCATGGATCTGCGGGCTGTCATGCCCCGTCATGGCCACCATGCGCACGGCCGGAGCCCCGGCCTCCCGCTCCATGCTCCGTATGTGGCGGCAGGCCGTGATTCCGTCCATCACGGGCATTTCCTTGTCCATGAGGATCAGGTCGAAACTCCCGGGAGTGAAGCGTTCCAGGGCTTCGCCCCCGTGCGCCGCGAGTTCCGCTTCATGGCCCTGGGCGTTGAGCCTGCGTTTCAGGAGCACTCCGGCCTGCAGATCATCGTCCACCACGAGAATGCGCAAGGCGCGCCATGGTCCGGGCATGGGCGTATCCCGTTCAGGGGGCGCCGGATCTTGCGGCTTTTCCGCTCGTTCTTCAGGAGCGGGCGGCATTTTGACCAACAGCGTGGTGCCGTGCGTTGGGAGACTGATGAATTCGATATCGCCCCCCAATGTGCGGGCAATGAGGCGGGCGGAATACGCGCCAAGACCGGTGCCGCCTGTTTTTCCGGATGTGGCGTACTTCTCGAAAAAGCGCTCCCGGATGTTTTCGGGAATAACGCCGTCGTTATGTATGGAAAGCAGCCGCTTTCCATCGAGGGTATCTTCCAGGAGCACGCTCACCTCGGCATCCATGGGGGAAGCCTCCAGCGCGTTTTTCAACAGGTTGGCGCACATGGAATGCAAGAGCAATGATTCGCCCTGAACGGCGAAACGATCGCCGGAAGACAAGGGCGCTTCGTTATGGCGCAGCGTCAGGCGAATATGTTTTCCTTTGACCAGGGAGCCGAGTTCAACAGCCACGTCCTGGACAATGCGCGCCAGGTTGACGGGTTGCTCCTCGCAGACGTAGGTCCCCTGCTCCATTTTATACAGGTTGAGCCCCATATTGATCAGTTCCAGCATATGATAACCAGCTTTTTCAATCATATGCAGTAGTTCCTGATGTTCCGGGTCGAGGTCAACTTCCCGCAGCAGCATTTGCGGCAAGCCCACCACCGCGGTGAGGGGGCCTTTGAGGTCGTGGCGCACGATGCGATCCACGTCTTCACGCAACCGCGCGGCCCTGCGCAATTCGATGTGGTTGCGCACCCGCGCGCGCAACAGTTCCGGGTGCACGGGCTTGGTGATGTAGTCTATGGCGCCCAGGCCGAGGCCCATGGCCTCGTTCTTGGCCTCGTGCAGCGCGGTGACGAAAATCACGGGAATGTCGCGGGTCCTTGGATCGCTCTTCAAACGGCTGCACACGGTGTAGCCGTCCATCTCCGGCATCATCACGTCGAGGAGAATCAAGTCCGGCTGATGCGCCCCACAGGCCAAGGCAAGGGCCTTTTCGCCAGTGGTCGCGGCGAGAATGGCGTATTCGTCCTGCAGCGCCTGCATGAGCACATGGATATTTTCGGGGATGTCGTCCACAATGAGCACAGTGCTTCTGGCCGCCATTCTTCGCTCCCGGTTCGCGCTTGCGGGCGCCTGCCCCCCACATGGGGCGGCAAGGCTCTGGCGCTCTTATGTATTTACCTGAAACAATGAGGCATTGTTTCTGGCGTCAGCCTTGTTTCAAGGCCAAACAGTGCGTGCTCATTACGAAAGTGCGATATGCGCTTTCTCACACGGCTCCAACTACGCACGCGGCAAAGCCGTTCAACGGACAGCGATACGACGAAGAGCAAAACGCGCTAACGGAGGCTTTCCTCTCGCGCGACAAAATGTCTCGCCCCTAGAGCATCTCACGCTTGAAAAGCGCTAGATGCTCTTATGCATTTCCCTGGA
>CAZFCK010000270.1:0-5829 GCA_964517355.1 uncultured Desulfovibrionaceae bacterium | reverse complement strand
TCCAGGGAAATGCATAAGAGCATCTAGCGCTTTTCAAGCGTGAGATGCTCTAGATGACCTCTTCCAGCTTGGGACGGGCATAGAGTTCGTTGCCAAAGGAGTCGTTGATCACCAGCAAGGGGAAGTCCTCCACCACCAATTCGCGTATAGCTTCAGGCCCCAGGTCTTCGTAGGCGATGACTTTGGCTTCCTTGATGCGCTGGGAAAGCAGGGCTCCGGCCCCGCCCGTGGCGCCGAAGTACACGGCCTTGTGCTCCTGCATGGCTTTTTTCACTTCGTCGCTGCGTTTGCCTTTGCCGATGGAGGCCTTGAGCCCCAGGCCGTGCAGGCGCGGCGCGTAGGTATCCATGCGGTAGCTCGTGGTGGGACCGGCCGCGCCAATGGGACGGCCCGGAGGCGCGGGCGTGGGGCCGACGTAGTAAATGGCCGCGCCCTTGAGGTCGAAGGGCAGTTCCTGCCCCGCGTCCAGGGCCTGCACCAGGCGTTTATGCGCGGCGTCGCGGGCGGTGTAGATCACGCCGCTGAGAAAGACGACGTCCCCGGCCTGCAGTTTACTGATGTCCTCATCCGTAAGCGGTGTGGAGAGATGATGTTCAGCCATTAGAGAGTCACCTCCATATGCCGGGAGGAATGGCATTGCACATTCACGGCCAGGGGCAGACTGGCCAGGTGGCAGGGTTCCATGGCGATTTTCACGGCCAGGCAAGTGGTGTCGCCCCCGAGCCCCATGGGACCGATGCCGAGCTTGTTCACCAGGCCCAGCAGCTCCGCTTCCTTTGCGGCGATATCCGGATCAGGATGGATATCGTCCACATGGCGCATAAGCGCCTTTTTGGCCAGGATCGGCGCGTAGTCGAAGGTGCCGCCCACGCCGATGCCCAGGATGATCGGGGGGCAGGGGTTCGGCCCGGCTTCGGCGACCCGTTGCAGCACGAACTTCTTTATGCCTTCCCACCCCTGAGCGGGGGCGAGCATGGTCACGCGGGACATGTTTTCACTGCCCCCGCCTTTGGCCATGAAACTCATTTTCAATTTGTCGCCGGGAACCGTGGCGATGTGGATAACGGCCGGGGTATTGTCGCCCGTGTTGGCGCGGGTGGTGGGATCGCAGGCCGACTTACGCAGATAGCCTTCCTTGTATCCTTTGCGCACGCCTTCGTTGATGGCCTGGTTCAGGGTCATGCCCTCCACCAGGACCTCGCCTCCCAATTCCACCAGAAAGACGGCCAGGCCGGTATCCTGGCACAGGGGCAGACCTGTTTCCGCAGCCAAATCCGCGTTTTCCAAAAGTTGACGATAAATTTCCTTGGCCACGGGCGACGAATCTTCCGCCTGGGCCTTTTCAAAGGCCCGGCGGACATCCGCCGGCAAATAACGGTTGGCCTCCATGCACAGCTTGGCCACCGCTTCCACAATCTCCTGAGCTGGAATGGTGCGCATGCCGACTCCTTCAGGTGTGTAAAGAGGTTCTTACGATACAGCGGGGGAGAGATTTTGCCGGGAAGGAACCTTGTGCAGGCGTCCGGACCGGTAAATGCCGCGCTTTTGCCACTATGCCTTGCCGGAGGCGCCGGCGGTTGCGCAGCGCTCCGACATACTACACAAGTGCATACCCCCGGGCAGCTCTTGAGGCAAGAGCTGCCCGGCGGTGCGGCAACAAGATATTATCTTTTCCAGGGCAAGGAGCTGAAAGCCATTTTACGGCGCAGATACCCCAGCTGATCCTGAAGAGGGAGCTGTTTGGGGCACACGTCTTCACAGGCCAGAAGTCCCATGCATCCGAAAATGCCCTGATCCGTGCCGATGAGGCTGAAGTAATCCTTGTCCGTGCGGTGGTCGCGCGGATCGACCACAAAACGCGCAATGCGGTTCAGACCGGCCGCGCCGAGAAAGTCCTCGCGCATGCGGGCCGTACCGCAGGCCGCAATGCAGCAGCCGCATTCGATGCAGCGGTCGAGTTCGTAAATCTGCTCGGCGATTTCGTTTTCCATGCGTTCTTCTTCAGCTGTGGGGTCGAATTCGTTGCGGGTGTGTATCCAGGATTCGATACGCTGATACATTTCACGGAACCAAACGCCGGTATCCACCGAGAGATCCCCCAACAGCTTGAAAAAAGGCAAGGGCAGCAAGGTGATGCGCTCGGGCAGGTCTTTTGTCTTGGTATGGCAGGCGAGTCCCGGCCTGCCGTTGATGGTCATGCCGCAGGAACCGCATACGCCCGCGCGGCAACAGAAATCGAACATCAATGAAGGGTCCTGCTCCTCGCGGATCTTGTTCAGCGCGATGAACAAAGTCATGGATTCCACTTCGGGCAGAACGTAGGTCTCCATCTGCGGTTTGGAAGCCGGGTCCTGGGGATTGTACCGGAATATCTCAAAGCTGAGCTGCCTGGCCATGACTTACTCCCTGCTCGTTTTCTTCTTGGCGCCGGAGGCTTCCTCCTTGGGCGCGTCCATGGGAATGATCTTGCCCCCGCCGTATCCACGGTCGCCTGGGGGCAGTTCCATGGTTTTGGAGCAGGGCTCGTACTTCAGGGTGGGCAAGTCGCTGCCGGCGTTCCACGTCGCCAGGGTGCGCACCAGCCAATCGCGGTCGTTGCGCTCCGGGTAGTCCTCGCGCGTATGGGAGCCGCGGCTTTCCGTACGCTGGAGCGCGCCGTAGGTCACGCACAAGGCTAGGCGCACCATTCCCGGAAGCTTGATGGCCAGGGCCAGTTCCGGGGCGGCGCCCACGCCGCTGGTCTTGAGTCCTATCTTGTGCGCGCGCTGGTGGACCTCCTGCAGCTCGGCCACGCCGCGTTCCAGGTCCTTGGCGTTGCGGTAGATGCCCGCCGCGTATTCCAGCACGTTGAACATGGCCTCGCGCACCTTGTAGACGCTTTCCGCGCCGTTGGCTCCGGAAATGAGGTTCTCGATCCTTTCCCTGGTCCGCCGCACCGTGTCGCTGATGATTTTGGTGGGAATGCTGACTTCGGCGCCCTTGAGGAACTCCACTATGGAGCCGCCCACGATGCCCCCGGCCACAACGGTTTCGGACAGGGAATTGCCCCCAAGGCGGTTGAAGCCGTGCATATCCCAGCAGGCGGACTCGCCGGCGGAGAACAGCCCCTTGAGTCCGTAGGCCGCGCCTGTCTTGTCCGTGCGCACGCCGCCCATGCTGTAATGCTGCGTGGGGCGCACGGGAATCAGGTTGTGCAGAGGATCTATGCCCAGAAAATGGCGGCAGATTTCATCCACTTCCCTAAGCTTGGTACGGATGTGCTTTTCGCCCAGGTGGCGGATATCGAGCCAGAGATGTTCGCCATACGGGCTTTTCACGCCCTTGCCCTGGCGGATGTGGTGCGTCATCCAGCGCGAAACAACGTCGCGGCTGGCCAGTTCGGCCTTTTCAGGCTCGTATTCCTGCATGAAACGTTTTTCGTTCACGTCCAGCAGGGTGCCGCCGTCGCCGCGGCAGCCTTCCGTGACCAGGATGTCCGTGGGAACGATGCCTGTGGGGTGGAACTGCACGGCCTCCATGTTGCCCAAGACCGCCAGACCTGTGTCCAGTGCCGCGATCAGACCGCCCCCGTCGTTGATCACGGAGTTGGTGGTGTTGCGGTAGATGCGCCCGAAACCGCCGGTGGCGACAAGGGTGGCGCGCGCCACAAAGGCTATGAGTTGCCCGGTACGCAAACAACGGACCACGGCCCCCAGGCAGTTATGCCCGTCTTGGATGAGCGCCACGGCTTCGGTGCGGTCGTGCACGTGCACGCCCAATTGCGCGGCGCGGTTGTCCATGGTGTAGAGCACCGAGTGTCCCGTGCCGTCGGATGCGTAGCAGGTGCGCCATTTTGCGGTGCCGCCGAAGGCCCGGGCGTGGATCAGGCCCCTGTTTTCTTCCCGTTCTTCCTTTTCAAAGGGCTTGCCGCCCTTGTAATAGGTGTGCATGCCCGGAACCACGCGATTCCAGGGCACCCCCCAAAAGGCCAGACGCCGCATCTCGACGGGGGCGGTGTCCGCGAACATGCGCACCACTTCCTGGTCCGCGCCCCAATCCGAACCTTTCACGGTGTCCGCGAAATGCACGTCCGGGCTGTCGCCCTCACCCATGGCGCAGTTGCCCAAAGCGGCCTGCATACCGCCCTGGGCGCACACGGAATGGGAACGTCTGGCCGGAACAAGGCTCAGGCAGACCACGTCGAATCCCGCCCCGGCAGCTTCCACGGCAGCGCGTTCGCCGGCAAGGCCCGCGCCAATGCACAGCAAATCGGTATAAATCGTCTGCATGGCCGGCTCCTAGGCAGTGGTTAGGGTCAAAAAGCGGATCAGCGTCAGAATGCCGATGCTCAGAAAAATGAAGAAAAGATATTTTTCAATCCTCTTGCCTTTGGCGCGGTTGGCGCGCTTGATAACGCCCCATTTCACGCCGATACGATAAAAACCGATGCTCACATGCAATTCCACGAGGGGCAACAGCAGCAAGTAGAAGAGCAACCACTGCCATTGCTGCATGCGTGCGGCGCTTTTAGCCGCGGTGATGGGCAAGTCGGTGAGCACCACCCACATGTGGGCCGCGCCCATGATCAGGATAATCATGGCAGTGCCGGCCTGCACCAGCCAAAGCCAGGTATCCTTGTGTTTGAGCATCCGCGCCTGCGACCAGATGAGCGTCAGCTGTTCCACCCGGAACGGCACCTTGCGCGCGGCAAGCACGAAATGCAGCAGAAAAACCAGTGCCACCAGAGGCCCACCCACCTGGGCCATGTAGGTGTACTCAAAGAAATAGGCCAGCGCATTCATTGCGCCGGCTCCCAGCAAAACGCTGGAAACCAGGATCATGTGCGACCACATGAACAGGATCAGGACTGCGCCCGAAAGCATTTGCAGCCAGTCCATCCATGCGGCGCCGACGCCGGGCACATGCACCCGGGTCATGGAATCCGCAGCTGTTGGGGCCATGCCTCCTCCCTGCTTGACTTTATATCCTGCCCCTGCTGACAGGATAAAGTTATGAAGAGCTCACTTTGGATGCCCCCTTGGTAACGGATTGTCAAGATAAGGAGTTGCGCGCGGTTATGACTAAATGGCGAACATAGGTCGGTAATGCCGCATGTACTCAGGATTTTAACGAGAAGCCGCTCCTCGATGCGCGAGCATGCCGGCCACGCCGCCCCCTTTTTCTTGAGGCCCGAGAATATCCGCGACTCTTGAAATAATGTTTAGAGCATCTCACGCTTGAAAAGCGCTAGATGCTCTTATGCATTTCCCTGGAACAATTGGAAATTGTTTCAGGGGAGAGCCTTGTTTCAAGGCGAAAATGCGCTAGCGTTCAGTGACATCGCGTCTGGGGCATGTCGCGTTGGGCAATGTCGCGTTGGGCAATGTCGCGTTGGGCAATGTCGCGCCATTGCCAAAACTGGCGCTCCAGCGTTATTGCACCACGCAAGGACAAGGAGAAGACCATGCCGCAGGAATCACGGGAGCCGCTTGACTCATGCCCGGCGCAGAACGCGCCGTCCGAACTTGAGGAGACGCTTTTCGCCTTGCTGCGACAGGTGGCGGCCTGCGAGGAGCGGTTGGCCGGCGGCGCGCCCCCGCAAGAGGACCCACAAGCTTCCATGCAAGGCGGAACGCTCCGGAAATGAGCTGACGATATTTGCCCATTGCCGGTAACAATCGCGCATAATAACGATATTTCGGCATCCCGCCGCACGACGATGACGCCGGACGGGAACTATCGCGCACCGTCAGCATGCGGCCATGAGAGAAGCATTCCTCCGGTGGGTTAAGACTCTTTTGGAAAAGGTTCTTAAGGAAGCACTGATTAAAGACTTGTTAGGTTTTTCCG
>CAZFCK010000269.1:3970-5941 GCA_964517355.1 uncultured Desulfovibrionaceae bacterium | reverse complement strand
AGGGAAATGCATAAGAGCATCTAGCGCTTTTCAAGCGTGAGATGCTCTAAAACAGTTTTGGAGATTCCGGAGAACCTTTTTCAAAAGGGTCTTAAGTCGCCAGAGGCATTGTTTTTTTTAGCCGGCATTACTGTTTCAAGGACGGAATGCAGTTGCCGCCGCCCCGCGTGAATCGATGACAAGGAGGGTTTCATGGCCGAGTTCCGCAAGCTGAAGACGCAGGTCCGTCAGGGTCTTTCAGGAAAAGACTGGGGGCATTGCCTGTCGCAACTCCAAAGCATGGAACCGGAGCGGCTTGTGGGGCCGCTCTTTTCCCTGCTGCTGCATAGTGGGGAGGTGAAGTGGCGCGCCGTCACCGCTCTGGGACTCACCGTGGCGCGCATGGCCTACCGGAAGATGGAGGACGCGCGCATCGTCATGCGCCGCCTGATCTGGAATCTGAGCGAAGAGTCCGGCAATCTCGGATGGGGGGCGCCGGAAACCATGGGCGAGATTCTGGCGGTGCATGAAGGGCTTGCCCGCGAATATAACCGCATCCTTGTTTCCTACATCACGCAGACGGGCAAGGATGATAACTTCATCGATCATCTGCCCCTGCGCAGAGGCGCTTATTGGGGAGTGGGGCGCTTGGCGCAGGTTCGGCCGGAATTGGCGCTGCAAGCCGTTGAACCCTGTGTGCAGGGCCTGGCGCATCCGCAATACGCGCCCCCGGATTTGCACGAGACGCCCGACCCCGAGGTGCGGGGGCTCTGCGCCTGGACATTGGGCTCCCTGGCCTCGACAGGAGACGCGCGGTTGCTCCAGGCCATTCCCGTACTGCGCCAACGCTGCCGCGACACGCAGACATGCGAACTCTACCGCGACCGCGAATTGCTCCAGACGCCTGTGGCCCAATTGGCCCGCGAAGCCCTGGAAAAGCTCGAAAAGACGTAGAGCCTGTTTCGGATTGCCGCTTCTTGTCGGAGGTTCTTCCCCTTGCCTTGAAAATACGGTAAAAAGAAACATGGTGTATCTTCACCCCAGGTGATTTTAACCACTAACCGAGGGAGGGGTGATGATTGTATCATTATTCAGATATGCCGCAGTGATATATGTCCTGCTGCTCCTGCTCGCGGGCTTGGCCTGCTGTGTCCCGACCCATGGATCATACTCCGGCGGGTATTATTACGAAAATCGCTATTATTACGATGACCGTGATTACTACGGCAAGCGCCATTACCGTTACCCGCAACGCTACCCCCCGCCGCATCACGAATTGAAGCCGTACCCCGGCGGAAAGCCTTATCCCGGGGGCAAACCGCATCCCGGCGTCAAGCCGCCTCCCGGACAAAAACCCTATCCCGGCGGAAAGCCCTATCCCGGCGGAAAGCCGTACCCAGGGGGGAAGCCGGGGCCGGGTAAGCCGTACCCGGGCGGCAAACCTCATCCTGGAGTAAAACCGTACCCGGGCGGCAAACCACATCCGGGCGCGCCCCACCCCGGAGGGAAGCCGTACCCTGGCGGCCAGCCGCAGCCGGGCAAGCCGCATCCCGGTGGTAAGCCCTATCCCGGAGGCAAACCGCATCCGGGAAAGCTGCCCCCTGGTGAAAATCCGCCCCCAGCCAAGCCGTACCCTGGAAAGAATCCCCATCCGGGGGGGGCAGCAGCGGCCATACGACAAATGGAGTTGACGCGGAACGTCGCAGGAGGGCGGAGCGATACACTTCCTGGTGAGACTTTACGTCTTTCCCTCTCCCGGAGGTGTTGGGCTGTGCTTGATATGCTGTTGCGGCATGGCTTTCGAGTTGCCCTCACCCGAATGGGCGTGCAGTGGGCTCGAAAGACAGTGGGTGTGATTTTTAATCACGAATTTTAAAAAATCGAGTTGACAGTTGTTGTGTGCAGAGATATAAGGAAGCCACATCATCAACGACTTTCTGAAGGAGAAACGCAATGAAAGTCAGCGCCCGCAATCTGATTCCCGGAACGGTC
>CAZFCK010000269.1:0-3870 GCA_964517355.1 uncultured Desulfovibrionaceae bacterium | reverse complement strand
CCCCCGGCGTGGAAATCGTCTCCGTGATCACCAAAGCGTCCGCCGAGGCTCTGGGGCTTAAGGAAGGCGCCAAGGTCAACGCCATGATCAAGGCCACGAGCGTTATGGTGGTGACGGACTAGGAGCACCTTTTCCGTTGTGGCGAACAAAGGTTTTTTTGGGCCTTTAAGTCACGAAATTTAAATTAACGTGATTTAAGAATTATTACCCTTGAACACGAGCGAGCCGCATCAACGACAACCTGAAGGAGAAACGCAATGAAAGTCAGCGCCCGCAATCTGATTCCCGGAACGGTCAAGAAAGTGAAT
The DNA here is from genome assembly GCA_964517355.1 of uncultured Desulfovibrionaceae bacterium. Lineage (GTDB taxonomy): Bacteria > Desulfobacterota > Desulfovibrionia > Desulfovibrionales > Desulfovibrionaceae > CAZFCK01. The sequence continues at coordinate 3,562 of CAZFCK010000269.1, read as the reverse complement.
ATCGGTATGGTGAACGCGGAAGTCGTCATCGAAGCCGCCCCCGGCGTGGAAATCGTCTCCGTGATCACCAAAGCGTCCGCCGAGGCTCTGGGCATCAAGGAAGGCGCCAAGGTCAACGCCATGATCAAGGCCACGAGCGTGATGGTGGTGACGGATTAGACCGTGTTTCTCAATTCGTTTTGAAAAGAATATGCGAGAGGGGAAACCCTTTGAAAAGGGTTTCCCCTCTCGCGCTCTCCCTTTCCTAAACTTTTCAGTTTTGAGAAGCTAAAATCTATCAATCTTATTTTTAGTGCTTTTTATTGGAAAGGCTTTCCCGTTGAGTTTATTTTGTCGGGCTATGAGCGGATGCTTGAGGAGATGGAAACGCTGGAACAAAGGAAGTTTTATGTTGTAAAAAATTTTGGAGATTCTTAAGAACCTTTTTTAAAAGGTTCTTAAGCCGCCGAAGGCCTTCATATTTCAACTCAACATGCTTCAGAGCAGGGCCGCGAGCATGAGTGGGATGACGCCGAGCCCCATGAGCGACGCCACGACGATGACCCCGGCGACCTGCGCGCCGTTCTGGCCGTAGTGCTCCGCCATGAGGTAGTTGAACACGGCCGGAGGCATGACGTTTTGCAGCAGAAAAACATCCCGCGCCACTCCTTCCAGTCCGATGAGCCAGGAAAGTCCGAGTCCCGAGACCACGCCCGTGAGCACTTTGAACGCGCCGAGTTCCACGCCTACCGAGAAATTGCGCACCTGCAGCTTGCAGAGCGAGGCTCCAAGGGCGAGCAACATGAGGGGGATGGTCATATCACCGAGGAGCTTCAAGGTCGCATGCAGGGCCACCGGGAGATTTATGCCTGAGAAAGCCAGTGAAATGGCGATGATGGACGCGAGAAGCGTGGGCGTGCGGAGCAGGGAAGTCAGGCTTGTCTGTCCGGAGTTTATCCAGGGCCCCACGGAAAAGAGTCCCATATTGTCCACAATGAGGTAGGCCAGCCCCAGATACAATCCTTCCTGGCCAAAGGCGAGCAAGCAAAGGGGCAGTCCCAGGTTTCCGCTGTTGTTGAAAATGAGACAGGGTAAATACAGGCGCACGGGCAGACGCCGCAGGCGCAGGTAGAGCCAGCCGAGAACGGCGAAGGCCACGTGGGCCGCCGCAGCCGCGGCGAGCAGACGCACCACGGAGCCGGGGTCCACGGTCATTTTCGAGAAATTGGCCAGCAGCAGGCAGGGCGCCCCGATATACATGATGAGCGGCGTCAGGGTTGCTGTTTCAAAAGGCAATTTACTGCGCGTCCAAAACGCGCCGACCATGCAGCACAGGATGACCGGCGCCGTGACGTTGAAAACTTGATATGCGAGTTCCATGACAACCCTTTGATCAGCGCAAGGTGCGCAATAAGCGAGGTGCGAAGAGGCGAAGGCCGAAGAGGTTGCCTATGCCTTGCATGGCATTGCGTCAAGCGTTGGGGGCGGTTTCGTGAGTTGCCGGCATGTAGGCTTGACAATCATTGCGTTTGCTGTATTCTCTCATCATGAGCAAGTAAAAGCCAAACCTGTCGCGAGGCAGGGACGGAAAGCCACGGATCTTTGCCGAATGCTTATGTTGCGCAGGAGGTTAAGACCGCCGGGTTGCCTTGAAAAGAGCCGGTCATGGCTGCGTGAGTTTCCGCAGCGCACAACGCTCCTTTCCCTTTCCGCACCTCCTGCGCCACGAAGGTATAGCTCCATACGGTAAGGAGGTGAACGGCATGTTGACAACGGGTAATTCCGATTCCGATAAGCGACTCTTTTTTTCCAAGCAGCCTGTTTTTGGAAAGGGCAAGCAGGTCTGGGCTCATGATCTCATTGTGCGCAGCGCTCCCTGGACGCTTTTCGCCGGAGGCCGGACAAAGCGGACGATGACCTTTTCCAGAGATCTGAACAACGAACCCAAGAGCTACGCCTTTCTTCAGGGGCACGTGGGCACTACCAAGGTCATGGTGCCCTTTGCCGAACACGCGGTGCTCAAGAAAGCGCCCCTGGCCTTGCCCGACACGCATACCGTTGTCGAGGTCTGCGAAGCGAGCGCTCCTTCCAAGGAATATTTATGGGCGCTGGATGGTCTGCAACGCTCCGGCTATCAGATCGCTGTCAACGAATTCGAGGGACTCGCCGGCGGCGCCCCTCTGCTGGAGCGTGCGGATTACGTGAAAATCCGCCTGCCCGGCAAAACGCCGCGCCAGATCATGGCCCTGGTGCGTATGGCCAGGGAACATGGGGTGCAGCCCATAGCCGTGGGCGTTGAGAGTAAAAAACTCTATGAAGCCGCGCAGGCTCTCGGCTTCGGCCTTTTTCAAGGCGGCTTTTTCAAGAAGGCGGAAATATTGCCGAATCGGAGGCTTACGGCTACAGAGCAAGCCAAGATGGCGCTTTTTGACCTGATTGAAAACGGGACCCCGGATTTTACCAAACTTGCGGACGCGATCTCCATGGACGCCTCCATCAGCTACAGGCTGCTGCTGTTTCTCAATTCCGCGGCCTTCAGCTTTCCTGTGGAAATAACTTCCATCAATCACGCGGTGGTCATTCTCGGCTGGGAGCAGGTCAAGGACTGGTTGCGCATGGCCATTCTCAATGATTTGACCAGCGGTGAAAACAGCCGCGAGCTTATGCGCCTTTCCTCGCAGCGGGGTAATTTTTTCAAAATGGCGGCGGTACGCTCACGTTATCGTAGAGAACCCGCCGATCGGTTGTTTATGCTGGGTCTTTTTTCGCTCCTCGAACCCATGCTCGGCATGCCCATGGATGAGGTGGTGGACAATCTGCCCATCAAGGAAGCGCTCAAGGACGGCTTGTGCCGCCGCAACAAAAGATTGAGTCTTTGGCTTGAGTTGGCGCAGCGCATAGAAGCCGCGGACTGGAATGCCGTGGACAAAATCGTGGCCTATCTTGAACTCAAACCTGAAGCAGTGGCGGGGGCGTATTACGACGCGCACGTGGTCATGAACAGCTTTTTCGGCGTCGGCGATGTTCAGGAAGTCGTTTAGAGCATCACGGCTACGACTTTCCGGACGCAAAGAAAAGAGGACGAGAGCATTTAAACTTTGAAAAAGTTGAAAGGCTCTGCAATTCTTTGCCGTGAAATGTTCTAAAGTCGCGGGTTTTCGCGCTCGCACGACGACCAGGGGAGGCCCCTGGACGCCGGGGAAACGACCTGGTCATGCCCGTTTTTTCAATAAATACGAAAAGATTCAGCTGCTCTTACGCATCTGTCCGGAACAATGGAATATTGTTTCGGATACACGCTTTGTTTCAAGACTCTTCCCTGAAACACAACACAGAGGAGCATCTGTACTCCTTTAAGGTTAAGATGCTTTAATATGCCGTACCCCATAGCTTTATTGGCCCGAGGGAAGCACTTTGAGAAAGGTTCATCCCTCGGGCTTTTATTTGGTGAACTTGAAATAACTATGGCCAGTATTGATATTCTTGAAACTTTGTATTTTGAAATATGGATTTCGACTGTTCAAAATGAGAAAGTTTAGGAAGGGGAGAGCGCGAGAGGGGAAACCCTTTTCAAAGGGTTTCC
>CAZFCK010000268.1:0-5951 GCA_964517355.1 uncultured Desulfovibrionaceae bacterium | reverse complement strand
CCTGGAACAATTGGAAATTGTTTCAGGGGAGAGCCTTGTTTCAAGGCGAAAATGGCCTAGAAACACAGCTTAATCCTTCATGTTGCGTTCGTCGAGCACGCGCTTTGTCTTGGCGGCCGTACGCGGCAGGGTGCCGTGGGGGAGGATTTCCACCTCGCAGCGCGCCAGCAAATGTTTGTGCAGATTGCGGCCGATGGCGTTGACCAGGTTCGCCTCTTCCTCGGGGGTGGCGTCGTGAAGATCGGATTGGCGTTCAACCTGGACGCGCATCATGTCCAGGCCTTCCTGGCGGCGCAGGATCACGCGGTATTCGGAGCACAATTCCTTGAATTTGCCGAGCACCGCGGCGATCTGCCCCGGATAGATGTTCACGCCCCGGTAAATGATCATGTCGTCGGAGCGCCCCTGAATACGGTCGTGCCGCGGTAGTTTCAAGCCGCAGGGACACTCTCCGGGGATCAGGCGCGTCAGGTCGCGGGTGCGGTAGCGGATGAGGGGGGCGGCTTCCTTGCACAAACTGGTGACCACCATCTCCCCCACCTCTCCTTCGCGGACAGGGCGCTTGGTGATGGGGTCGATGAGTTCGAGGATGTAGTAATCCGCCCAATAATGGATGCCGTTATGTGCGGGGCACTCCAGGCCGATGCCGGGGCCGTACAGTTCGGTAAGGCCCGCGATGTCGAAGCTGTGTTCAATGCCGAGCTGTTGTTCGAAGGTGCGGCGCATCCTCGTGGTATGGGCCTCGGCGCCGAAAATGCAGCTCTTGAGCTTGAGCTTGTCGCGCAGGCCGCGTTTCTGCACCTCTTCGCTCAACAACAGGGCCATGGACGCGGTGGAGCACAGACAGGTGGCGCCCATGTCTTCCAGGAGCTGCAATTGCAGTTCAATGAGGCCGGGGCCGATGGGCAGAGCCATGGCGCCGAAGTGTTCGCACCCCAGTTGGAAGCCGGCGCCCGCGGTCCACAAGCCGTAACCCACCGAGATCTGCACGCGGTCCAGGACCGTGAGCCCCGCAAGCTCGTAACAGCGCGCGAACATGTGTTTCCAGGTGTCGATATCCTTTTGCGTATAACACAGCACCTTGCGTTTACCCGTTGTGCCCGAGCTGGCGTGAATGCGCACCACCTGCTCCATGGGCACGCTGCGCAGGGGGAAAGGATAGCCGTAGCGCAGATCGTCAACGGTGGTGAAGGGCAGCTTGCTCAGGTCGTCCAGGCTTTTTATATCGCCGGGGGCGAGGCCGAGCGTGCGAAAACGGTCTTGATAAAAAGGGGAGTTGTCATAGGCGTGCTTCACGGTCCACTGCAAGCCTTGCAACTGTTTGTCGTGGAGCTGTTCCTCTGTCAGGTCGGGTAAAAAACGGTGCTTGGGGGCCATGGTCGCTCTCCGGAAGTGCGGCTTGTGCCGCACATGAATTTTCTTTACAAAACACAAGCCGCGGCGCTCAAAAACGGGCGGATGCCTCCGCCGGCCGCGGTTGGCTCTGTAGCATAAAATACCTATTGGGAAAACCCACTGAATTTGCCCCTGGTCGGGTATCAAAGTCAAGGAGTGTCTCATGCGTGTACTGGTGGTTGGCGGCGGCGGCCGCGAACATGCCTTGGCCTGGAAGCTGCAACAAAGCCCGCTGGTGCGGGAAATCTTTGTTGCCCCCGGTAATGGGGGCACGGCGGATATCGCCACAAACGTGGCTATCAAAGATGACGACATTCCGGCTCTGGTCTCCTTTGCCGAGGAGAAGAAGATCGATCTTGTGGTGGCCGGACCAGAATTGCCGCTTGTCCTGGGGCTGGCGGACGCCCTGGACAGGGCGGGCATTCCGTGTTTCGGGCCCCATGCCTTCGCGGCGCAGCTTGAAGGGAGCAAGTCCTTCGCCAAGCGCATCATGGAGGAATCCGGCGTGCCCACGGCCAAGGGACGGACGTTTGAGGATTATGAGGACGCGGAGGCCTATGTGCGGGCGAAAGGCGCTCCCATTGTGGTCAAGGCCGACGGCCTGGCTGCGGGAAAAGGCGTGATCGTTGCCAAGACCGTGGAGGAAGCCTTGGAAGCGTTGCGCATGTGCATGAAGCACAAAGTGTTCGGCGATGCCGGCGAGCGCGTGCTTATTGAGGAAGCCCTTGCCGGGCAGGAAGCTTCCTTCATGGCCTTTTGCGACGGCGAAACAGTGCTCTGCCTGCCCTCCTCTCAGGACCACAAACCCGTGGGCGAAGGCGACAGCGGTCCCAACACGGGGGGCATGGGCGCGTATTCCCCTGCTCCCATCCTGCCGGATCACAAGAGCGAGGAGGTCGCCGATCTGGTGATACGCCCCGTGGTGCGCCGCCTGGCCGAGCTGGGGCGCCCCTTCGTGGGCATGCTCTACGCCGGCTTGATGATCGACGGCGACAAGATCAACGTGCTGGAATACAACGTGCGCTTTGGCGACCCCGAATGCCAGCCGCTGCTCATGCGTCTGGATTGCGATTTGGCTGAGGTCATGCTGGCCGCGGTGCAGGGGCGCCTGCATGAGGCGGAACTGCGTATCCGTCCCGAAACCACGGTTTGCGTGGTGCTGACCGCGGGAGGCTATCCCGGCAATTACGAAAAAGGCATGCCCATCATGGGACTTGCCGAAGCGCGGGAGGAAGACGGCGTGGTGGTCTTTCAGGCCGGAACGGCGCGCAAGGACGGTGTGCTCGTCAGTTCCGGGGGACGCGTGCTGGGTGTGACCGCGGCCGGCGCCGATTTGCATGCCGCACGGGAAAAGGTCTACCGCGCAGTGACGAAGATCCGCTTCAAGTCCATGTATTTTCGCCGCGACATCGGCAACAAGGGGCTGGCCCTGATCAGCCCGGAAAGCCGAAAGGCCTGAAAGGAAAGCGTATGCCGCAAGTAGCAATCTTCATGGGGAGCATTTCGGACGAGGACATCATGCGTCCGTGCGCCGAAGCGCTGGCAAAGCTGGGTGTGGAATATGCGTTCACCGTGACATCGGCGCACAGGACCCCGGAGCGCACAGCCAGGCTGGTGGACGATCTCGAGGCGCAGGGCGTGCAGGTTTTTATCTGCGCGGCGGGAATGGCCGCGCACCTGGCCGGCGCTGTGGCCGCCCGGACCATGAAGCCGGTGCTGGGCGTGCCCGTGACGGCTTCGCCCCTCGGCGGTTTGGACGCGCTGCTGGCCACGGTGCAGATGCCGCCGGGATTCCCGGTGGGCACCATGGCCCTGGACAAGGCGGGGGCGAAGAACGCCGCCTATATGGCCGCCCAGATTCTGGCGCTGCATGATCCCGCGCTGGCGCAACGGATCGGAGATTTGCGCGAAGGCTTCAAGGACGCGGTGGAAAAGGCCGCCGGGGAGCTTGAGGCCAGGGCGAAATAGGGTGGGGCTCAAGTGTGGCGGGATGCGCGGGAGGAATGCCCTTTCCCGCATTTCTTTTCGAAATAGCGCTGACGCCGCAACCTAATAGTATCGAAGAGTGAGATCGGGGGAGATACTTTTTAAAAGTTTCTCCCCCGTTGATATGGTCAACAGCCTCGCCGATAGGCGATGGGGGCAATCATGGAGGCGCGCGCATCTTGTTCCTCAGGGGCGGGCACTATCGACGCCTTCCATTGCAGCCTGTTACTCTCTCCTTCCGCACGCCTAAGGCGGATGCGGGGAGAATCTACGCAATCCCGGCGTTGGGCAGCCGCCGCTACTGAATGGCGATGGGGCGTATCATCATGCCGGTAGCGCCCTTGATTTTGTTGGGCAGGACCACGAAACAGAATTCGTAGACCTTGTCCTTGGCCAGCTCGTCCATCTGCACCATCTCCATCAGATGCACGCCCTTCTGAATGAGCAGGTACTGATGCACCGGGTGCACATGGCCCGGGAAGGAAGATATCGCATCCTTGGGGAAGTTCTCGAAGGCGGACTGATCGTCGCCGATGAGGAAGATGCCCTTGTCGTCAACCAGGTACATGGCCGTTTCCAAGGTGGGCCCGGCGCCTCCGGCCACGTTCATCTCCGGCCACTTCTCGCCGGTGCGGATCAGCACGGCGTCTCCCTTGCGGATTTCCACGCCTTCCCAGGCCGCGCATTGCTTCACGTCTTCTATAGTGATCCCGTAACCCGGTTCCAGGTGCTCAACCTTCTTGTAGCCGGGAATGTCCAGGAGCACGCCGCGCAGAATGATGGGCGGGATGTTGGAGGCGTCCGCCTTCAGCGGCCCGTAGTCCGACCAGTCTTTGGCCTCGTTGAACCCGTTGTACCAATGGTTGTCCTTACCGGTCGTCAGGTGGGAAAATGAGTCTATGTGCGTCCCCACATGAAGGGGGCCGATGATGATCTCGCTGTTGAGCCCCACGTTGTATTTATTGATTTCAGAGTCCAGCCAGCCGCCTTTGGCGTAGAAGCTGTAGCTTGGGCCGTAGATCTCCTCAGCGACCATGGTCTGGCGGCCATGGGGCGAGGCGTAGGGCAGCAGGTCCCATCCGGAATGGCCGGGCCACACCGGCATGCCCTTGAAACGCAGGGTCTCAAGGTCGTAAACCTTGCCGGTTTTGATCAATGAGACAGCCTTGAGGATCATCTCGGGCGTCATTTCGTTGAGCACCCCCACCTGGTCGGCGGCGCCCCATTTACCCCAGTTGCTGTTCTCCTGGGACATCCAGGACTCGTCCATGGCCAAGGCCGGCAACGCGGCCAACATGACCAGGCAAACACTTAACACACACAGCGTCCAAACTTTTCTGACCACAGCTTTTCTCCTTTTTCCATAGGGTTGAATGATGCGGCGGTTGCCGCGTTTTTCTCTTTCAGGCCTTGAGACGTTTCCGACGCCCCTTGAGGGGCGTCCAGCGGCGTTCAAAGCACTCTCAACCTATTTTCAGGAGTAGACGGAAAGCCACTGCTCCCATTCTCAGCCGGACCTGGTTCGTGTTGAAGATATGGCTGCTGGTCTTCCCCCCGCGTGTGGGTCTCCCTGGCCCCCTTGATTCGGTCTTCCATGCTTTGGAGGGCGGCGTGCGGTGTCATTCAGGGAGTAAGGGCGAGGGAGAAGATCCAGAGCCTCCGTTATGTAACCGCTTACATTTTGTGCAAAAAAAATTTTCCTTAAATTATCGTCATATTATGAACGGACGGTGGATGTAAGTTCGTGCTCTCCGGTATGGTTGGATCGGTTTTGTTTCGAAGAGGCGGCAGCGGATCTAGCCCCGGCGCACGTGGTATACGGACCTTCCTGAACCGTTAATCCCCGATTAGCTGGGGGGCTTGCGGTGTCTTCAGGAGGTACTGGAGAAAGGGCGCCGGGAAGACGCTGACCCTCCATATGTAACCGTTTACATTTTTTCGTAAAAAAAATTTCGTTAAATTTACACGCAATACATATTTAGTGGTTAATATCGCTGCTGCTCTAAACTGTTAAGGCGCTTTCCGAATTTGCATGTGTAACCGTTTACATTTTTTAATAAACAAAAAACTTTTAAAAAAAAATACAAGAAGAGGAGTTGTTCGTCAAGACCTTTTGACATTTTATCATGTTTTTTCTATATGTGAAATTGTTCGTCATTCCACTGTATTATGCGCTGTAATCAAAAAGCCGATGTGATGATTCGAAATTACGTCGGCATTGTCCGTATGAAAAAAAATGAATAACAAATACACAGCAAGCTGTGTAACGGCATCTTGGAAGTTTTCTGTCCCATGGAGCGCGGCCGTTTCGCGCCTTGAGGACGAAGATGGATGCCCTGGTCCTCCCGGAAGTTTTCATAAATTAGGGCCTGTTTCTATAATGTGGCTATGCCGTTAGCTCCGCAATGTGGGAAGGACTTGTTTTTCCGAGGGGAAAACCTCTTGAAAGAGGTTCTTCCCCTCGGGCTCCCCTTTCCAGAACTGTTTATATAATACCTTGTTATTATGGGTAAAGTCTTTAGAGCATCTCACGCTTGAAAAGCGCTAGATGCTCTTATGCATTTCCCTGG
>CAZFCK010000267.1:0-5979 GCA_964517355.1 uncultured Desulfovibrionaceae bacterium | reverse complement strand
GGGGTGGTTCAAAAACTGTGGCTATGGACTATCTCAAACGTGACTTGCTCTAGCGTTGCTGTCGCCATCCGTAAGGCGCGAAACGACCGCGCCTAACGGCTGCCGCTAAAAAGGGTTCTCCCCCTCGCGCTCCCCCTTCCTAAACTTTGTCGCCAGACAAGTATATCTGTAACACATTGAGTTTATAGATATTTCAGACAAAAGTCTTTGGAAACTTCAGCCCTTGGGCGCGGTCGTATCGCGCCTTAGGGATGAAGATAGCAGCGCTGGGGGGTCCGGGAGGTGAACCTTTCTCCAGAAAGGCTTCCCCCCGGAAAAACCTCACAAGTCTTGAATCAGTGCTTCCTTAGAAATGGGAAATGGTATTACCAGGAAAAGGTGAACTCCACCGCTCCCCCCGCCGGAAGCACGGATTTCGGCGGCGTGAAATGGATAAACAGCGGCAGGGAGCCCTCTTCCGCCTCTCCGGCGCTGACGCGCAGATCTTCCGGAGGCGTATGCCCCGTATGCTGCCAGAACAACCCAAATGCGTTGCGCACGTTCGCGGCCACGTCGCCCGACTCGATCTGCGCGGCCATGTTTTCCTTGCACCAGAATAAAAACCCCAGCACGCGGTTCAGGAAAAGCCGCGGCGCCAAAGCGTCGCCGGATACGGCCGGCAAGCGGGGCACCAACGCCGCGTCCTTGTGCAGCATTCCCACAACGGGGGCGAAACCGGCTTCCGCGAACTCGGCCAGTCTATCCTCGCCCAGCGCCGCCGCCGTGGGCAACGGACCGTCCGCAGTCTCCAGCACCGCCAGATTCTCAAGTTTGAGGGTATGGTAATCCGTCAGCCTGCTGGGCCAGCCATAGGCGGCCACGCTCTTGGCCGCCAGCGCAGCCACCGCCCAGGCCGGATTCACCCACAACGGCTCTTGCTCCTGAAAAAAGGGCGTACGCGGCTGCAGGTCCTTGCCGTACACGGGGCGCGCCAGCACCGCGTTCATCGCGGCGCACAGCCATTGCCCCCCGGTCTCCTTGCGCAAGGCCCGCCATTTGGCGAAGCAGCTGTCTTCCAGATAATGGCCGATGTAGGCCACCTTGCCCAACTGGGACCAGTCTTCCAGATGGAAAAAGCCCGGTCCGATTCCCGTCACCGTCGGGGTGAGCAACGTCTCCGCGAACACGGCCAGACTCCGGGCCGCCGCGATGCGCTGGGGCGCGCTGTCCAAGAGGGTATCCACCACCACCAGATGGGGGAGTTCCACCGCCAGATCGGCAATCAAAGCCTCTAGCACCGCGTCAAAGGCGGGAGATTTCGGGTCGCACGGCGCCAATTCAAGCACGATCCCGCTCCCCTCCTTGGCTCCGGCCTGTTGCAGCAAAAGCTGCGCGCCGCGCCAGGACGCTTCCAAGGCGCGGAAGCCCGCGTCGTTGTATATCGCCCGCAATACGCCGGACATGCGGTCTTCCACCTGCTCCAGCCATCCAGCGAGACCTTTGCCGCCGCTTGTGCGCTGCTCGGGCATGGCCACCATGGCCAGAATGTCGTCCACTGCGCCGCCGGCCTGAGAAGACGGCGCGTCTTTGTCCACGGACAGATTCAGTCCAAGCCGCGGAAAACGCGACTGCAACGCGGCGGCCACCGAAGCCAGGGCTTCGCCCGACCGGCTCGCATCCCGGATCACGCCGCGCGCATCCTCCAGGTCGTTCAGGTAGCCGCAGCAACGAATCAAACGCTCCGGCCTGAAATCGCGCATGGCCCGTGGGGCTACGGTTATCCAGGCATCAGGGCAATACGCCGCGGGCACTTCGATACGCACAGTGGGGGCGAGGGCCTCCAACGCCGCATCCAAACCGGTGAGGTCCGTCCGAACCCGCCGGAGTTTTCGCCCCTCTTCAGGGGAGGGAGCAAACGGCGCCAACGCCAAAACAACATAGGGAAACGCTTCGAACTGACTGGACACGGCCATGTTCACCTCCCGTGAACTCGCTTTCTCTTTATCCGGGGTCGGCACGCCATCGCAGGCATTGTCATTGTCTTGCGCGCATTGTACATCCCCTTACAAGAATATGAAGTAATAATAAGAGAATTTTTCTGAAAAATCCATGCACAAACGAAGGTGACGCTCCTTTTTACGGCTTTCTCCAATACCCATTAAAATTACTCCGCCATGGTTTGATTGCGCTTTGCTTTTTTCCCGGTTCTCGTACACTATGCCTGCCAAGAACTATGAAGCTCCACTTTTCAACGCCATCCATCCGCCCCTGGTGCGGTTTCGTTCTCTTGTCGCTGACGTTGTGTTGCGTCTCGTGCGGCCTGTTCGCCTCAAAACAGCAGCCCGCTCCAAGCGCCAGTCGCACAAAACCGCTGCAACAATCCTCGTTGCCGGATTTCCCGCAGCACAACGCCACCGCTCCGCTGCAGGACGGCAACGCCACCCAGGCCTTGCAGGCAACCGCATGCGCCCATCTCACGGATTACCCCGGCAAGGAGCTCCAAGACATGCAGGACATCCTGCATCAGCAGGGGCTCGACGCCATGCTGATCCAAGCCCTGGACGATCCCTGGCTCCAGAACAATCTTTTCGTGGAATCCGATGAACTGCCGGAAAGCGTGCGGCAGCAAGCCTACGGTTGCATTCGCGTGATAGAGGAGAGCTACGTCAACGGCGAGCGCCTGGGCGACCTTTGCGTTTCCATGCAAGGGACGCTTGTGGGTCGCGGCACGGACGACACCTGTTCCGCCCTCACGCGCATGCAGGCCCAGCGCACCGTGTGTCTGCGCCAGGAAGGCGCCCCCATGGCGGACCTCAAGCGACAGGCCTTGCGTATGGGGCTGCGCGACATCCTCGCCCCGCACGATCCGCTCCTGCAAAAAGCGGACATCGACGAGCTGCAGCGAGTGCTCAGCTCCTGGAAAGTCACCAAAGAGCGCTACGACAAGCCATCAAGCACGTACTGCATGCAGCTTGTGGTACGCTACACCCCAATGGCCGCGACCATCTACGCCGCGAGAAACCGGCAACAGGCCGATGAAGAGCGTCAGGCCGCGGCCGCCACGCCGGACTACCATACCCGGACCTTTTTTCTGGACCTGAACGCCTACGCGGTCGGCACGCCTCTGCCTGTCTACGGCGACGCCGTGGCCGTGGTGCAGGATCAGCAAGGCGTCAAGACGTTGGGGCTCAACGGATTGACTCAGGGGCAGGCCGCGATTGGCGACCTGGTATGTCACGACTCGCCGCCCCCCACTGCGGGGCAGGCCAAACCCGCCGGACAATCCGGCCAAGCGGCCGCCCAGCCTGACGGTGCGCCCCAAACGCCCCCGCAACAGGTGATCGCGCCGCCCGATGCGAATACCGACGCCCGTTCCGCCCCCATGGGGAAAGACCTGACGCCGCAACAGCCGTCCGACGCCGCCGGCGGCTCGCCGCAAGACGCGGCAGCCGCGTCTTCTCCCGAGACGCGGGCGCAGACGCCGGACGCCCCCCCCTCGGCCGCCAAACCCGAGACGCCCGACGCCGCGCCGCAAAAAAGCGAGGCGGCAACGGCCTCGGTACAGCAGCCGCAAGGGGCGCAAGCCGCGCCTCCCATCGCGCCCAAGCCGCTGCTGCACAAGGCCGCGACCGAGAAAGGCACGCCCCCACGCCCTATTCCTCTGGCGCCGGAGAATATCGTGGACTTCACGCTCACCATGCGCGTCAATCATGATCTGCGTCCGCCGTCCAGCGGCGTGTCCGGCTTTATGCCGGTCATGGAACTGATCTACCAGGATTGGATTCGCGATGATCTGGCCGTGCAACTGCGTTTGGGGGATGACAGGAAATATCAGGCGCAATTCCGTTTTCTCGGCGTGGAAACGAATTACCTCCCCTTTCCCAAGCCGTCTGCGCCCCATTCCTACCGTTTTGAGCGCAGCAATGGTCTGGCGCGGCTTTATCTGGATGATCAGCCGGTCGCCACGGCCCCTTCTTCCGGCCGGGCCTTGCAGCGGATCATTCTCCCCTTGTACAACGACACCCGGCTCTACACGCTCAATGTGGAGCAGCGCATAACGAAACAAGCGCCGCAAGGACGCCATGCGAAAAGACGCGCCGCAAAAATGCAGGGATCGCCCCCGGCCTCCGCTGCCGCAGCTCCCGCCGCTGCGTCGCCCGCTCCCGCGCCATCTGGGGGCGATAGCGCCGCACCGACGCAGCCCGCCTCGGCCCCTCAAGACAACACGCCCCGGCCGGTCCCGCCCGATCAGCCCCCGGCCAGCGATCAGGAGAAAACTTCCCCATGAGCGCCAGGAGGTTCGCCATGCGCATCATGCTCTTGCTCGTCCTGCTCATGTGCGCCCCATCTCCGTTATGGAGCGGGGATGACGCGCAGGTTCCGCCGGGCATCAACGCGCCCGCGGCAGCGGGAGCCGGCGACGCGGCCGGGCCGGACAACGGCGGAGGCGTGCAACAACCCGATGCAACGCAGGACGCACCGTCATCCGGCCAGGAGACTCCCCCCGCAGCCCAGACCGGGGCCGAGGCGCAACATGACGCGCAGCCCGAAGCCCCGGAGAATGCCTCTGCCCTCCAACCATCCTGGGGGCTGCCCGACATGTCCGCGCAAGGGGCCACGGCTGACGATAACGCCACGGCCGGGACCGGCGCGCGCTACGGTGAGACCCTGGCCACGCCGTCCCCTTTCAAAGATAAATCTTCTTCCCCCGGTAAGACCTTTTCCTTTGCTCCCTTGCGTTCATTCAAGCCCCAGGCCGGGGTTCTGACCACTGTCAAGGGCGATCCTTCCGCCGCCGAGGCCGCGCCCCTGGAGATAAGCACCTGCGACAGCATCTCCGGCTATCAGAACCAGAATCTGGAATCCTTCAAGAACTACCTGCTGCAAAAAGCCAAATCCGAGGCCGCGTTTCAGTATTTCACACGAGTCTATTCGGGACAGCGGCAACTGGGGCTGCAACAACAGCTCCCCCCAAACTATCAGGAGGCCGTTGCCGACCGCGTGCAATTCGTGGGCAAGCCGACGTACTACAACGGCGACGTGTTCGGCGAACTCTGCGTCAAGGTGCAGGCAACGCTGTCGCAGCAGCAAATGCAGTCCGTGACGCCGGTCACGGCCACCCTGATCAATTTTTGCTATCAGCAACCCGGCATACCGGACGAGCAACTCCAGGCGATCGCGGAAAACGCCGCACTGGAGCGCATCACGCAGAACATCGCGCCCGGCGCGCAAACGCCGCAGGACCTTCGCGGCAGACTCCTGCGCGACGCCAAAATCACCGGGGCCATAGGGGGCGCCAACCGCGACGTGTATTGTCTGAGCATGCAAGTGGAGGTTTCCCCTCTGGAACTGGGTGTGTACGTGCCGGATGCGAAACAACGGCAAGCCCCGCCCAAAGATGAAAAGACCCTGGCCGAGCGGCTCGCGCCGCGGTGGTCTCTGGATCTTTCGCAGTATGCGCCCGGCGATATGGCCCCTGAATTTGGAAAAAATCTCGTGGTGTATCAAGACGTCAACGGCAAAAGCCTCGGCCCCCTCGGCCGCGACGGTGCTCTGGCCGTCATTCCCCTTACCTCGCAGCAGGACTTCACATTGCGCGTCCTGGTGCAGAAACAGCTCAGCTATGATTTCTTGTACAAGACCACCATCGAATTCCTGCGCATGCACTTCGCGAACAAGGCCTGGGAGCAGGTGGCCTTCGTCATGTCCATGGACGACAAAAACCAGCCTGTGGCCTATTTTCAATCCCGGACAAGCGATTCCGACACCTTTCCCTGGGATATGGCCGTGAACTTCAATGATTGCTACCTGGTCAAAGAAGGGGCGCAACTACGTTTTTTCTTCAACGGCACGTTCGTGCTCGCCTACCCCACCAGCGGCAACACATTGACCCAGGTGCGCGTGCCCCTGAACTGGAATGAACGCCTTTACAACGTTCTGCTCGGCAACTAGAGCATCTCACGCTTGAAAAGCGCTAGATGCTCTTATGCATTTCCCTGG
>CAZFCK010000266.1:0-5988 GCA_964517355.1 uncultured Desulfovibrionaceae bacterium | reverse complement strand
TCTACAGAAAGGTTTCCCCCCGAAGGCACTTTCGGAGTAAAGGAAATAACCACATACTCATATATTACAGTACGTCATGGTGTCGAAACATTCAATAACAAGCCGAGGCGTCGACGCATCCGCAGCAGCAGCGCCCCATGAAATCCGCATCGTCCGTATTGCGCGCCATTGCATTCCAAAAGCGGGTTCAGCATGGACCTGACGCCCTCCGCCTGTTATATTGGAAAACAAGTGGGGGTTTCTCTGGCCGCACCACCGTTGGACGCCGTGGCCGTGGGCAGCGCCGTATTCAAGGAAATCAGGGGCGCGGGGCTCTGGGTGCGCTCCTGAACAGGAGGCCTTTTCTATGGGTGCAACCGCCTTCAAGGGCGTTGTCGGTTCGATCCGGGGAAGCGTGGTGGACGCTGTTTTCGAGGGGAGCGCGCCCCCAATGCGCTCCGTGCTCACGGCCGGACCCGCGAACGCCGTCATCCTCGAAGTGGCCGACCACATCAGCGTCGGCGAGGCTCGCTGCATAGCCCTGACGCCCACCGCCGGACTGGCGCGCGGCGACATCGTCACCGGCGGCGGCGCTCCTCTGACCGCTCCCGTGGGCGATACCCTCACGGGGCGGGTCTTCAACGTCTTCGGCAAAGTGTCGGACGGTGGAGAGGCGCCCCAAGGCGTGACCTACGTTCCGATCCACGGCGAGCCCATGGCCTTGTCCGAGCGTGTGACCAGCGAGGAGATCTTCGAAACCGGCGTCAAGGTGGTGGATCTGCTCTCCCCCCTGGAAAAAGGCGGCAAAGCCGGGCTGTTCGGAGGCGCAGGCGTGGGCAAGACCGTACTGATCACGGAGCTGATCCACAACATGGTCGGCACGCACCAGGGCGTGTCCATCTTCTGCGGCATCGGCGAACGCTGCCGCGAGGGTGAGGAACTCTACCGGGAAATGAAGGACGCCGGCGTCCTGAAAAACACGGTCATGGTCTTCGGGCAGATGAACGAACCCCCCGGGGCGCGTTTCCGGGTGGGGCACACCGCGCTGACCATGGCCGAATACTTCCGCGACCAGAAAGGGCAGGACGTTCTGCTGCTGGTGGACAACATCTTCCGCTTCATCCAGGCGGGCATGGAGCTGTCCGGGCTGCTCGGCCGCCTGCCCTCGCGCATGGGCTACCAGCCCACCTTGGGGCCGGAACTGGCGGAATTCCAGGAACGCATCGCATCCAGCCGCAAAGGGGCCATCACCTCCATCCAGGCGGTCTACGTCCCGGCCGACGACCTCACCGACCCCTCGGCCACCCATACCTTTTCCCATCTCTCGGCGTCCATCGTGCTCTCGCGCAAGAGGGCCGGAGAAGGCTTCTACCCCGCCGTGGACCCGCTCCAGTCCAAATCCATGATGCTCGCCCCAACCATTGTGGGGCAAACGCATTACGATGTGGCCCGTGAAGTCCGGCGCACCCTGGCCGTATACGACGAACTCAAGGACATCATCGCCATGCTCGGGCTGGAAGAGTTGTCGCGTGAAGACCGCAAAACAGTCTACCGGGCCCGCCGGCTGGAGCGGTTCCTGACCCAGCCGTTCCACACCACCAAACATTTCACGGGATTGGAGGGGCGTACCGTGTCCCTTACCGATACCGTGCAGGGCTGCGAACGGATTCTCAACGACGAGTTCGCCGAGAAGGACGAATCCGCGTTGTACATGATCGGCACGGTGGACGAGGCCGCGAACAAGGAGAGAAAGGCATGAACCTGAAGATTCTCCTGCCCAGCAAAGTCTTCCTGGATGAGCGGGTGGTCAAGATCAACGGCGAATCGCCCATGGGCGCGTTCACGCTCAAACCGCGCCACATAGACATGGCCACCATCATCGCCCCCGGCATTATGAGCTACACCACGGAAAAGGGCGAGACCGCGCATCTGGCTCTCGACCGGGGCGTGGCCGTCAAACGCGGCGACGAGGTCCTGGTGGCCTCGCGCAACGCGGTACGCGGCGAGCTGGGGGAACTGGAAAAGGAAGTGCGGAACATGCTGGAAATCACGGACGAACGCGAACGGTCCACCCGGACCGCGGTGGCGCGGCTGGAAGCTGATTTCGTTCGCAGAATTCTGGAGTTCGGCGCATGAACGAAAGACGCAAGGAATTCCCGGACGAGGTCGGGACCAAGGAACAGCGGCGGCTCAAGGCCCAACGCGATGCAAGGGTCGGCGCCTGGTATGGCCTGGGGCTCTTCGGCGTGGTGGGCTGGTCCGTGGCCGTCCCCACCCTGGCCGGAATCCTGCTCGGCGTCTGGATCGATCTGAACTGGCCCTCCAGGCGCTCATGGACCATCATGCTGCTGGTGGCCGGACTCGGCGCGGGCTGCTTCACGGCCTGGCTCTGGCTGAGCCGGCAACGAAAAAAAATCATCGAGGAGCGGGAAGGTGAACATGTTGACGACCATTAGCGCGGGGTTCGCGTGGGGCGGTTTTCTTTCCCTGCTGCATTTCGGCGGACTCTGGCTGTCCCTGTCGCTCATGCCGCGCATGCCCAGGCCGAGGCTCTGGTTCTTCGGCGGACTTCTGGGGCGCTACGCCGTGACCCTCGGCGGCGTATGGCTGGCGCTGCGACAAGGACCGCCGGCAGCCATGGCGGCCTGCGCCGGATTCTACGCCATGCGCATGATCCTGGTGCAGCGGCTCTGCAACACGGGGAAATGACATGGACATCACCCCTGATACCGTTATCTGCGCCAGATGGGGTTTCGCGGTCCTAAACGCGACCATCGTCTACACCTGGGGCGTGATGCTTCTTGTGGCCGTTTTCTCCTGGTCCGTGACGCGCAGGCTGACCAGCTCCCCGCACATGGGCAAACGCCAAAACCTGCTGGAAATCCTCGTGGGCGGCATGCTGACGCAAATCCGCGAGACCACGCGCCAGGAACCCGAGCGCTTCCTGCCGCTGCTGGGCACGCTGTTCATCTTTATCCTGGTCTCCAACATCCTCTCCGTGGTGCCCGGATTCCAACCGCCCACAGGCTCGCTCTCCACCACCTCCGCCCTGGCCCTCATCGTGTTCCTGGCCGTGCCCTACTACGGCATCCGCGAGTACGGGCTCGCCAGATACCTCACCGTGTATCTGCAACCCACGCCGTTCATGCTGCCCTTCAACGTCATCGGCGAGGTGGCGCGCACCTTCGCCCTGGCCGTGCGCCTGTTCGGCAACATCATGAGCGGCACCATTATGGGGGCGATTCTGCTCACGCTGGCGCCGCTGCTGTTCCCGGTGATCATGCAGCTTCTCGGCCTGTTCATCGGCATGGTGCAGGCGTATATCTTCGTGGTTCTGGCGGCCGTGTTCATCGCCTCCGGACTGCAGGCACACACGAAACCAAAGGAGTCCTGACATGGATACACTCGGTTTAATCGCCATCGGCTCGGTCATCAGCGCAGGTATTTGCATGGGGCTCGGCGCCATCGGCCCGGCCATCGGCGAAGGCATGGCGCTCTCGCGCGGCCTCTCATCCATCGCCCAGCAGCCGGACGAGACAAACACCATCGTCAAGACCATGTTCGTGGGCATGGCCATGGTGGAATCCACCGCCATCTACAGCTTTGTGCTGGCCATGATCCTTTTGTTCGCCAACCCCTTCTGGAACTACTTCGTGGACAAGGCCGGAGGCTAGCGCGTGCTCATAGACTGGTTCACCCTCGTCGCCCAGGCGGTCAATTTCCTGATCCTGGTCCTGCTGCTCAAACGGTTCCTCTACCGCCCCATCATGCAGGCCATGCAGGAACGGCAGGAGCGCGTGGCCGAAGACCTGGACAAGGCACGGGAGATGCGCGACGCGGCGGATCGCCTGAGCAGGGATCTGGCGCGGCAACGCGAGGCCCTGGAACGGGAGGCCGGAGCCATGCGCAAAGAGGCCCGCAGCGAGGCGGACAACCGCCGCGAACAATGGCTGGCCGAGGCCAAGGCGGAAGTCGAGGCCCGCGGCCAGGCATGGCGGGAAACCCTGGAGCGGGAGCGGGTCGCGCTCTCCGACCGGCTCAGCGCCCGCATGGCGGAACAGGTGGTGCATCTGGCGGAAAAAGTGCTGCGCGACCTGGCCGGAGAAGACCTGGAATCCCGCGCCCTGGACAGCTTCGTGTCGCGCCTGGCCGGCAGCGGTCCCGACGCGCACAGTGAGGGGCGCGTCATCGTGCGCACCGGCTTCCCCCTGGCGAGCGAAAATCTGCGCAGACTCGAGAAGCGTCTGGGCGCCCTCTTCCCCAAGAGCGCCGCAATCAACGCCAGCCACGACCAGGCCCTGGGCTTCGGCATCGTTCTTGTGGCCGGCGACACCAAATGGGAGTGGAATCTGGCCTCGTATCTCGACGACGTGGAAAAGGCCGTGTTCGCTGAACTGGCCCAGACAAAGGCGGGAGCATGAGCAAAGGATTTCTGGAGCAGGCCATGCGCAAGGCCATGGATTCGGTCCGGCAAGGGGTCGACAAGGTGAGCGCCGACCTCGAGCCCGAGGAAATCGGACGCATCACCTCCGTGGTCCGGGGGATCGCCATGGCCGAGGGCATGCGCTCGGTCCGGGCCGAAGAACTGCTCATGCTGGGCGGCAAGGTTCCCGGCATGGCCCTGGACATCCTGCCCCACAGCGTGGGCGTGGTCCTGTTCGGACAAAGCGACGTCTTGAGCGCCGGGGACGAGGTCGTGCGCACGGGGCGCGTGCTCGACGTTCCCGTGGGCGATTCTCTGATCGGGCGCGTTATCACCCCCTTGGGCGAACCCTTGGACGGCAACGGCCCCGTCGCCGGAGGCGAACGCCTGGCGGTGGAGCGTGAAGCCCCGCCGATCCTGCACCGGGCGCCCGTGGACACGCCCTTGCAGACCGGCATCAAGGTCATTGACGCCCTCATCCCCATAGGCAGGGGGCAGCGCGAGCTCATCCTGGGCGACCGGCAGACCGGCAAGACGGCCATCGCCCTGGACACCATCGCCAACCAGAAAGGGCGGGACGTTGTCTGCATCTATTGCGCCATCGGCCAGCGCTCTTCCAGCGTGGCGCGCGCCCTGGACGAACTGCGGCGGCGCGGCGCCATGGACTATACTCTGGCCGTGGTGGTGGAAGGCAACGAACCCGCAGGATTGCAGTACATCGCCCCTTATGCGGCAACGGCCATGGCTGAATATTTCATGCTCAAGGGGCAAGACGTGCTGGTGGTCTACGACGACCTCACGCGGCACGCCCAGGCCTACCGGGAGCTTTCTCTGCTCCTGCGCAGGCCTCCCGGACGCGAGGCCTTTCCCGGCGACATCTTCTACATCCATTCGCGGCTGCTGGAGAGATCCACCCGGCTCAAGCCGGAGCATGGCGGCGGCACGCTCACCGCCCTGCCCATCATCGAGACCGAGGCGCAAAACATCTCCGCCTACATCCCGACCAACCTCATTTCCATCACGGACGGGCAGATCTACCTCAACCCGGACCTGTTCAGAAAGGGCATACTGCCCGCCGTGGACGTGGGCACTTCGGTCTCCCGCGTGGGCGGACGCGCGCAGATGCCCGCCTACCGCAAGGTGGCCGGCGATTTGCGACTGACGTACTCCCAGTTTCAGGAACTGGAGGCCTTTGCCCGCTTCGGCACCCGGCTGGACAACGACACGCGCTCACGGCTGGAGCACGGGCGCAGGGTGCGCGAAATTCTCAAACAAAACCGGTTCGCCCCCCTCTCTGCCGGGCAACAGGCCGCCGTGTTGTTGGCCGTGACCAAAGGCTTGTTCGACGCGCTGGATGTGGAGCGGGTTCTGGAGGGGGAAAAAGAGTTGCTGGCCGGGCTCGTAAAGAGCGGCGTCAACTTCGACGCCCTGGCGCGGGCCATGCCGGACGATAGCTTATGGCGGGAACTCGAACGGGAGTTGAAAACCATCATGCACCACATGTAGAGCACGTAAGCATGAAAAGGGAAAAGGTCGCGGGCTTTCGCGCCCGCACGACGACCAGGGGAGGCCCCTGGACGCCGGAA
>CAZFCK010000265.1:0-6089 GCA_964517355.1 uncultured Desulfovibrionaceae bacterium | reverse complement strand
TTGGAAATTGTTTCAGGGGAGAGCCTTGTTTCAAGGCGAAAATGCGCTAAAAGGAACACAAATAAAGCCGCGGGCTTTCGCGCTCAAAAGCAAATCCAAAAACTATTCTACATATCCGACGCATGCCACGCGGGAACCTCCACAACGGCCTTTGTGCCGTTTCCGGGTTCGCTTTGAAAATAGAATCTTCCCTCATGATCCTGAATGATGCCATGGCAAATGGAAAGCCCCAGCCCCGTGCCTTCATTGCGGGGTTTGGTGCTGTAAAACGGCTCAAACATGCGTTCCATCACGGCGGGTTCAATCCCGACGCCGTTGTCCGTAAAGGCTATGCGCACCATGGTCCGATCTTTCCACCGCGTGGTATCGACATCCACCTCAAGCAATTTTCCAAATTTTTCAGTTCCAAAACGTTGGTTTATCGCGGCCCTGGCGTTCGAGAGGAGGTTGATGAACACCTGTTGCAACTCACCGGGTTTGCCGCGAAACGGGGGCATATCGCCCGCAATGCGCACCTGTATCTTTATGCCGTCTCTTTCCAGCTGATTTTGGCACAATCTGAGCGCGTCCTCGAGAACTGCGTCCACAGCTGCGATGGTGGGCGCTTCACCCTGCCCCTTGGAAAAACTGAGCAGGGTCCGCACGATGGTGGCGATGCGTTCCCCTTCTTTAATGATCCGCTCTGGTAAATCCTCGTAAGTCAGACGCTTTTTGGGATCGTCTCTGATGAGTTCCGCAAAATTGATGATTCCGTTTATGGGGTTATTGATTTCGTGCGCCACTCCCGCAGCCAGTTCTCCCAGGGAAGCCAACTGTGCGGAGCGCATGGTCTCGGCCATAAGCAATTTCTTCTCGGTAATATCCCTGCCAATGGTCAACAGCGCCGCTTTTTCCATAAACATGATGGGCACGGTGGCCATTTCCACATGCAGCACGCCCCCATGTCCGGCTGTGAGCTGAATCTCCACCAGATGCGTGGGACTGTTGCTCTCTCTTGCCAAGGAAAACAGTTCTTGCAAAATTTGCGCCTGATCCTCCTGCACCAGGGAGAGCATGGGGCGCCCCACAAGCTGCGCCTGACTCGCTACGCCCAGCATGTGCACCGCGGCGCGGTTAGCGAAAAGAATCCCGTTCGCGCCATGCACAAAGATGGCGTCCGGTGAAAGCTGGGCGATGCTGCGATACAGCTGCTCCGATTCCATGCGCGCTTTTTCCGCTTCGTTGCGCATGGTAATGTTGCGCGCAACGATCATTCCGGACAGCACATGATCGTCTTCATCCATTATGGGGAGCGTGCGCACATCGAAATCGCGCCCTTTGATATGGCACTCTATTGTCGAGGAGACGCCGTTGAGAGCGGCGCGAAAGGCATATTCCAGTTTCCCGCACGCCTCCAACGGCAAAAGCTCGAAGATGGGTTTGCCTTGCACGGCGTGCTTGTTCAGGCCCAAGGGGGCGAATTCGGCGCCATCGGCCAAAGTGACGCGCAAATCCTGATCATAAAGTCCTACAAACCCCTCCGGGAAATTCGCAATCAACGTTCTGTAGCGCGCTTCGCTGGCTTTCAGCGCGTCCTCCACAACGCTACGCTCGGTAATATCGGTAACTATGCTGCATATCGCATAGGGTTCGCCCTTGTCGCCGCAAAGCGCGAAACGCTGCACCATATAGAGCTGCTCCCCTATGCGTTGCTCGAAAATCTTGGCGCCGTGCGTCTGCCATACGGCCTGATCGGCGACGGCGCATCCGGCCGCGTTTTTGGGGTCGAGGATATCGTAATCCGTCAAGCCCTCCACAGCTTCATACGGCACCCCGTAAAATTCGCCGAAACGGGGATTGGCGAGAAAATAGCGGCCATGAGCATCCTTCAAGGCTATCGCGCTGGGCGAATGCTCCATGATTCCCTGTAGTTGTCCATATGTTCGAGCCAATTCCTCCTTGCGCGCGTTCACCTGGGCTTCCAACCGTTGATGCTGCCGCTTAATGACGCGAACACGCATGGTGTAAAACAGCCACAACAGCGCCACACCGGTAGCCAGAGCGATGACCCTGAACCACAGCGTCCCCCAGAACGGGGGAGCTATTTCGAGGTGCAGAAACAGTCCCGCATCGTTCCATACGCCGTCGCTGTTCGCCGCGCGAGCCCGAAACAAATAGACGCCCGGATCGATATTCGTATATGTGGCGGAACGTTCGACACCGATGTTCACCCAATCCTTGTCGAACCCCTCAAGCTTGTACGCATAGGTATTGTGTTTGGGACTGACGAAATCCAACCCAGCGAAGGTAAAGGAGAAAAAATCCGCATCAGGGGACAGGTGCAAAAAATCAAGAGTGGCGAGATTGCGCGGGGTCTCAAGTGGCTTGTTCATCACCCGCACACCGGTGAGCACCACGGGAGGAACATGGGGGTTGGCCATAATGCGCTTGGGATCGAACCAGGTCAGCCCGTTATAGCCCCCGAAGAACAATTCGCCCCTGGAGTTGCGAAAACAACTGTTGTCCAGAAATTCGTATCCTTGCAAGCCGTCGGCTGGAGTGTAGTTGAACACCTCGCCGCTGCGTGGATCAAACCTGCTCAACCCCCTGAAGGTGCTGATCCACAGTCTGCCGTCGAGATCTCTGAGCATGGCGGCGATTGATCCGCTGGCGAAGCCGTAGCCCTGTTCCTTTGTAAAGCGTTGGAACGTGCCGCTCTCCATATTGAAAAGGTTGAGGCCGTTGTGCGTTCCGACCCAGAGGGTTTTTTCCGTGGGGCCGGGCAAAAGCGCTGTGACGCGGCAGTTGGTCAAGGCGTCGGGCTTGTTTTCATCCGCTTCCCAATGGGTGAACTCCAGTGTTTTCGTATCAAGGCGGTTGAGCCCGTTGTTCGTGCCGAGCCACATATAGCCGCCCCATTCCATTATGGTCCGCACACGTTTGTGGCTTAAAGCGGAAGGGTTGCCCGGATCAGCCGTAAAGTGCGTAACTTCGCCGGTTTTCTTATTCAGGCGATTCAGTCCCGACTTGCTCATCCCCACCCAGATCGAGCCCTTGCGGTCATCATAAATGGAATACACATTGTTGCTGTTCAACGAGTTGGGAGAACCCGCCTTATGGGCATAGCAGTTCCAGGTACCCCTATCCGGAAAAAAATGAATCACTCCGGCATCAGAGGTGCCCATCCAGAGCGAGCCGTCTTCATCCAGGCACATATCGCGTATTTCAACCGCGGGAAACGAGCCGGGATTCAGGGGATCGTTTTTATAGACATCCACATGCAGCGTTTCGAGATGCACCTTGTTCAGCCCCCCGTACGTGGTGCCGATCCAAAGGTTGCCGTCCCTGTCTTCCGCCACGTCGTTGACGTCTTCTCCAGATAGTGTGTCCGGATTCCAGGGTTCTCTGCGCAACAGTCTGAATTCCTGAATTCTGGGGTCGAGTTTGCAGAGCCCCTTGCCGTAGGTTCCAATCCACAGGATGCCGGAACGGTCTTCAAGCAACGTATAGATATCGTTCTGGCTGATTGACGAGGAATCAAAGGGGTTGTTGCTGTAGAGCAAAAACTGCTCGCTGTTGCGCCCGGTAAGCGGATCGCGTTTGGTAACGCGCCGCGCGAGCCCCACTTCGGTTCCCGCCCAGAGGATGCCGCGGCTGTCTTTAAAAATGTCGAGCACCCAGCGTTCAGGGAAAAAAAGGGTAAAGGCGCCGGTGCCGACATCCAGCCGGTTGAGTCCCCCCTTGTCTATGCCGACCCAGAGTATATCGCCCTGTTCGGCGTAGAGGCATTTCACGGCGCCGGCGGCAATACTGAATGGATCAGCATTGTTATGGACATAATGCACGAAACTGGCCCCATCCGGGGTCAGACGGTTGAGTCCCTCATCGGTGCCGACCCAAAGCCGGCCCTTGTTGTCTTCCGTAATGGCGAAAACGCTGATGCCCAGCAGACTGTCCTTTCGCTCCTCTTCGTAGCGGTGATGCAAAAACCCGCCGTCGCTCGCCAAGAGGTCGAGCCCGTTGGACGTCCCGACCCACAGGGCGCCCCTGCTGTCCTGAAACAGGGCGAGGACTTCATTGCTGCTCAAACTCGAGGGATTGCCGGCATCGTGTTTATAATGGGTGAAGGCGTCGGCGTCGCGATCATAGCGGTTGAGTCCGCCCCCGGTGGTGCCGACCCACAACACACCATCCTTGTCAACAAGAAGAGAGCGCACCACATTTCCCGACAATCCGTCGCCATCGCGGTAGACCTTGAATTCGTACCCATCGTAACGATTGAGGCCATCGTAGGTGCCGAACCAGAGAAACCCTTGGGCATCCTGAACCGAACACAGGACGGACGATTGAGAAAGCCCCTGCTCGAGGGTGATATGTTGGAAACGCAACGCATCAGGCATGGCCCCGGCAGGCGCCGCATGGAACAGCACCACGACGAGAACCGAAAGGAGGTGGAGCATCGGCCTTTTCGCCATGCAAAAAAAATCGCTCAATTGGCGGATAAAAAAACGCAAGCCATATCCTCCACCAAAAAACCATTTTCCTATTTCTGGCTGACGAAAAAATCGACAACTCGGAACGGAAGCATCCGGTCGCCTGTTTTCACGGCATTCGCCGTCTCGCCCCCGCCGCTCCATGTCCAGCAATAAACACTGACACTTCATACGGTTACAAAATGCCTGTTTTATGTTATCCGCAGTAACAGCATAAAATAGCAGCAAACGACACATGCTTACAACTTAAAATTTCTTAAGCTAATGGATA
Organism: uncultured Desulfovibrionaceae bacterium; assembly: GCA_964517355.1. Lineage (GTDB taxonomy): Bacteria > Desulfobacterota > Desulfovibrionia > Desulfovibrionales > Desulfovibrionaceae > CAZFCK01. The sequence continues at coordinate 1,346 of CAZFCK010000265.1, read as the reverse complement.
GAGGAAAAGCAAAAAAAATCCACAATGTTTGCCCAGGCCATAGCATGGTACAGCCTGGCACATGATTTGGCAATGACACAAGTTAAGTATACTTTTATCCCCTCTGAAAATGTTACTATATGTCATTCGGGAGCAAAAACGATGCAACTTTGCGACAATACGACTCTGGATACACCCGAAGTAGCTGTCTCATTATCCACATTACTACGCAATATCCGGACGATGCAAAACCGCGCCGCTGCCGCCGGGCTCGAATTGTGGCCGCATGTCAAAACCCATAAAAGTCTTTTTATCGCACAAATTCAATTGCGGGAAGGAGCCCGCGGCCTCACGGCGTCCAAAGTGGATGAAGCCCTGGTGTTCATCAACGCGGGCTTGGGACCGCTGCTTCTCGCGTATCCCGTGGTGAATCCCAAAAAAGCGGGGGCGCTTTGCGCCGCCGCATCCGCCAAAGGGATTTCCCTGCGCTGCATGGTGGACAGCGTCCATGGTTTGCAAACCTTGAAAAAGGCCGCCTCGGAGCATGGACTTGTTCTTCCGGTTTACATCAAAATAGATGTCGGCCTGCACCGCTGTGGCGTTCTCCCCCATGGCGAGGAGTTGCTTGAGCTGGCGCGCCGGGTTGCGGAGGCGCGTCACCTGCGCCTGCATGGACTTCTTTCCCATGCGGGCCACGCCTACGGCGCTCAAGACGTGCAGGAAGTTCGCGATATCGCCCATGAAGAGAGGCGCTTGATGCTTCACGCCCGCGAGCGGCTGCTCCAGGATGGGTTTCCCGACGTGCGGCTTTCAGTGGGCAGCACGCCCACGGCTCTCGGCGCGTCGTCCTATGAAGGATTGCATGAATTGCGGCCGGGAAATTACGTTTTTCTGGACCGCACGCCCCTGCGTTTGGGGCTCGGCGAAGAGCGGGACATAGCCCTCGGCGTGATTGCTTCCGTGGTGAGCAAGAACGCGATGAACCTGATTATCGACGCCGGTTCCAAAGTCCTCGGCCTGGACAAGGCTCCCCACGGCATAACGCCCAAAGGTGGGGGCGAATACGGCTACGGCCTGCTCCGCTGGATCGACGCGCCCCATCATGATGCAAAGCCCTCGCTCATAACCCGGCTTTCCGAAGAGCACGGATTCATACCGCGAGAACAGGCGCCCGATTTCGACCCGCCGTTGGGCGCGCGGGTCTGCATCATCCCCAACCACTCCTGCGTGGTGGCGAACCTCGCCGAGCGCCTGGCCGTGTTGCGGCCCGACGCACAGCCCGAATATTGGCCCGTAGACGCTCGGGGGCGAGTGCGCTAGCGCATTTTCGCCTTGAAACAAGGCTCTCCCCTGAAACAATTTCCAAT
>CAZFCK010000264.1:0-6204 GCA_964517355.1 uncultured Desulfovibrionaceae bacterium | reverse complement strand
CAAGGCTCTCCCCTGAAACAATTTCCAATTGTTCCAGGTAAATGCATAAGAGCATTTAGCGCTTTTCAAGCGTTAACTGCTCTAGCCGCCGATGCCCGCGAACGACAACAGGTACCGCACGATGAACCAGCCCGCGAGGAGCCCGGCGGAGAGGATCAGAACCTTGTACCCCTGCGGCGTGATGGGGCGGCACAAGGCGACGCGGGTGTCTTCCCGCTCCTCGATGTCGTATATCTCGAAATGGCGGCGTTGGCCCTCGCTTTTGGCCGTGCTGACGATAAGCCCCCGCAGCAGCGTGTCGGCCTTTGGGGTCGAAACCAATCCCGTGAGCGCCTGGCCGTCGGCGTCGCGGAAGGCTACCTGTTTTTTTTCCTTTTTCTGTCTTTTAAGCATGGCGCATCCTTTTGCGTTGGGGAATCTCCGATGAGGGGCCGCCGGAGATTCCCCTTTATCATTATGGCACGACAAGCGTGGCCGCGCGGGACTGCCGTATGACCCCCGCGGCCACGCTGCCCAGCATCAGGCGTTTGAGGCCCGTGCGTCCGTGTGTGCCGAGAACGATCAATCCGGCTCCGATTGCTTCGGCCTTCTCCACAATGGCGTCGGCCGTGTCGCCCTGTATGACCTCGGTCGAGACGTTCAACCCGAGTTCCTCTCCTTGCATCTTCACAAGCGCCAGAGCGTTTCGGGCGCGTTCCGAAAATATCTGCATGGCCTTTTCATAGATCCGGTATTCGGCGGGGGCGTCTATGACCGCCACCGCGCGGAGTTCGGCGCCGTAGGCCTTTGCCAGGCGCAATCCGAGGTTACGCGCGCTTTCGCCGCACCGGGAGCCGTCGGTGCCGAGAACGATGCGGCCGAAGTCCACCTGCGCGCCTTCGGGTATCACCAGCACCGGCCGGCGGGCGTAGCCGATGATCCTTGCGGACGTGGCGCCGAGGATGGACCGTTCAAGGGCCGTTCTGGGCGCCCCTCCAAGTATGATCAGATCCGCATCCTCGGCTTCGGCCATGTCGGCGATGGCCTCGAAGGGCTGGCCTTCGAGCAGGGCGGAGCGGTAGGGCGTATCCGTCTTTTTCGCCAGTTGTCCGAGTTCGTCCAGGGCCTTGCGGTGCGGGGCCTCCACTTGCGCGCGCATGTCCGTGAGATGCAGGAGGCTCATGCCGCCTTCATACGCGGGCAGAACCGAGACGCCCACAACGCTCGCGCCCAGGGACGCGGCCAGGGCGATACCCTGGCCGCCGGCGTGCCGCGAGGAAGGCGAGTCCATCACGGCGATCAGCAACTTTTTAAACGTGTGCGTGTCCATTTGCAGCCTCCAGGTTGTGCTCGGCGCGCAACCCCTGGAACATGGCCTTAAGGATGATGAATGCGCCGAGGAGCAGCGCGCCCGCCATGGTCCAGAAGCTGATGGTGCTCATCAGCGCGAGTGTCGATTCCGGGATCGACAGGAGACCGAGCTGGGTCAGATATTTGGGTACCACAATGCCGCGGCTGAAGGCCACGATGAGCATGATGGAGGCCATGACGTACTTGATCATGTAATCCTTGACGTACGTGGTGCCGATGGCGCCGAGCTGGACTCCAAGCAGGGAGCCCGCAAGGATGATCAGGGTCAGGCGTATGTCCACCATGCCGTACCAGGCCCAGATGAGGGTGCCGCCGAGCCCCATGACAAAGGCGATGACGAGTTCGGAGGCGGAGGCCATGAGGCTGGTCATGCCCAGGAGGTAGATCATGCCGGGAACTCCGGCGAAACCGCCCACGGCGATGGTTGCGGCCATCATGCCCGTGGCGAAACCCAGGGGCGCGGTGAACCAGAAGGATATGCGCAGGCCGCTGTGCTTGAAGTTGATCATGGGCCACAGGTTGACGCTTTGCACCCACTTGGCGATCTTGGTGGTTTTTTCCTCCGCGCCGCTTTTTTTCAGCTTCACGGCGTCGCGGTATACGAAGCTTCCCACCGTGACCAGGATGATCACGAAGGCGAGGCTCACATAGAGGTTGGAGCCCACCTCGCCCCATTTTTCCAGAATGAACTTCTGCACCTGGATGCCCACCTGGACGCCGACCTCGGCGGATATGCCGATGATCAGGCCCATTTTAACGTCCACCTGCCCGTAGCGGTAGCGCTTGATGGCGCCCACCAGGGCCTTGGGGAACTTGTGGCACATGTTGCTGGCCACGGCGATGGTGCCGGGCACGCCCAGGCTCATCATGCCGGGCGTGAGCACGAACGCGCCGCCGGAGCCGATGAAGCCGCTCACCAGGCCGCCGACGATGCCGACGGCGAAGAGAAACAGCACGCTCATAAGATCAAGATCGATAAACTGTAACATGTCCGATATTTCGCTGCCATGCATTTCCGTAGTCTCCTAAATATGTATGAGGTGTTCCGCCCGCGGGCCGTGCCCGCTCCTTGCCGCGCTGTGCAATTGCTCGAGCGGACGCCGCGTTAGTTTGCGTAGGCCCGGGGACGAGGCTGCTTTTGGGGGCGCTTTTCCTCGGACACTTCCTTGCGCGATGTGGCTTTCTTAGAAGCTTCGATGCCCAGAGCGGTCCACAGGTTGCTCGCAAAGCTGCCATGCACGTAGGAAAAGACGAACACCGTGGCCACGGGCAACAGGGCGAAGAAATGTCCCTTGGTGAAATAGGTCATAATGGTGGAGGCGTTGGTGAACACCGCCGCGTACAGCGCGATTGAAACAATGCCGAAGAGCATGGCGCGATTGCGGGCGCGTGATTTTTTCTGAGACAGGGCTTTGGTCATCCGGTTATTCTCCTTCCTTTTTTCCTGGTTTATGGGGCAGGCGCGCCAGGCGTCCGCCTCGGCGAAAGTCATTGCAACACCATAGTCTTCAAGCGATTTCCTGATGCTCATCTTCCCCTCCCGGAGCGTTCAGTGGTTGCGTCGGTGCTGCGCCGTCTTTGACCTCGCGGGGCGTAAGGCGGGCCGCATGCTATTGTTTCCCCCGCGACGCTTCCTGCGCCGCGGGAACCGTTCTTGTGCCGCTCGCTACAGCGAGAGCCGCTTGCGGGCGCGGGACCTTTGTTGCGCCGAAGGCTGCGCCGCGCCTTTTTTCTTGCCCGCCTTTTTCCGCTTCACAGGGCAGGCCTCCCAGGCGCCGGCTTCGGCAAAGGCCAGCATTACTCCCAAGTCTTCAAGTGCTTGCCGGATATTCATGACTCCCTCCAGGGTGTTACATTGTTGAAGGCGGGAGATCGCATCCATCCAAACGCCGGGGGCGTTCTCCAACCAGGCTGGCCGTTACGCGCTGAAAATGGGGATGCGGAGCAGCCGGCGCAGCCGTTGGTTCTCCCTGCCGATGAGTACGGCGAACTCCACGTTGTGGATCGTGTTCACCGTCAGCTTCACTGCGTCCTGAAGCCATCCCTTGGCCGGCAGATACGCGACCATGCACTCCGCCCCAGCCAGTTCCCGCAGGCGTTGCACGCTTTCCGGGAGTGTGGAGGCGTCGCGCGAATGCGAACTGCTGGAGACGAACAGAATTTCGCTTGAAAGGCGCTTGGCCAGGTTGACGAGATGCATGGCCACATCCCGGGTGATGGCCTTGTCGTTGCTCACCACAAGGATTTTTTCCCTGGCGCTGCGTTGCAGCCGGTTCAGCTCCTCGATCAGCTCCAGGGCGGTATCCTGATCGCCCTCTTCAGCGAGTCCCGCGGCGGCGGCCCAATATTCCAGCACATTACGCATGTCGTTCTCCTTTCACCCCTGGAAGAGCAAAGAGCGGACCAAAGCGCTATTTGTATTTAATAATTTGAAATAAATGAATAAAATATACCAGGGGGCTGGAGGGGCGTGATCGCCTGCCGCTGTAAATCGCAACACCTGGCCTGCGACAAGGTAAACAGGCGTTGCACATTGTCACGGAAGCCGGTTTTCCATGACAAATCGCAACATCTGGACATTCGTCCGCAATCCGCCGTAGTTTGGATAAAAAATGTCCTACGAGGAGGCGCGCATGGCCCTGTTCAGAAGACCAAACGAAACCAGGATCGAAGAAAAGCCTGAAAAAGAGGGGCTCGATACACTGCGCCGGCGTGTGGAGGAGGCGGCATTGCCCCCCCATGCGCGGAAAGTCGCGGACAGGGAACTGGAGCGTCTGGAAAAGACCGATCCTTCCATGGCCGAGTACGGCATCGGCGAGGCCTATCTGGATTTCGTCCTTGAGTTGCCCTGGCGGCGCGCCTCACGCGACAGGCTGGACCTGAACGCCGCGGCCGCTGTGCTCGACGCCGAACATCACGGTCTGGACGCGGTCAAGGAGCGGGTTCTGGACCATCTCGCCGTGACCATCATGGCCCAGCGCGCGCAAGGGGCGATTCTGGTCATCGACGATGAGCAGATAGCCCGGGAAAACATCGCCCACGTGCTACGCAAGGAGGGCCACGACGTGCGCACGGCCGAGAGCAGCGAGCAAGGGCTCGAACTGCACAAGACGCACGATTTCGACCTGGTGATCACCGACCTCAAGATGCGGGGCATGGACGGGCTGGAATTGCTCAAAACCTGGCGCGAGGTCTCGCCCCAGACAGAATTCATCGTCATCACCGGTTACGCCACGGTTGAAACCGCGGTGGACGCGCTCAAGCAAGGGGCGCATCAATATCTGCCCAAGCCGTTGAACCTGGACAGATTGCGCGCCATCGTGAAGGAAATGCAGGAAAAACGCATACACAACCGCTCGTCGCGCAGTCCGGTGATCTGCTTCACCGGCCCTCCGGGCACGGGCAAGACTTCCATCGGCCGCGCCATCGCCACGGCTTTGGGGCGCCCCTTTGTGCGGTTCTCCATGGCCGGACTGCGGGACGAGGCGGAATTGCGGGGGCACCGCCGCACCTACGTGGGGGCCATGCCCGGCCGCATCCTGTCCGAGATTCGGCGGGTGGGCGTGAACAACCCCGTGTTCATGCTCGATGAGATAGACAAGGTGGGGCAGGACTTTCGCGGCGATCCGGCCTCTGTGCTGCTGGAAATTCTCGATCCCGAGCAGAATTCGGCTTATCTCGACCATTACCTGGACATGCCCTTCGACCTGTCCGGCGTGCTGTTCATCACCACGGCCAATGAGGTGGAGCGGCTCTCGCGCCCCTTGCAGGACCGCATGGAAGTGGTACGCTTTTCAAGTTACTCCCTGGCGGAAAAGATGGGCATCGGCGAGCGCTATCTTTTTCCCAAACAGGCCGCAGCGGCCGGTCTCAAGGCCAGAGACGTGACCATGAGCAGAGCGGCCATGGAGCGCGTGATCCTCGGCTACACCCGCGAATCGGGCGTGCGCAACCTGGAGCGCAGCCTTGGCGGCCTGTGCCGCCGTCTGGTGCGGCTGGTGCTGCAGGAGAAACGCACGCTCCCGGCGGAAATCGAACCCGGGGACGTTTTGGAACTGATGGGCAAGCCGCGTTTCGCTCCTTTGAGCGATGTGCGCAATCCGCGTCCGGGCGTGGCCACGGGCCTGGTCTGGAGCGAGACGGGGGGGCACGTGATCAGCGTGGAGACGGCGCGCATGCCCGGCAAAGGCAAGCTGACCATGACCGGCTCCCTGGGGCGCGTGCTGCGCGAATCGGCGCAAACGGCCCTGAGCTGCATCCGCAGCAACGCCCAGGCCTTTGGCGTTGATCCCGGCTTTTTCGCCGAAAGCGACGTGCATGTGCACATCCCGGCCGGCTCCATTCCCAAGGATGGACCGTCGGCCGGCGTGACCATCGCCGTGGCGCTGATATCGCTGCTCACGGGCAGGCCGGCGCGCCTGGACACGGCCATGACCGGGGAATTGACCCTCAGCGGCGACGTGCTCCCCGTGGGGGGCATCCGCGAAAAGCTGCTCGCCGCCCAGCAGGCGGGCGTGACCCGGGTTTTGCTGCCGCAGGCCAATGGCGGCGACGTGGATGAACTGGACGCGGATATCCTGGCGGGCGTGGAGCCGGTGCGCGTGGAGAACGTGGAGCGGGCGGTGAGGGAATCCCTTGCCTGACGAGAGTATGGTTTTAGATTCATAATAAAAAGAAAGTGCGAGAGGGGAAACCCTTTGAAAAGGGTTTCCCCTCTCGCGCTCTCCACTTCCTAAACTTCTCAATTTGAGAGTGTCGAGTACAGTATAATAATTTATGTGGCTATGTCCTTAACTCCGCAATGTGGGAATGACTTGTTTTTCCGAGGGGAAAACCAGCGCTGCCATCTTCATC
>CAZFCK010000263.1:0-6315 GCA_964517355.1 uncultured Desulfovibrionaceae bacterium | reverse complement strand
TCCAGGGAAATGCATAAGAGCATCTAGCGCTTTTCAAGCGTGAGATGCTCTAGCTTGGTCCTCAGTTGCGGACTTCACGCGCAACACGCCGCCTAGGCTGAACTCCAGGATATGAGCGGCCATGGCTTCGAAAAAGGCCGCATTATACTCCATAGTCGGAAACACAGCGGAAAAAATGGCCTTGTTCTGAAACAGCGCCAATAGTTGCGATATCACGCTGACGGCGCAGCGGCTCGCCACCGGATCATCATAGGGGCGTTCAAGAATTTCAGCCATAATACTCCGTAAAAATACCGATTTCGGCTTTATCTCATTTTCCACCAATTCAGGAAAAGCCGCACTGGGCATGGCCATTTCGCGCACCAACACCTGCATCCACCAGCCCTCTGTGGATGTCGAGAAAAGCCTCTCCAACACCAGTTTCACAAAAATCCGCAGTTTCTCCTCCGGCGGACTGCCTTCAGCTAACGCCGCGGCCAGCCGTTCCCGACTCAACACCCCCCTGTGCGCCTCTTGAAGCACGGCCGTGTACAAGCCATCCTTGGAGCCGAAATAATAGTTCACAGCCGCGGGATTGACTCCCGCACGTATGCAAATCTCCTTGCCCGTGGCCCGGTCGAATCCCTTTTCCGCAAAAACGCACCCCGCCACATGCAGCAGCCGTTCTTTCGCAGTTTCAGGGCGCGCATTTTCCGTCTTGTCTTGCTCCATAATCGCTCCCGCTCGTGAAGTTGCACACCCTATGACACGCAATAAGAATAAAGTCAAATTTTAATTTTAAATTTGGATTTGACAACACCCCGCAACGGGCTTAGTTTGGAGGTGAACGTCACAGGGTTTGAAAGCGAGGCCATAGCATGCGAAAATTCATTCTTCTTCTCATAGTGCTCGCGGGGTTGGGATACGGCGGCTATACGCTGTACAAGCAACGTTCCGCGCCGATGCAGGATAGCGGCACTCTCACGCTTTACGGCAATGTGGATATCCGCGAAGTCGAGCTTGCCTTCAAAGATGTTGAGCGCATCAAAAACATGTATGTGGACGAAGGCGACGCCGTAAAAAAGGGACAAGTGCTCGCGGAGCTTGAAACGCGGCGGCTCAGGGAGGAAATCGCGGCGAGCAAGGCCGGAGTCGCCGCCCAGTCTTTCGTGGTGCAACGTCTGGAAAACGGTTCCAGGCCCGAGGAGATCGGCACCGCCGAGGCACAGGTGCAGCAGGCCCGGGCGGAGCTGATCATTGCCGAGCGCACGTATGAACGCCAAGCCAGATTGCTCGTCACCGGCGCGACACCGCAGCAGGATGTGGACGACGCCCTCGCAGCGCGCGATGTGGCCCGCGCCAAGCTCAATGTGGCGCTCAAGCAGCTGGAGCTGGTGCAAATCGGCCCTCGGTGGGAAGACATCAGTGAAGCCCAGGCCACGTTGCACAGTCAGGAAGCCGGCCTCGCCCAGCTCAAGGTCACGCTGGAGGAAAGCAAGCTCCGCGCTCCTCTTGACGCTATTGTTCGCAACCGCAATCTCGAACCCGGGGATATGGCGTCCGCACAAAAGCCGGTTTTCACCCTGGCCATTGTGAATCCCAAATGGATCCGCACCTATGTTTCGGAAACCGAGTTGGGACGCCTGCGCCTGGGCATGGAGGGCTACGCGGGCATAGACGCGCGGCCGGACAAAAAATACGCCGGAAGCGTGGGCTTTATCTCTCCTGTTGCCGAATTCACCCCCCGGACTGTTGAAACGCCGGAATTGCGGACCTCCCTGGTCTACGAGGTCCGGTTCATCGTGCGCGATCCCGACAACGACCTGCGCCTGGGCACGCCGGCGACCGTGATCCTTGAGTTGGAAAAGCCGTCCGCGCACGCACCGCGCCCCACTCCTGAAACACGGCAACCTGCGGAATAAGGCGGCGCCATATGGCCGAAGAAAAAGCACCCTCCCCCGCGTTGCAGGCCCGGGACCTGCAAAAGCGCTTCATGCGCGGCAAGCGTGTGGTCCAGGCCCTGCGCGGGGTTTCTCTGGAGCTGACGCCGGGCAGCGTCAACGGCCTTCTAGGGCCGGACGGCGCCGGGAAGACCACGCTCATCCGCCTGGCCGCCGGGCTCTTGGCTCCGGATGCCGGCAACATGACCGTTCTCGGCTTGGACTCCGTACGCCGCGCCCGGGCCATCCAGGCCGCCATCGGATACATGCCGCAGCGCTTCGGCCTTTACGAAGATCTGAGCGTGCAGGAAAATCTCGACCTTTACGCCGATCTCCAGGGAGTGACCCGCGCACAGCGCAAGAAGCGCTATCCGGAACTGCTGGAGATGACCAATCTGGCGTCGTTCACCAAACGACTTGCGGGGCGGCTCTCCGGCGGCATGAAACAGAAACTCGGCCTGGCCTGCTCATTGCTGAAAACCCCGCGCCTGCTGCTCCTGGACGAACCCACGGTGGGCGTGGACCCACTGTCCCGGCGCGAACTGTGGGTTATCGTGGACACGCTGGTGCGCCAAAGCGACATCACCGTGCTCATGAGCACCGCCTACCTGGACGAAGCCGAACGCTGCGACAAAGTTTTCATTCTGCTCGACGGCGAAGTGCTCGGACAAGGAAAACCCGAGGAATTCGTTCATTTAGCCGAGGGGCGTTCCTGGCTCATCACCCCCACTGGCGTACCGCGCATCCTGCAAAGCAAGCTTTTCAGTAAAAAAGGGGTGGTGGACGCCACCTTGCAGGCCGGCGAGGTGCGGCTGGTGACGCAAGAGCGAACACCCCCCCACACCTTGTTGCAGGGACTGGAGGCCAGGGAGCCGCACGCCGTAAAGCCGGTGTTCGAAGACGGTTTCATGCTGCTGCTGCGCCAACGCGCCCAACGCGAACAGTCTGCCGACCAACTGGCCCTGACAATGAAACCCAACGGAGCCGCATTTGAAGACATCATTGTAGTGCGTGAGCTGGAACGGCGTTTCGGCAACTTTTTCGCAGTGCGCGGCCTGAATTTTTCCGTACGGCGCGGTGAAATCTTCGGCCTGCTCGGACCCAACGGCGCGGGGAAATCAACCACATTCCGCATGCTGTGCGGTCTGCTGCCGGCCACAGGGGGCACGTTGCGCGTGGCCGGGGCGGATCTGCGCAAGGCCGCCGCCAAGGCCCGCAAGCGCGTCGGCTACATGGCGCAAAAATTTTCCCTCTACGGCCAGCTTTCCGTTCGCGAAAACCTTTCATTCTTCAGCCAGGCCTACGGCTTGGCCGGCGCACACCGAAAGAAACGCGTTCAATGGGCCCTGGAGGAACTCGAACTCGCCCATGAGGCCGACACCAACGCCCAGGAGCTGCCCTTCGGCATCAAGCAGCGGCTGGCCCTGGCCTGCGCCTTGATGCACGAGCCCGAGATACTCTTTTTGGACGAACCCACTTCCGGAGTGGACCCTCTGGCCAGGCGCCGTTTCTGGGAGCGCATCAACTCCCTTGCCGAGCAGGGCGTGACCGTGGTCGTCACCACCCACTTCATGGAAGAGGCCGAATACTGCGACCGCATGCTCATTATGATGGCCGGCGAACTCCTGGCTCTGGGCACGCCCAACGACATCCGCGCCCACGCCGCGAAACGGGCCGGCGCTCCCGCCACCATCGAGGAAGCCTTTATCGCCCTGGTGGAGAAACAACGCCGCAAACTGCGCAACGCAAAGGAAGCGGCCTGACATGCCCGGCATACTCAATCTTCGGCGCCTCTTCGCTCTGCTCGCAAAAGAAACCCGGCAGATCGTGCGCGACCCGTCGAGCATCGCCCTTGCCTTTATCATGCCGGTTTTCATGCTCCTGCTTTTCGGCTACGGCATCAGCCTGGATCCCAAGCAACTGCCCGTGGCCTTTGTTATGGAAAAACCCGATCCGACGGCCGCGAGCTTCCTGGCGCGCTTCATCATTTCAGATTATTTCAAGCCCATTCCCATGACATCCTGGCGCGAAGCCGAAAGGATGCTGCGCGACCGTAAAGTGGATGCCGTGATCCGTCTGCGTGAAGATTTCTCCAGGCAACTGGACACCGGAGCCACCGCCCCCGTGCAGGTGGTGGTCAGCGGCGTGGACTCGAACCGCGCCACCCAGGTGCTGGCGTACGTCTCCGGCGCGTGGCAGCGCTGGAAGGAATCACTGGGTACCGAAGATCTTGGCAGGCCGTCTGGGGGGGGCGTCGGTCTTGTGCAAGTGGAACAGCGCATGTGGTTCAACAGCGAGGTGCGCAGTCAAAACTTCCTGGTTCCCGGCCTCATGGCCATCATCATGACGCTTATCGGCACGCTGCTCACGGCCATGGTCATGGCCCGGGAATGGGAGCGCGGCACCATGGAGGCCCTGCTGGTGACACCCGTGAGCAGGCTCGAAATCGTGCTGGGCAAGCTCATCCCGTATTTTTTCCTTGGCATGAGCGGCCTGGGGCTCTGCGTGATCATGGCCGTGTTTCTCTTTCACGTCCCGTTCCGCGGTTCCCTTTCCATGCTGCTCATGCTGGGCGCCCTTTTCATGGCCGCCACGCTCGGCATGGGGCTTTTCATCTCCTCCACGGTGCGCAACCAGTTCGTGGCGGGGCAAGCGGCGCTGCTGGCGGCTTTTCTGCCCTCTTTTTTTCTTTCCAATTTCATCTTCGAACTCTCCAGCACCCCCATATGCATCCAAATCCTCTCCTACGTGGTTCCGGCCAAATACTTCGTGCCCATCGTGCAAAGCATATTTCTGGCCGGAGACCTGCGCTCCATCCTGCTCCCCAATGGATTGGGGCTGTGTGTCATGGCCACGTTTTTCATGATGCTGGCTTTCAAAAAAACCCGTAAAAGTCTGGAATAAGACCATGGAACGTCTGCGCCGCATCCTGGCGTTGGTCGCCAAGGAATTTCTGGCCCTGCTCAAAGACCCCAAAAGCCGCATCGTGGTCATCATGCCGCCGTTGGTGCAAACCGTGCTCTTCGGATACGCGGCCACCTTTGATCTCACCAAAATCCCCTGGGCCTACGAAGACAGGTGCCGCAGCGCGGAGTCACGGGAACTGCTGGCCGGACTCACGGGCTCGCCGCGCTTCGCATTGGTCAAGGCCATAGATCGCGAATCCGAAATCAGGGAGCTGATCGACAGCGGCGGGGTGCGCATGGTTCTGCGCATCGGACCGCAATTTTCACGCGATCTGCAGGCCGGGCGCACGGCAAAGATCCAGCTGCTCCTTGACGGACGCAACTCCAACACAGCCGGGATTGTGGGCAATTATTTTTCCAACGTAATCAACGCCTACAACAGCGCTCGCGCCCTTCAGGCCGGGCAACCGCAGATCTCCGTGCTCGTGACCCGCGCCTGGTTCAATGAAAATCTGCTCAGCCGCTGGTTTTTCGTTCCCGCCATTGTGGGACTTATCGCCATGGTCGTCACCCTGCTTGTCACCGCGCTTTCCGTGGCGCGCGAACGTGAGCAAGGCACTTTCGACCAGCTTCTGGTCACACCCATGCCGCCGGCGGAAATACTCATCGGCAAGGCCTTGCCCGGCCTGATCATCGGCATGATCGAGGCCACGGCCATCTTGATGCTCGCCGTTTTCTGGTTTGAAGTGCCCCTGCGCGGCGATATCGGGCTTCTCTATCTGGGACTGTTCTTCTTCATTTTCGCCGCCGTGGGCATCGGGTTGATGATCTCGTCGCTCAGCGTGACCATGCAGCAGGCCCTGCTCGGCGCCTTCATTTACCTGATGCCCTCGGTACTGCTTTCCGGCTTCGCCACGCCCATAGCCAACATGACCGACACCGTGAAATGGGTGACGATCATCAATCCCCTACGCTATGTCCTTGTGCTGTTGCGGGGCGTGTTTATTGAAGACGCCCCCGGCGATATGCTGCTGATGCAGGTCTGGCCCCTGGCCCTCATCGGCTTGTGCTGCATGGTGCTTGCGGGATGGCTGTTCAAAAACAGAATATATTAGCGCATTTTCGCCTTGAATCAAGGCTCCCCCCTGAAACAATTTCCAATTGTTCCAAGGAAATGCATAAGAGCATCTAGCGCTTTTCAAGCGTGAGATGCTCTAGAGCAAAACAAGTAAAGTCGCGGGCTTTCGCGCCCGCACGACGACCAGGGGGAGGCCCCTGGACGCCGGGAAAACAACTTTTTTGTGCTTATTTTTTTCAACAAAAACATGGTATTATAGTACATGTTCAACTAAAATAGTCGAATTTGGAATACTGATACCATTTCCCGTTTCCCATTTAGTCAATAAATTTTTCCGGGCGGAAATCAGCGCAGCTCTCTTCATCCCTAAGGCGCGATACGACCGCGCCCAAGGGCTGAAGTTTCCAAAGAC
>CAZFCK010000262.1:0-6316 GCA_964517355.1 uncultured Desulfovibrionaceae bacterium | reverse complement strand
TGCAAGCAAATCTTTGCAGAGCCTTTCAACTTTTTCAAAGTTTCAATGCTCTAGTAATCCGAACGTGTTGCGGTGAAACGGCCTTGCCGGGATCCAGGGGGCGGGGGTCAGGCCCTGCTTGCCTGGCGGGCCGAGGACACAACTCGTTCTATGGTTTCCAGGAGCACGTCGGCTTCAAAGGGTTTGATGACATAGTCGTCCACGCCGGCCTCAAAACCGCGCTCTTTATCCTGCCGCATGGCAAAAGCGGTAATGGCTATGATGGGCAACAGGGGATTGATGCCCGGAACCTCGCCGTTGCGGATGGAGCGGGTCATGTCAAGGCCGTTGAGCCGGGGCAGCTGCAGGTCGAGCAATACGAGGTCCACTGGATGTTCTTGAAGCGTTTCCAGCGCCTTGATGCCGTCTTCCGCCAAGAGCACGTCGTGTCCCGCGATATGCAGCATGCGTTTGGTGAACATGCGGCTCACGGGTTCGTCTTCCACCAGCAGGATACGCAAGCCCGGGAGGGGTGACTCGCTGGGTTTGCCGGGGGCTTGCAGTTCCGCGACGGGTTTGCGCGGCATTTGCCCGTAGCCGAGGCTGATGGAGAAGAAAAAGCTGCTACCGTGGCCGGCCTCGCTTTCAACCCAGACCTCGCCGCCCATGCGCCCCACCAGTTCCCTGGTGATGGCCAGGCCGAGGCCGGTGCCGCCGTATTTTTTGGTCAGGTAGTCTTCGCCCAGGGTAAAACTGTCGAAAATGGTTTCCAGTTTGTCCTGGGCGATACCGATGCCCGTATCGCTGACCTGAAAAAGCAGGGAGAAGTTCGTGGTGGTCTTGTTGGCGGGAGACAGGGAGACGCGTACGCGCACTTCTCCATGTTCAGTGAACTTGATGGCGTTGTCCAAGACATTGAGCAGCACCTGTTTCACGCGGAAGACATCGCCTATGGCGGTGGCGGGCACTTCGTCCTCTATTGTGGCCTCGAAAAGCAACCCTTTGGATTCGGCTTGACGATGCGCGCTGTGCAGCAGAGGCTCCAATGATTCTCGAATGGAAAATTCCTTTTCCTTGAGCGCAAGGCGTTCGGCCTGGATTGTGGACAGGTCGAGCAGGTCGCTCACAATGTTGAGCAGGTCCGTGGAGGAATCCAGGATCAACTCAAGGAAGTGCTTTTGTTCTTTTGTCGGGCCGGTTTTGCGCAACAGCTGGGTCAAGCCGATAATGGCGTTGAGCGGCGTGCGCAGTTCATGGCTCATGTTGGCCAGAAACTGCGATTTGGCCGCGCTGGCCGCCTCCGCGGCGTTTTTGGCCATGCGCATTTCCGAGACGGCGCGCCGGCGTTCGACTATTTCGGCCTTCAGTTCGCGAGTGCGTTCCTGAACTTCAAGTTCAAGCCGTTTTTGTTGTTCGAGGTTCTTGCGCCGGCTTTCCGCCCTGTCCAGGGCGCGTCTGATCGCCTGGTCCAGTTCGTCCAGATCTTCAATGGGCTTGAGGATATAGTCCCAAGCTCCCTGGCGCATGGCGGAAATGGCCTGCTTGAGCGACGCCGTACCGGAGACGACAATGACGGGAGTATTGGGGACCTCGGTTGCCAGGGTTTCGAGCACTTTCATACCGCTGAGGCCGGGCATGCGCAGATCGAGAAGGACGCAGTCCGGTTGCACGCTGCGGAAAAGTTCAAGTCCCTGTAGTCCGTTGTCCGCTTCAAAGACCACGAACCCGCGGTCTTCCATTTCTTGGGCCAGACAACGCCTTAAGGCGTTGTCGTCTTCGATAGTTAGTATTCGTATAGGGTTATTCATGACTGCCCATTATTGCGCCCTGCCAGGTGCGCATGTTAGGTCGGTCGCCCCCCGGCCATGACGACTCAGCTTGAGGCCGTCACGATGTAAGTTTAGATTCTTTATCATAGCTGTAGGAATAATTCCATCCCTTTGCTCAAATTCCTTGCAGGTTGACTATAACCTACTGTGCTCACGTATTCTTGTGCCCGATTGTCTACCAATTACGGTAAGGAGTGCAATCAGCGCGCAAGGGCGTGCAGCTTGCTATGTTCGCCCGCTTACCATATAACAAGAATAGATAAAAATAGGTAGGATATTTCTGCGGCCGGGGATGTTTTTCCAAAGGAAACTCCTTTGATTTTTTCTTGTACGCTGCAGCGCGGAAGGATCCGGCAGCCGTAATCGAGATCTTTTTGCAAAGGCGATAGCGAAGGGGGCGGGGGGATGAAGCCGCGTAAGCAAAAAAGCAAGACCGAGTCGGACATCTATGCGCAGCGATTCAATTCCCTGGGACTGGAGCTGCCTGAGATGGCTGCCGCAAATCCCGCAGTGATGCGCTCTATCGCTGTATTTTTGTTGAAAAACGAAGTTTTTACCGATGAACTGGACGGACTCGATTCGTCGCAGGCCGGGAGCGCCCCCCCGGCGCCACCTGAAGATTGAGTCAGCCGCAGGCAATTGGCGCGCCTGCAAGGGGTGCCGATGCGCCATGCCGTACGCTCGGGATTCCGCCACGGCACGTGTAGGGAACTCCCTTATTCAAAAAAATCTTGCCCAGAGTCCATCACCTCACTTAAGTATCTCCACGGTACTATGGGGAGCGCCTGGGGGTTCATTACAACCAAGCTGATTGCCCATTGATTCCATACCGAGGCCTGGAAACGACGCCCGGAGGATAACGGATTTTCGAGATTTTCCTTGAAAGGAAAGCCGCTTCCGAAAGTTGCCCGTAGCTGTATGCACCTCAGCTCGCATGAAAGGATTGTTCTGTGAGGCCTATTGTCCGGTTTACGCTGTACCAAAACGTTTTTTTCAATCTCGTTTTCGTGTTGCTCATTGCAGTGGGACTTTTCGCCCTTCTACGCATGCCTGTGGAGCGCTATCCTCTGGTGGATTTCGGTAAGGTTTTCATTTCCATATATTTTCCCGGAGCCAGTCCCGACGAGGTGGAAACGCTTGTCACTCGTGAAGTGGAAGAATCCCTGGAGGGCATGGAGCATATTGAATTCATCCAGTCCACTTCCTTTCGGGAACGCTCCAGCATCGTTGTCAAATTCATTGACGATACGGATTATCAACGGCTTTACGATGAGCTTCGGTTTCGGGTGCTTGGCGTGCAAAAAGAGCTGCCGGAGGATACCGAACCGCCTGAGTTCGTGAATATAAAAACCTCCGACTGGCTGCCCGTGGTGAGCGTGAACCTTTCCGGGGACCGCGACAACCGCGCGCTGACGCTCATGGCGGAGGATCTGAAGCTACAGCTTGCGCGCATTCCCGGCGTGCAGGAAGTGGTGTTGCGTGGTGAATACCAGCGTGAGTTCCATGTTTTTTTGGACCCGGACAAATTGACGCGCCTGGGCGTGACCTTTGACGACGTTGCCCGCGCCTTGCGGGAGCACAATGTTTCCATTCCCGCTGGCGATTATTTCGACGGCCAGGGCGAATTCGTGGTGAAAGTGGACGAGAAGTTCCGCACCAGGCGCAACGTCATGGAGAGCATCATCCGGCGGGATGCCGATGGTTCCTTCCTGCGCGTCAAGCACGTTGCGGCCTACGCCGAGCTGGGGTACCGCGATCCGTTTATCGTCACCTCGGTCAACGGCCATGACGGTGTTTCCCTTTCCGTGCTCAAAACAGAAGAAAGCAACGCCCTGGATATCAAGAAGCAGGTCGATTTCGTGGTTCAAGGCTTCATCCCCCTTTTCGAGGCCGAAGCCGTGGATCTCGTCATGACGCAGGATTCAACGGTCTATATCAACGACGCCATGGGCACCTTGGGTTGGAACCTTGTGGCCGGCGTGGTGCTTGTGTCGCTGATCATCTGGTATTTCATGGGAATGCGTAACGCGATCATGACCACGGTGGGCATTCCTTTTTCCTTTTTGACCACAGTGATCATCATGTATGTCACGGGCAATTCCCTTAACGAGATCACCATGTTCTCCTTTGTTCTCGTGTCGGGCATCATTGTGGACGACGCCATTGTGGTGGTGGAAAACATCTATCGCCATGTCCAGGAGGGCCGGCCGTTGCAGCAGGCCATTGTGGACGGTACCGCCGAGGTGGCCTTTCCCGTGGTTTCCGCCACAACAACGACCGTGGCGGCGTTTTTACCCATGCTCATCATGACGGGCTCCACGGGCGAGTTTTTCGCCTTGGTGCCGAAAACGGTGGCCTTCGCAATATTGGCTTCCCTGGTGGAGTGCCTGCTCATTCTGCCGCTGCATTACAAGGATTGGGGTCCCACGGGAGAGAAGGCCAAACGCCGTGCGGAAAAGGATAATCTGCTGCTCGGCACGTTCCGCTGGTTTACGCGGCGAGTGACGCGATTCACCCTGCGTTTCAGGTTCTTAAGTCTTTTCATCGTGTTGGCGGCTTTTGTCGTATCCGCAGGAGTGATGTATGTTTCCGCGGCGGGCATCATGCCTTTGATCCGCATCAAGTTTTTCCCGGACGACTATAACCTGTATTACGTGAACGTATCCGGCCCCTCCAGCGCTCCGGTGGAATCCATTGACAAGTATCTTCGTGAGATAGAGCGGTTCGTCATGGCCGACGGGCCGGGTATGGCCGATTCGGCGTTGGGCTACGCGGGGTTTTACGTTACCGAAGATTACCAGATGATTTATGGTAACAACTACGGGAATGTTGTTGTCACTTTGCCACCCAAGGAGGATCAGCATTTTGAAAATGTTCAGAACAACGACCCGTTGCAGCATCTTGAAAATATGCGGCGCCGGTTGGAAGAGCATTTTCAAAATAAGGATTACGGAATAAGCGTACGCGCGGAAAAAGGGGGGCCGCCTACGGGCAAAGACGTCACCGTGCGCGTTGTGGGCGAAGATTCCGGGTCGGTTGAGCGCTTGTCCGCGGCGGTTCTGGTTTTTTTGCGCGATCATCCGGATCTCGCGCCGTATCTCGTGGACCTGGGAAACGACGAGGGACGCCCCAACCGTATATTCCGCTTCCGTGTGCGCGAGGATCGGGCCGCGGAATACGACATCACGCCCCTGCGCGTGGCGCAATTGGCCGCAAGCGTGCTGGACGGGCGTTTTGTGGGCAAATTCCGCCTGCCGGATGAGGAAGTGGATTTGAAACTGCTTGTGGACCCCGTGTTTCTGGCGGGTCCCGAACGGGCCTTGCACATCCCCCTGGTGGAGCACGCGGCCGGTCCCGTGCGTCTTGGCGATTTGACCCGCGTGGAAACCTATACCGAACCGGCGCATCTCAAGCGCTACGACGGCGACAGGGCCATCAGCATCGAGGCCAACATCCGTCCGGAAAGCCCCACATCCACTCCCGCCGTTGTCAATGCCGTGCGCCGTGAGTTCGATGCGCGGAAATCTGAGTTTCCAGGAGCCGCCGTTACCTTTGGCGGGGAATTCGAGAGCACGCAACGCTCGTTCACTTCGTTGGCTTACGCCTTTTTCGTCGCTATCTTGCTCATCTATCTGATTCTTGCGAATCAGTTCCGCTCCTACATGCAACCCTTGATTATCCTTTCCGCGGTGGTGTTCTCGCTGATCGGCGTGGTGACGGGCAAACTCGTGACTCAAACGCTTTTCACGATCAACAGCTTTATCGCCATGGTCGGCGTGACCGGGGTTGTGGTGAACGATTCGCTGGTTCTGGTGGATTTTATGAACAAGGGCCGGGAGGCGGGCATGAGCCGGCGTGAGGCGATTGAACACGGCATCCGCGTACGCTTACGGCCCATTCTGCTGACCACCCTGACCACGACCCTGGGGCTCTTACCCATGGCTTTGGGATTTCCACAATATTCCATTGTATGGGGCAGCATGGCCTCCACCTTCGTCACGGGCTTATGCACGGCCACAGCACTCACATTGTTCATCGTGCCGGTGCAGTGGGATTTGCTCGAAGGCTTTCGCGAACGCCTGGCGCGCCGGCGCGAACGGAAAAAGAGCGCGCCCGCTGCCGGGAGCTAGGCTGTGTTTCTACATTCGTTTTGAAAAGAAAATGCGAGAGGGAAACCCTTTGAAAAGGGTTCTCCCCCTCGCGCTCCCCCTTCCCAAACTTTCCAGTTTTGAGGAGCTTAACTATATCGTTTTGATTTCTTATTACGACTTTCTGAGTAAAGCGTATGTCATAACATTCTGCACTTGTTGAAAAAATAAGAAATAAGGTTGTCCTTTTTCCGGCGTCCAGGGGCCTCCCCTAGTCGTCGTGCGGGCGCGAAAGCCCGCGACTTTATGCTTTTTTTCTTGTAGCCCGAACGTCGTATTATTGAACAGTCTTCTATAGTCATTTTTATTTTAGAGCATCTCACGCTTGAAAAGCGCTAGATGCTCTTATGCATTTCCCTG
>CAZFCK010000261.1:0-6457 GCA_964517355.1 uncultured Desulfovibrionaceae bacterium | reverse complement strand
AGGGAAATGCATAAGAGCATCTAGCGCTTTTCAAGCGTGAGATGCTCTAAAATCATAAAAGCCGCGGGCTTTCGCGCCCGCACGGCGACCAGGGGAGGCCCCAGGTCGCCGGAAAACGGCTTTATCGTTTTTATGGAAGCATTGATTAAAGACTTGTCAGGTTTTTCCGGGGGGAAACCTTTCTGGAGAAAGGTTCTCCCCCTCGCGTTTTTTTTCATTGCAAGGTCCTCTTCCCGGCTCGCTTTATACCCTTCCCCCTCGTAGCGCGCCGGCCAAGCCTTGTTTCCAGCTCCCAGCCTTTACCTTGCTTGTGTCCTGGGCTATGAAAGTTTAGATATTTTTGATGGTATTTCTACAAATTGACGTACTGGGACCGTTTTCCTCCCGTACACTCACTCCGTAACGCGTATCCATAATCTGTCATAGTAAAAAGAGGCGGTTGTCATGTCCGTTGCAACAGCAAAATCACCTGGCGAACTGTTACAAAGCGTGCTTTCCTCGATGCAAGACGCCTGCGTGCGCTCCGGGCGCAGCATGGACGAAATAACCCTTGTCGCGGTTTCAAAGTACAAACCCATTGAGCATATCGCGTCTTTTGTTTCCGCAGGCCAGCATGTGTTTGGCGAGAATTACGTGCAGGAGGCCCTGGCCAAGCAGGAGGCCTTTGCGGGGAAGGATGTTTCCTGGCATTTCATCGGTACGCTGCAATCCAACAAGGCCAAGTACGTTGTTGGAAAATTTTCTTTAATCCACACAGTGGACAAGTTGAAATTGGCTCATATGTTGCATAAAGAGGCTGACAAGGCCGGCATAGTGCAGCCGGTGTTGTTGCAGGTGAATGTTGGCTGCGAACCGCAAAAATCGGGAGCGGCCATTGAGGAATTGGAAACCCTGGCTGCAGAAGCCGCGCAGCTGCAAGGGCTGGACGTACAAGGGCTGATGTGCATGCCCCCGTTTTGTCAGGATGCTGAAGAGTCGCGACCGTATTTCCGTCAGCTTTATGAATTGCGCGAGCGTTTACGGAGTCATACGGGCCTGGCTTTGCCGCACCTGTCCATGGGCATGAGCGCGGATTACCCCCTGGCCATTGAGGAAGGGGCGACCCTGATCCGGGTGGGCACCGCCCTTTTCGGTCCAAGGCCCGTAACCGAATCGCCCTTGTAAGCAGCGCTCAAGGATGTCGCAGGTATGGATCTCGCTACCGTTATTGGCATCGTCATTTCTTTCGGTCTGGTTATGGCCGCCATCATTACCGGCGGCAGTCCCCTTATATTCATTGATGTCAAATCAGCGCTCATCGTTTTCGGCGGCACCATCGGTGCCACCCTGGTGAACTACCCCCTGGGCCTGGTTTTGGGCGTCATGGGCGTGATCAAGAACACGTTTTTCACCAACATCGAACAGCCCAACGCCATTATCGACAAATTCATGGATTACGCCAACCGCGCGCGCCGCGAGGGCATTCTCTCTCTTGAGCCCATCCTGAAGGAAATCGATGACATCTATTTGAAAAAGGGCTTACAGCTCACGGTGGACGGTCTTGAACCCCAGGCCATACAGGAGATTCTGGAAACGGAAATTTCCTATCGCGAAAGCAGGCACGAGACGGGCGCCGAGATTTTGGGCACGCTTGGCGCTTTCGCCCCCGCCATGGGCATGATCGGTACGGTTATCGGATTGATCATGATGCTGCAGACCATGGAAGATCCGAGCACAATCGGCCCGTCCATGGCCGTGGCCCTGATCACCACGTTTTACGGCGCGCTCCTGGCCAACCTCGTGTTTTTGCCCATGGCCGGCAAACTCAAGCAGCGCAGCAAGGAAGAAATTCAGAATATGGAAATGATCATGGAGGGCATCCTGGCTATTTCCAAGGGCGAGAATCCACGTATTATACAGGAAAAGCTTTCCAGTTTCGTCGCTCCCAAGCAGCGGAAAAAGGAGGATTAGGGCGTGATCACCTGTGCAGCGGTCTTCATGCTCTTGCGCATTTCCACGATTCCACCCCGCAACGTAACGGGCTGAGGCCATGGCCAGACGCAAAAAGAAAAAGGATCAAGGCGGCGGTTCCGCCTGGCTCATCACGTTTTCGGACATGATGACCCTGATGCTGACCTTTTTCGTGCTGCTGGTGAGTATGGCCACCCTTGACGAGCGCCGCCGCCTGGTGGTGCTGGGCTCCATCATCGGTACGTTCGGCATGGGCGAAGCCGGTTTCGACGCCCGCAGCTCCAAGGACAGCCGCCGGACCATCGAACCCGGACCCATGGAAAATCTGCAAGATTTACAGCTGTTGAAAGACCTCTTGTGGGAGGACCTGCAGGAAGATGTCAATTTTCAGTCAAACAAATATGTTCAGATAATCTCGATCAACGAGGAGGTTTTTTTTCCACCGGGCGGCACCCAGCTCACCCAGGCGGGGCGCCGGTTACTGGATCGCATGTTGCCCGTGCTTTTCAAACTGCGTTACCCCATTCTGCTGGCGGGGCACACGGCCACGGAACGCGACGAGGTGGAGGAACTCGATAAAATGCGGCTCGAGTCCAAGGGCCTGGCCCCGTCCTGGAAACTCTCCCTGCAGCGCGTACTTTCCATCTACGTGTATTTGCTTGATCGCGGCATGGACCCCGAGATGTTGCGCGTGGAGGCCTTCGGCAAATTCCGCCCCATGTATTCCGACGCCACGCCGCAGGGGCGCAGACGCAACAGACGTGTGGACATAGTACTGGACAAACGCAACGAACAATGGGTGCAGCGCTTGACTCCGCATAAAAAAGAGGAAGAAAAATCCTACACGTACAAGGATTTCCGTTTTAACCTGAACGTTGACTCCACACCCGATACATCGCAAGAGGCACCCTGACCATGGCGCGCAGGGACAAGAAAAAAGGCGGGGCCGAGGGAGATCCGGCATGGTTGGTCACGTTTTCCGATCTGACCACGTTGCTGCTCACTTTCTTTGTGCTGCTCTTGAGCATGAGTTCCATGGATGTGAGTATTTTGACACGGGTCAATCTTTTTGTGAACGATATCGCCTTCCTGACCCAGCGTTCCGCCGGGCGTGTGCCCAACCGCGTGGAGCTGTTGCTCGAACTCCTGGAACAACCCATGGATGTCGTCAAAAAACCGAACAGGTTCAAAGATCTGTTGTTCCCGGACGAAGTGTTGCCCCCGGAGCTGGATCGCAGCACCTTGTACGAAAACATGCGCATCATGCAACATCCCGAAGGATTGGCGCTTGTGCTCAACGATTCCCTTCTTTTTCCTGAAAACAGCGCCGCGCTCACTGAACAGGCGCAAAAAGTTTTGTGGCCGATAATGGATTTTTTGCAGTACATGAATGCCGATGTGAATATCGCAGGCTATAGCGACCTGACCGAGGATGCGACCAAAAAACCGTATATGCTTTCAGCGGACCGGGCTCTTGCCGTTCTTAATTTTTTTGTTCAAAATGGATTACCGCAACATCGTTTTTCCGTTTCCGCTTATGGACCGAACCTGCCGCTGGCCGACAACGACACCGCGGCCGGCAGAAAAGAAAACCGGCGTGTGTCCATATTGATTAAGACAACACCCTTCTTTGCCGGATATCAAACACGCTGATCATATTGTAAGGAGTTTATTCGTGGCTGAAGAAGAAAAAAAAGAACAGAAGAAAAGCGGTAAACTCAAATGGATTATCTTATTGCTCCTTCTTGTGATTCTGGGGGGCGGGGGATATTTCGCCTATACCCAGTTTTTGGGCAAGTCTGACCAGCCGGCCGAGGCGCAACCACAGGGGCAGGAGGAACAGGCGGAACCGCAGCAGGATACCAAGCTGGTTACTTTGCCCACGTTTCTGGTCAATCTCGCGGACCCCCTTGGGCGGCGGTACCTGAAACTGACCATGGATGTTGAAGTGGCGAACGAGAAAACCGCTGAAAAGCTGGACAAGAATATGCCGAAGGTTCGAGACGCCATTATTTTGCTGTTGTCCAGCAAGACATACGCCGATCTCTCCTCCATGGAGAACAAGCAACTTTTGAAAATGGAAATTGTGAACCAGTTGAATCTTATTTTGGAGACCTCCAACATTCTTCAGGTATATTTCACTGAAATGGTAATCCAGTAGGCGTTCGCACAACTGTACGCCTGCATAAATGTTAAACAAGGATAAGCGCCATGGCCGACGATGTGAACCAGGATGAACTCGCTGAACAATGGGCAGCGGCTTTGTCTGAACAGGAAGGCGCCGAGGAGCAGGCGGTGGACACCGGCGACGAGGGGCTGGACAACGACCTCAGCGACGACCTCCTGGCGGATGAATGGGCCAAGGCTTTGGCTGAGGACGAAGGCGCCAAAGTACAAAGCGACAAAGCGCAACAGGCCATGAGTCAGTCGGCCAAGGCTGCTGATTTCAAAGATTTGACGGAGGAAGCCAAATCTCCGCGGCCTGATCGCGGCAAGCGGGAGCTTGATTTCATTCTCGACATCCCTTTGGATGTTTCGGCGGAATTGGGACGCACCCGGTTGCTGATCAACGAATTGCTGCAACTCGGGCAAGGTTCGGTCATCGAGCTGAACAAACTCGCGGGCGAGCCCCTGGAAATTTTCGTGAACGGCAAGCTCGTGGCTCGGGGCGAGGCGGTTGTGATCAACGAGAAATTCGGCGTCCGGCTCACGGACATCATCAGCCCCATCGAACGGGTGAAGCAACTTGGCTAATCCGCTGCTGCAACACGCATTCACAAACGCCAAAGCGCCCTTGGCCGCGGCCAAGGCCGCCGTCAACGCCACGGTGGAACATGCCGCGCCCCTGGTCCAGGCCGCCAACGCCACTGCCGCGCACGCAGGCGCGGCGGCGCAGGACGCCATGAGACAGGGCGCCGAGGCCTCGCCCGCGCTCATGTCCGGGCAGGACATGTGGGGGGGGTATTTTCAAGCCCTGGGCGCGGTATTTCTGCTCCTGGGCGCATTGTATCTGGGGTTTTATCTACTCAAACGCTACGGCCCCAAGGCCGGGCTGCGCGGGTTCGACCGCGGCGGCCTGAAGATGGAAGGCCAGCTGGCTCTGGGTCCGAAGAAAAGCATCAATGTGGTCCGCTTTTTGAATAAACGCATGGTAATCGGAGTCACCGAGACTCACATAACCTTGCTTACAACAATAGATGCGGACCATCATGGCGAAGATACAGAATTTTCTACAGCGCTGGATAAAGCTCAAAAATCCGACTCTTCATCCTAACGTCCTTGCGGCGTTGGCCGCGTTCCTTGTTCTCGTCGTTCCATCCCTCTGCCTGGGCGCGCAGGAGTTTGTTTTCCCCGAACTCAAGATGCAGCTTTCCGGAGGCGCCACGGAACCGGAACAAGTATCCGTGCTGCTGGAAATCATCTTCCTGCTCACGGTGCTTTCCCTGGCGCCGGCGATCGTGCTCACCGCGACCTCCTTCACGCGGATCATCATCGTCTTTCACTTCCTGCGCCAGGCCATGGGCACGCAGCAGCTCCCCCCGAACCAGATTCTCGCCAGCCTGGCCATTTTCATGACCGTGGTGATCATGATGCCCGTGGGCAAGGCCATCAACGACCAAGCGCTCCAGCCGTACCTCAATGAGCAGATCTCGTTTCAGGAAGCCCTGGACGCCGCGCAAGTGCCCTTGCGGACCTTCCTCTTCAAACACACCAGGGAGAAGGATCTTTCCATATTCTACACCATCACCCAGATGGAGCGCCCCAATACGAAAGAGGACGTTCCCACGCTCATGCTCGTGGCCGGATATGTGATCAGCGAGCTGAAGACCGGATTCACCATCGGCTTTCTGATCTATGTGCCCTTTTTGATCCTGGACATGGTCGTGGCGAGCATTCTGCTGGCCATGGGCATGATGATGCTCCCCCCGGTCATGGTCTCGCTGCCGTTCAAAATCCTGCTTTTCGTCATGGTGGACGGGTGGAGCCTTTTGACCGGCTCGTTGGTGAACAGCTTTTTATTTTAACGCAGTATGCAAACGCGGCTTTGCGCCGAAAGGATAACCGCCATGACTCCCGAATTCATCATTGGTTTTGCGCGTCAGTCCATTGAATTGGCTCTTTCCATCGCCCTGCCCATGCTCGGCATAGGGCTCGGCGTGGGCGTGCTCATCAGCATCCTGCAAGCCGCCACCCAGATCCAGGAGATGACCCTGACCTTCATCCCCAAGATCGTCTCCATTTTCCTGGCCCTGTTGTTTTCCTTTCCCTGGATTCTGGACAAGATGATGACCTTCACCAAGGAGGTGTTCATCAACATCCCGACATATATCCACTAGAGCATTTAACGCTTGAAATGATCGCTTAACGGCGGGCAAAGCCCGCCTGCAATCATTTCGCGGCAAAGAGTTGCAAGCAAATCTTTGCAGAGCCTTTCAACTTTTTCAAAGTTTCAATGCTCTTATGCATTTCCCTGGAACAATTGGAAATTGTTTCAGGGGAGAGCCTT
>CAZFCK010000260.1:0-6473 GCA_964517355.1 uncultured Desulfovibrionaceae bacterium | reverse complement strand
TTATCTTTTCATAAAGAATCTGGAAAAAAGGCGTTGTTTCAAGGCGAAAATGCGCTAGCGGTCGCCGGCGCGGCTGTAGGCTTCTTTGGCTTCGCGATTCTTTCCCTGCATTTCATAGGCGCGAGCCAGCACCAGCCAGAAGGGGGAGCTTTCGGGGCGCAGAGAAACGCTTTGACGCGCCAATGTTTCGGCGATGCTCGGGTCCTCGTTGTTGTCCAGGTAGAGTTGCGCCAGCAGATGCATGGAAAAGGCGTCCTGCGGGTCATGGCGCAAGGCCTGATGCAGACGTTCGCGGGCCTCTTCCACGCGCCCCTGTTTTATGCTCAAGCGCGCCAGATAGCGTTGGGTGACGCCAGCACCCTGCTCCATGGCGGCGGCCTTGTTATAATAGGTGCGCGCCTGGGTGAGGCGGTTTTGCTGTTCTGCCAGCTGTCCCAGGCGGATAAGCGAGTAGATGTGCTCCGGCTCGGCTTTCAGGCAGCGTTTGAAGGTTTCGCGCGCGGCCGAGGCTTCGCCCATGCGTTGCAGAACAAAGCCCAGGTTGTACAAGGCCATGACATCCTTCTTGTTCCGGCGCAGCACGTTTTCAAAATGCTGCCTGGCCTGTTGCAACTGCCCCATCCTGGCCATGCAGATGCCCAGGGAGTTTTGGGCCAGTGTATTGTTTTCGTCCGCCAGCAGGGCGAGTTTATATTCCTCCACGGCTCCGTACAGGTCGCCTTGGCTGAACAGCTTGTCCGCACTGATATTCAGGGCCAGGGAATCGGTCAACCCCACATGCGGCTGCGGCAGAAGCAACGCATAGTCCAGGGCCTTGCGGCAGTTCTCCAGGGCGTCCGCCTTGCGGAAATGCAGGAAGGGATGGCAGGCCAAGCCCGCGGCTGCATGGATATCGAGTTTGCGCAGACGTTCTACAAAGGCGTTGTACTGTTCTTGAGCTTGTGGGCCGGACATTCCCGGATGAAAGAGCAGCAGGCTTGTCAGGCTGTATCGCCCTCCCAGGAACTCCGGGCTGAAGAATTCCTTGGCCAGGGTCGCGGCTTCCACGGCTTGCTGCTCGGCACGGGTATGGTCCAGCGTGGCGTCGTCTATGCCCAGACGGAGCAGGGCCAGGGTAAAATCCTGGCAATGTTCCCGTTGTTTGGTCCAGGCCATGAGAAAATCCCGGTACAGCAGCAACCCCGTGAGCATGTCCCGTTGTGTGCTGGATTGGTCCGCAGCGCTTCCGGTTTGGGAAGCAGGGGCGAGAGATTCCTTCAGCAGGGTGAGGCGGTCGCCGGGGCAGATTTCCCAGGTCGGATCGCCTTGATGCATGATTTCAGCGAGGGATGAGCGGTCCAATACTTCCATGAGCGCCACTTCGCCTTTGTACAGGGGCGGTGTCGCATCGCTATCCCCCTGTTGTTCCGGGCTGGGCGACCAGACGAGAAAGCGTTGCCCCTCGCGCGCGCCCGCATCGCGTCCAACGCTGAGAAGCAGCCGGTTGATGGGCAACACCTCTTTGACGCGCCCTCCTTGTTCCAGGATGCGCGCATAAGGGAAGATGGCGCCGGGGCCCTGTTCCTGGGCCACATTGGCGGCCTTGGCGCCTTTTTGCAGTAAAAGTCTCGCCTGTTCGGCCACGGATCTCTCAAAGAGGGCGCCTTCCATATCCTGGGGGTAGTTTGCTTGGCCGATATTACACGAAACACTTAGGCGTTCATCCGTTATTTCATGAAGATAGCGAACCTGGCACAGTTGCGCCGCCAGTTCCTGGGCAAGCTTGCGGCAGGCGTTCGGTATGGCTTCGGGAATGAAAAGGGTGAAACGGCCTTCCGCGTAATGAGCCGCATGTACCTGTTTCGGGCGCACGTTTTCAATAACATCTCCCAACAGGGAAAGCATGCGATCGGCGACGATGTAGCCGTATTGTTTCTGGAGCTGTTCGAGATCCGTGACGTGAATCGAAAGCACGGTGAGCCCGGCGCGATAGACGGGGGCGGAGAGGTCTGCGCACGTGGAACCGGGACGCATGCAATCACGTACGGCGTCGATTTCACGTTCCAGGGCCTTAAGAAAAGAGTGCCGGGTTTCGAGGCCCGTGACCGGATCTGTGATGGAACGTTTGCCCATGGCGAGTTTGTCCAGACATAAGGAGGCCATGCGCGTGAGAAACGGCAGGATGGATTTGGGGGCCGCGATTTTCACCCCCCGCGCTTGAAACACGCCCAAGAAGCGTCCCTCCTGCGCAAGAGGCAGCAGCAGCTTCCTTTCTTTCGGCAGATGGATGGCCAGCATGCCTAAATCGCCGGGTTCCGCATTGGGGTCGCGCATCTCGTAAGGCATCTCCTGCGGAAAATACAGCGAATAGGATGAAAAATCGATGAATGATGCGATTTCGTCTTTGAGAGCGTGCTCAAAGAGGATCAGGTCCTGGCTTGTTAAGGCAATACGTTTGCCCCCCATGGCGGCACCTCCATACGCTCGCCTAACAGAGTCTAGAAATTTTCTCAAGTGGCCGTTGCGCTTTTACGTATCGGTATGTGGGAGAAACCTCAGCTTATTCATGCTATCGACACACTGCAGCAATGAACGGGATCACTTTTAACTTCGTTAGAAAATGAAAGTGCGAGAAGTTAAAAATCTATCGTTTTCAGGGGAGAGCCTTGTTTCAAGGCGAAAATGCGCTAAAGCCGCAGCCTGTAGAGGGGGGATAGGCCTTAGGGGTGGCGACGGCTGTGCTTGCGTCTTACACCAGGATATCGATATGAATTGGAAGCATGCACAAGCATATTTTTTGACGGGTGGGGAAGGAAGAACCCGAGGGGAAGAGCCTTTTTCAAGAGATCTTCCCCCCGGACAGGATATTACTTGTGCGGCATCAGGCTTCTTGCGGTTCGCCCGCCGATTGCGTTGATTGCGCAACGGCAAGTTCTTCCGTGGAAAAGATGCGGTTTACATCCAGAATGATGATGAACCTGTTGTCTTTTTTAGCCATGCCCTTGATAAAACGGGTATCAATGGCCGTTCCCATTTGTGGGGGCGGATCGATATTGGCTGGCATGACTTCCACAACTTCCTGAACCGTGTCCGCAAGCGCACCCACTTGCGCCATTTCATCCTCAATAGTGACTTCCGTGATGATGACACAGGTGTTCACCGTCATTTCCGTGGACGACATGCCGAATTTGCGTCGCAGGTCCACCACCGGCACAGCGTGGCCGCGTACGTTGAGCACGCCCCGCATGGAGGGAGGCGTGCGCGGAATACGGGTGATGTTGGTATCGTCCAGGATTTCGCGAACGCAGGAAATATCGAGCGCGAAAATTTCCTCCCCAAGGGTGAAGGTCAGATATTGATTCAATGCGGCGGAATTCTCGTCCATGGCGCTCATCCTTTACTCTAGGGTGCAGGCGTGGATTCCAGGATACTGGCCTGCCACGCCTCTTGGGACAGTGCTTTGAGCAAATCGACGCGCAAGAGTGCGGCACACATTGTCATTACGATCGACAATTCCTTAAAAACGTTCAAAATCATCGTCAGTGTCGCCGGATTGCATGTCGAGGGCGATACCCTGTGTTGTCTTGTTGCCATGAGAAAAGGTTTGAGGCAAGGCCTTGGGCGCATTTCTTTTGCGTCTTGTCTGCCGCTGCTGTCCGCTGCCGACCCTGAAGAAGCTCATGGTGCTCATGAGCGTTTCCGCCTGGCTGGATAATTCTTCGGAAGTGGAAGCCATCTCCTCGGAAGCGGAAGCGTTTTGCTGCACCACCTGGTCGAGTTGCTGCACGGCTTTGTTGATTTGCTGTCCGCCGACATCCTGCTCATGGCTCGCGGCTGCGATTTCCTGGACAAGGTCGGCTGTTTTGCGGATGTCGGGGACCATTTTCGTCAGCATGTCGCCAGCGCGTTCCGCAATGGAGACAGTGGAAGAGGAGAGATCGCTGATCTCGGCCGCGGCGCCACCGCTGCGTTCCGCAAGTTTGCGCACTTCGGCCGCAACAACGGCGAATCCTTTGCCGTGTTCGCCCGCGCGGGCGGCCTCAATGGCCGCGTTTAAGGCCAGCAGGTTGGTCTGCCGGGCGATTTCCTCTATAATGGTTATCTTTTCAGCGATATGCTTCATGGCGGTCACGGCTTCGAGAACGGCCTTGCCGCCGGCCTCGGCATCCTGGGCCGCCTGAAGGGCTATGGTTTGGGTCTGTTGGGCGTTTTCCGCGTTTTGGCGGATATTGCTGCTCATCTGTTCAACGGAAGAAGAGATCTCTTCAACGTTGGCGGCTTGTTCCGTGGCGCCCTGGGACATGCTCTGGGCCGTGGAACTCAGCTCCTCACTGCCGGAGGCCACATTTTCAGAAGCAGATTGCACCTCTGCGACAATGGAACGTAGTTTTTGCACCATGTTGTTGAGCGCATTGGCCAGGATTCCGATTTCATCCTTCTGGTTGATCGCCAGCTCGCTGGTGAAATCACCCTCCGCCATATGCTGCGCGAAATCCACTCCCTTGAGAATGGGGCGGGTGATGCTGCGCGACAATATGACGCCCAGGCCGATGGCAAGGATCAGTCCAACGGCGATTCCGCCCCAGGCCATGGTTTTACCTTCGGTGGAAGCTTCCTGGCCAACCTTGATGGCCGCAAGGGTCTCATCCACATTGTTGGCGACGCACCTTGAGAGGGCATTGAAGGCTTTTTGCTTGAAACCTGCTTGCTTTACGAGGACAATGTTGTTCATCTCAGCGAAGATGTCCACGGACTTCTGCGCTTCGGCGCGCATTTCTCGCAACATGGTGAAGATTTTGTCGGCCGTGGGCACCATCTCGTTTGTGTACAGCTCGGTGGCCTTGAGTCGGTTGAGCCCTGAAGCGTATTCCTTGATGCGTCTCACCGTTTCATGGAATTTAATATGAAGCGGCTTAATATCCTGAACAAGCTTCTGCAGGGTTGGGTTGGTCGTGGTGAAATTGATGAGGCGTTTTCCGAAGTTACAGGCGGTGGGGTCCTCCCCGCCCTCGAACTCGGTCCCGGTGAGCAGCAAGTTGCCCACCTCGCTGAGTAATTTGTAATGATCGCCGCGGTATTGCTGCAGGTTGCGCATGAACTCGTCCGGGTTGAGAATATCGGTCTGCTGCAGGCTCTTGGAGAGAGTGATGATGGAGTTGTTGAATGTTTTGTATTCATTGTTGGCGTCCGCATACTCCTGCCACAGGCGCTTGGCCTCTTCGGAGCGGGGCATGGCCTCGTAGCCCTTCCAGGCTTCCTGGTAGCGTTCGCGGGACTTGTCGATATTTTCATATTCCTTGTCACGCTGTTCCTGATCGAGATACGGACTGAGCAAAAGGTTCAGATTCGCGGCCAGAGAATTGACCTCTGATTCGATGCGCAGCATGTCGCGCATGCTCGGCATCCTGTAATCGCCGATTTCGGTAAGATGGGTTGTCAATGTCCCGATCACATTGATGCACACCAGCCCCACGGCCAGTGCGATAATCGCGGTGACAATGAACCCGCCGAGGAGTTTTACGCCCAATTTGATGTTCTTCATGAAAAACCTCAATAATTTAAATTACTAAATATGAGAACGCTTATGCTCTCGTATCAGAATCCATGGTAATTGCAAGGCGCGCTTGCGCAAAGCGTAATGCTTCGGGATAAAGGTTCATGCCCTGGGCGTTCGGAAGGAGGTGCATTTTCGCCGCGCAGTGCATCATGGTTACAAGAACCTGCGCCGTCTCCATCACGGGAAGCTCGGGAAACAAACGTTGCTCGATACCTTGATGCAAGGCTTCTTCCACGAGCTGGACTATCCAGTATTTATAAATTTTAAGGTCGAGATATGCCGGTTGCGTGACATCGAGCAGCTGGAAGGGATCAGCGTTGAGCAACACAAGATAGTCTTGGGGATTTTGTTTTACAAAATCCTGGTATCCTAAAATGAAACGTTCAATGGCAAGTTCCGGCGAAATCGCCTGGTTCATCGCGTTGCGGATTTCCTTGAAGAGGTTGTAAAGGATTTGCCGACAAAGAATGAAAAGCAGATTCTCCTTAGTCTTGAAGTGATATATGACAGTGCCGCCGGCAACGCGCGCTTGATCGGCGATTTGAGCGATTGGCGTGTTGTCGAAGCCATGCACCGCGAACAAATCGCGTGTGGCGGATAAAATGGAATCCACCTTTTCACAGGCTTGACGCTCTTTTTTAGCCATTACCAACTCCGCAGGTGAATAATATTCGTTATCAGGTAGGATGCAGTGACTGCATTGTCAAGCAGTTACTGAATGGTCGTGCAAACAGACACTGCGCCTTGCGCCATGGGCCTACGCACGCGATGTGCCGCGTTCGGGAAATGGAACGCCAGAGCAAAAGGACATTGAAGCGGCAATGCATCCATCTGGTTAGGCTGTGTTTCTAAATTCATTATGAAAAGAAAATGCGAGAGGGAAAACCCTTTGTTAGCGGCAGCCGTTAGGCGCGGTCGTTTCGCGCCTTACGGATGG
>CAZFCK010000259.1:0-6482 GCA_964517355.1 uncultured Desulfovibrionaceae bacterium | reverse complement strand
GAAAAGGGTTTCCCCTCTCGCGCTCTCCCCTTCCCAAACTTTCTAATTTTGAGGAAGTTAAATATATCATTTTGATTTCTTGTAATTTTTTTAAACGGTCTTCCAAAATCATTATCGTTTTAGAAACAGGCCCTAGATAAAAGGGTTTGGAAATCCTGAGAACCATTTTTCAAAAGGTTCTTAAGCCACCGGAGGCATTGTTATTTGAACGTTACAATGCCCTTACGGAGACGGTGCCCATGCAGCTCGCGTATCTCATGATCGCCGCGGCGCTCTGCCTGCTGCTCTCAAATCCGGTTCAGGCCAGGGAAACATTTCCCGTCCCTTGTGAAAATAAGGAAGGATTATGGGGTTATTGCGGGGGCGGCGGCGCCCCCGCAATCCCTTACGCTTATCACATGGCCGGGGAGTTCAACGCCCATGGCGCGGCCTTTGCCGTGGCGGACCAGGGTTGGATCTGCATCGACCTTCAGGGACGCACCCTGCTCACGCCTTTCATCTTCGACAACGGACCCGATTATTTCAGCCAAGGCCTGGCGCGCTTCGTGGAAAACGGCAAAATGGGCTTCTTCGACCAGTCCTGCTCCGTGGTCATTCCCGCCGCGTTCACCTTTGCCACGCCATTCGAGCAGGGGCGCGCCGCGGTGTGCCAGGACTGCGTCAAAGTCATGTACGGGGAGCATTGGACCATGGAAGGTGGCCGCTGGAGCTGCATAGACACCAAGGGGAACGTGGTGCGGCGCCTGGATACCGTCCGCGCTTCGTCCATGGACTGCCTGGACCCCTGAGATTTTTTTCAATCCGGCAAGGACTGCTCCAACGTATCCCAGGATTCTTCAGCTCCCGCATCCGGGGGCGCGTCTCGCAGCACGTGAATTTTCGGGCCCCCGTCCTTCATGGGGCGCAGCTCCAGGACACGCCGGGCATGCATGGCGAACAGATCCACGGGGTGGTGGCTGATGATCAGGACCTGCAGCCCCAGCACCTCGGCAATGCGGGCGATGGTCTTCATGAACACGGGCACCAGGGCGGGCTTGAGCCAGCAATCCTGTTCGTCCAGAACCAAAAAGGGGCGGTGCTGCGCCGGGTCGAGCCGCGATAGGGCGATGCAGCGCAAACCAACCGAAAGGATGTTGCACACCGAGCCTCCTTGCCCCGCAAGGATGTTCTCCTCCTCGCCTTCCGGCCCTTCCACGTAAAGCGTGACGTGCAGCCTGTTGTCTTTGGTTTCCCGACGGCTTTTCACCGCGCGCTCCTGGCCCAGAATCTCGCGCAGGGCGTGGCTCAGGTTTTCCTCGACCTTTTCCAGGATCTCCCCGAAAAGCGAGGCCGTGAGCCGCTCCATCAGGCCTTTGGCGTTTTGCGCGACTTCAAGAAACTCCTCGGATTCCCGCAAGAGCCGGCATGCTTCCCGGTGCCCGCGCACGCGCTCTTCCGCCAGGCCTTGCAGCCTGTCCAGACGGCGTTGCGCATCGCTCAGATCCCGGGCCAATTCCTGGGAGGACGGAAGCGGGGGCGTGTCGCTCACGCCTGCCCCTCTTCTTGTTCTATGGAAGACAATCCGCTGTTGATCTCCTGGATGTGGCCGCGGTATTCCGCCACCAGCCTGGCGTTTTCAGCGCGTTTTTCCTGGAGCAGACGCTCCAGCTCCACGGGGTCGGCAGTGCCGAATTCCTCTTCAGCCTGGGCTTCCAGCTCCTGCAGCTGACGCTCCAGGCTGGCGAGATTCTCCTCGGTGCGGAATTTCTGCTCCTTCAACCGCTCATATTCCTTTTTCAGGCCGGCGAGTTCCCGCTCAAGGGCCTGATCCTGATCATTTGCCGTCTTGCTCACCACCAACGACCTCCTCGTACAGACGCCAGACAAGCTGTTGTTCAGGGCTATCCGGGTCTTGCAGGTTTTTATCCAGAAATTGGCGCAGTCCAAGTCCTTCCTGGGTGCGCCGCCAGGCCAGGCGCTCCAGACCGGCCACAAACAGGGATTGATCGATCTCGGGCTTTACCTCTTCTTGTGGCAACTCCTGATCCGGGAAGACCTCCCAAAAGGGGCGGATGGGCACTTCCCAACGTTCGAGCTCCCCCTTTTCCTCACATTCCGGCGTCCACACAACGGCCGATGGACGGCGCTCCAGGTTGTACCGGGAGAATTGCATGCGCACCAGGCCCCCGGCGTTGACCCAGCGCGTGCAGCCCCGCACCTGTACAGGCTGGGGGCGGTGAATGTGGCCGTTGACCACCCAGTCCACACCTGGCAGCTCGCGCACGCGCACGCGCTTGTTCTCAACATCGGGAAAGCCCACGTTGTGATGCGTGATCCACAGGGTCACGTCCTCCCCGGCTTTTTCATGACGCGAGGGTACGGGCGTAAAATCAGGCGATGCGCCGAGCAAAAGGCGTTTGCCAGGCGCCTGCAGGAGAAATTGCTCCCCGGCTTTGGAGATGACCTCCACGACGCCGGCCGCTTCCAACACGGCCAGGGACACGTCGCTGGTGTAGTTGGCCTGGTATTTGTCGTGGTTGCCCACCAGAGCCCAAGGTTTGCGATGCCTGCGCCCGAATGAGCCGAACAGCTCTATGAGCGCCACCAGCAGATTATTGGGATTGTCCCTCGGCCAATGGAAAAGGTCGCCCAAAAAGACCACCACCAGGTCGCGCTCAACAGCCTGTTCCATGGCCGTGCGCACCTTTTCAAGCACCTGATCCAGATACCCTTCCCTGCGTTGCCCGGGAGGCGTGGCCGCGAAATGCGGGTCCGCCAGCATGAGCAGTCCGTTGGCCGTGAGCAGGGGCAATTGATCAGCCATGCCCGTGCTCCCCTTGGAGAAAATGGGATGCATCCATACGTGCGCCGCACAAGGGACACATGCCCAGCTCCTCAAGCCGCTCTGCAACGCGCTGTCTGTGCTCCGCCAACTCCTTGTCCCTCGCGGCCACGCCCCTGCTCAGGAGATCGCGTTGCCTGCGCAGGGAGCGCAATTGCTCCAGCATGTGCTCCACCTTTGTGGTTTCCGCAAGAATCGGCGGAGGCGAAAGGGTTGCCGCGCAGGCGTCCGCCTTGCGCAAGCGTTCGGTTTGGCTATGCAGGGCGCGCCCCCGCTCCAGGGTGCGGCAGAGGGATGCAACAGGAAAAATATCCGGCGGCTTTGCCAGCGCCTCCAGCGCACGGCTCTGGCGCGTTGCCGCGCGCAGAACCAGATCCAGATTTTGGCGCGCGTCCAGAACACGCGCCAATGATGCGGCCGGAAAGAGATCCCCGGACGGCTTGAGAGCGTCCAATGTCCGCCGCTTCCGGCGCAAGGCCGAGGCTGTTGCGCGCCCCCGCTTCATTTTGGCTGCCAGCAGCGCAAGGTCCCGCACGGGAAAAAGAGCTTGAGGCGCATGCAACCCTGCAAGGCGTTCAGCACGCCGTGCCGCCAGGATGCGGGCTTTATCCCTCATCTGCCGCAGTGCGAGCCAACGCAGCAAATTCTCCACCGGCACCAGCAACGGGGCGGCGCGCAGCAACGCGGCAACATCCAGGCTTTCTTTGAGAACGATTGTACGACGCCGCAGGGTCCGCATACGCTGCAGGGTGTTTTCCAAGCGCGGCGCGGCGGTTTCCAGACGCCGCACGGCGTCCAGCACGATTGCGGCCTTTTGGCGCGCCAGCTCAAGGTCGGGCAAAGGCGTCAGCCTGTCCAGCCCCTCTTTCAAGCGCTGCATACGTGTCGCGCTTTCCTTACCGGTGCGGGTGGCGGCCTGGGTTTTGTCCTTGAGCAGGTCCTGCATGGCCAGCAGGTGCGCGCTTTCTGTGGAGGCCGCGAAAAACTGCGCCAGAGCCGAACCAGGCTGATTCAGCAGAAAGATGGGTTCACGCTGGTTGCCCAGGTGCACGTCGATGTTTTTGTTGCTCTCATCCAGATGCACTTGCGGCATCTTGAGCACGGCCTGGATTTCCTCCGGCACCTTGCGGCCTGTTTTCGCGAAGATCGTGGGTTCTTCAGCCTCGGGCGCCCAGAGTTCATAAAGCGGACTCTTGTCTTTGCGGACCCAGACCACGCGCCATCCGTCCTCCGTATGGATCTCGACCCGCGCCTCCTTGGCGCCGTGCCGGATAAACTGCTTGGGCACGGGATTTTCCACCACGCAGCGCAAGGCCTCCACCACGGCGGATTTACCGGTGTTGTTGGGTCCGGTGAGCACGGTGAGCCCCGGCCCCAGTTCGAGCACACTGTGTTCGTGCGCCATGAATTGTTCGAGAACGATGCGTGTTATCACGGGATGTCTCCGGGCGTTGTGTGCGAATGGTCGCGGGCATTGCATGCCAAAAACGGGCAAAAGGCAAGCGCCTGTTCCGTGAGGCGCGTATCTTGCCCCCACCCTTGGTAGAGGACGAGGGGGGGAGCCAGCTCACACCCCGCGCCCCCTTGCTTGCGCGCCTCCAACAGCGCCAGCTTGGCCGGTTCGCAGGCGCGGGAATGCACGGGAAGGATGCGTTTCACGGCGAAACCGCCGTTTTCCAGCGCGGCGCAGGCCAGCGGAAGGCGCTCCGCCAAATAGACAAGGCAAAAGCGCATCCTGGTCGCGCAGGCCGCGCGCGCGGCGTTCACAAAATCTTCAAGAACCGCTGCGAGTTCGAAGCGGGCAGCCTGGACAGCGGCGCCGGGATTGCGACGGCCCGAATCCGGCGCCCTGTAGGGGGGGTTGGCCACGACCAGGTCGAAAGAACCGGGAGGCACGAACTCCCGCCACTGAGCATCGCGACGGCGCAGGTCCAGATGCGCGGCGTGAAAGTGTCGCTCCAACCCGAGTTGCGCGGCATTGGCCTGGGCGGCCCGGCACATGGCGCTGTCCCGGTCCACGCCCAGCACGCGCCCATCGCCTTGCAGGAGTAAAAGCGCCAGCCCCACCACGCCGCAGCCCGTGCCGCAATCCAGGGCCTTTTTCCAGGGCGCGCCCCCGGCGAAGGAGGCCAGGAGCAAGGCGTCCATGGAGAAGCGGAAGCGGCCCTCGGGTTGTTCGAGGCCGCGGGGAAAAAAGGCGCGCGCCTGGTCTGCCTGCGTGTCCGGCGTCATGTTTTTCAGATGATCTCAGCGCCGCTCAACACGGAAATAAAGCGTTTGAACACGTCCATATCCAGACCCGAGCCCATCTCATCACGCATGATGCGCAAGGCTTCGAAGGGGCGTATGCCTTTGGCGTAGGGGCGATCCGATGTCAGCGCGTCGTAGATGTCGCTGATGGTGAGTGCGCGGACATAGATCGGGATATTCTTCCCCCTGAGGCCGCCGGGATAACCTCTTCCGTCCATGCGTTCGTGATGAAAAAGAATGCTGTTCAGGGTTTCGCAGGGGAGGTTGATATGCGTGAGCATGGAAACGCCCAGCAAGGGGTGCGTATTCACCTGCCTGCGTTCCTCGCTGTTGAGCTTTCCCGTTTTCTTTAAAATGCTTTTTGGGATGTTGCATTTCCCCACATCGTGCAAAATCGCCCCCATACCGCAATCCACGAGTATGTTTTCATCGTAATCACCATAAGTGGCAAGGATGGATACGGTGTAAACAAAGGCCTGCACGCAGTGGGAATAGGTGTGGTAATCGTGGGAGATGAAGGAAGCCAGTGTCTTGAGCGCGTTTTCCAGTGTCAGGAATTTGATGGAATCCCGTATCATGTGCACAACGCGGTCGAACTGCTCCTGCTGGAAGTTTTCCGGCAGAAAATTATCGAATATGCCCTTAACGAGATCCGTACTGGCGCTATAAAGGATGGCCGCCCGTTCATTCATGGGCAGGCTTTCGTCTTGCAGCATCATTCCGAGATTGTTTTCCACATAGTAATTGTAGCGTTCCCGGTCATGAGTGTGGATATATACTTCCTTCACGCCGCTTTCATGCAGCGTGCGGCGATGTTTGAGACTGAAACTCTCCCCCGCGGAGGCGTAAAGGACGAATTCACCTTCCTGTTTGAGATAGATATTGAACTTTCCGCACGTGCCGGGAAAAAGCATCAGCGGGGAGAGTTCGAAGTAATCGCTTTGTTTTTGTGACATGATTTTGCTCATACCGCTCCTCATCGTCTTCTGCGAAACCTTTTTTTAAACTTATGAAGATATGATTTTATTCCTCACTGCGCAAGCTTTCATCCACAAGGAATATATGAGCGCGTTTACGCCTTGAAATAAGGCGTGTAACTGGAACAATATCCTATTGTTTCAGGTACACGTATCAGATCGTCACAATTTTTATAAGGTTGATATTTCGACATTCTGAGTAAGTCGTGTATTATAACATTTCGCATTTGTTGAAAAAACAAGTTTAAAAAGTCGTTTTTCCGGCGCCCGGGAGCCTCCTCTTGTCGTCGTGCGGGCGCAACAGCCCGCGACTTTATTATTTTTTTCTTTTAGGCTGTGTTTCGAAGTTCGTTTCGAAAATATAATGCGAGAGGGGAAACCCTTTGAAAAGGGTTTCCCCTCTCGCGCTCTCCCCTTCCCAAACTTTCTAGAGC
>CAZFCK010000258.1:0-6514 GCA_964517355.1 uncultured Desulfovibrionaceae bacterium | reverse complement strand
AGAAATATGGTGGTGGAGCTGGACGGAATTGAACCGACGGCCTCTTGAATGCCATGCCTGGCGAAGGCTAAAGAAGTGTTGATTTTATTAATCTTTTTACAGCTACTGTGAACACTCTTGTGGGAATCCTACAGGAATCTTGCGGAATCCAGGTTCACCGACGGGTCACCGGGGATGAGGAGCCAATACATGCTCACTGCTCCTTTTCTGGACTGGTTTATTTACTGCGGATGTAAGGGTCGGATGTGAGTTGCTCCCGAGAACAAAAATGGTCATACTTTTTGCCCACGATGATGCACCAGGTGTTTAAGGTCGGGGAATCCGTAATCACGCGAACTGCCTCTTGAAATTAATGATTTCAAAGTCACTTATCAAGACACGGCCATGACAATTTCTTTCAAACGATTTCAAAAGCTATCCTATGACGACCTGACAGAGTGGGCCGGGAGCAAAGTTGTCTCAAGAGGGCGAAATTACCAAAAACAGGGGCGGGTAGACGATCTCTCCATTACTTCGGATGGTGGGCTTCTTTCCTGGGTGGATGGAACCAGGACCTACGCAACGCATGTTTTTTTCTCAGAAAATGGCCAACTCGGGTCTATTTGCTCTTGTCCCTACGGTTCTCGTTGCAAACACGCTGTGGCGACGATCCTCGCATATCTCTTTCATGTCGAGGATGGCGGAAAGATTCCCATAGCGGATGAAGATGACGAGCGGCTGTATCTGGTTGAAGACTTGGATGAAGATGACGAGATTAACAGCCCGGATGATCCTGACACGTCTTCCCTTGCCTTGCTCGACACATTCCTCGAAAAGAAAACCAAGTCGCAACTTGTCGACCTGCTGCGTAAAATGGCTTTCAACCATCCTGCCGTGATGACGGAGCTTCTGGAGACTTTTCGAGTCGCTTCTGGGGACGTAGCTTCCTTGCTCAAACGGGTACGCAAGGAAATTCGCGAAATCAGCCAGGAACCTGGGTGGAGCAATTACTGGAGCGATGATAGATATACCCCCGACTACTCGGGCATTCAGAGAACCCTTCGGACCCTTCTTGAGAACGGTCACGCCGACGCAGTGCTCACAGCCGGTGAGGACTTGTTGAAATTCGGAACTCGTCATGTGGAAGAAAGTAATGACGAAGGAGAAACCTGCGATGAAGTTGCTTCAAGCCTTGAAATCGTCGCCAAGGCGCTGGAGCAATCCTCCCTGCCCCCTGAAGACAGGCTGCTTTGGGCCATCAACGCAATTTCTGAAGACGACTTTGGGATATGTAATGCCTTTCGAAGTTGTCTCCAAGAATCACACCCGGTTGAGGCCTGGGACAAGGTTGCCGATGTATTGCTTGCCCGCTTGAAGAAGGACGAAAGCCCAACGCTGGGAAGCAAATACAAGCGGAGGCAACTGACTGAAATGGCCGTCTACGCTTTGGAACGCGCCGGGCGAGATAAAGAAATTATACCTCTGTACGCGTCGGAGGCTCCCATCTCCCAGGATTATGAGCGGCTTGTCGATTCTCTCATACACGAAGGCATGGTTGAGGAAGCTGAAAAATGGATTCATGACGGGATAAAGGCCACAAAACAGGATTCCCCTGGAATTGCGTCCAGACTGCGCGAAAAGCTCATTCACCTCCGCATGATGCAAAAGGATTGGGAGTCTGCGATCGCCATGCGGGTGGAAAATTTTTCAGGCTCCCCCTCTGTCCAGACATATGATGAATGCAAAGCCGCGTGCGATAACCTCAGCCTATGGGGTCAGGTCCGCCTCTGCCTTCTCGAGTCCCTGGAGAATGCGACTCTTCCGTGGAATATGCAGGCTTGGCCTTTTGAAAATAGATCACTCTGTTCTACTGATGGTCGGCGAATCGACAAGGGCCGCCGGAACGAGATACTCACTGATCTGGCCATCCATGAGCATGATCCCGAACGAGTATTGGCGCTGTATGACAAGCGTCCTAAGCAGGTCGGTTTTTGGGTCCACAGGCGTGAAGACGAAATAGCCCAAGCTGTGCAGGATTATGCTCCCGAGCGTGCCGTGCGGCTATGGCAAGACTTGGCAGAACAACTCATTGCGCAAGTCAAGGTCGGAGCCTACCAGGAAGCCGCGACCTATTTGCGCAAGGCAGCCAACATTATGAACAAACAAGGAAAAGATGGAGAGTGGAACAAATATCTTTCCTCGCTTCGCTTAGAGCATAAACGCAAAACCCGCTGCGTGGAAATTCTCGATTCCCTTGATGGCAGACCAATTTTAGAAAACAGAAAACGTTGATCACGGCCACAGATACAGTATTTGGGAGTGTGAAGAATCTTCAGATGAACTCACCATCAAAGCTTTTCTTCAGCAACTTTGTATCCCATCGACTTATACCCGCTCAATCGTTTATGCCACATCCGTGCAAGCTGGGGATGGTCATGCTCATGATAGTCATAAATACAAACGTGTTGTTTGAGGGCGTGCTCACGATGAAGACGCCCTGCGTATTGTTGAAGCGTTCCCTTCCAAGAAATTGGCATCGCCAGGAACAGTGTATCGAGCGGTGGATGATCAAAACCTTCGCCTACAAGCCTTCCTGTAGCAACCAGAACGCGTGGAGCGGCCTCGTCAAGTTCATCAAGCCTGCTGTACACTGAAGAACGTTGTTTTGCAGACAAGCGGCCATGCAGTACAAAACAATTCTCCAACTGAGGCTCAAGGGACTCTTGGAGGATTTGAAGATGACGTGTCCGCTCCGTCAAAAGAAGTATTTTCCTTCCGTCTCCATATGCCTTGAGAACATCTTGAACGATTATGCTGTTTCGCTTTTCATCTTCTACAATGATGCGAAAGACTTCCTGGATGGAGTCTTCGGGAAGACCTTGTGGGGCATCAAGCTTATATGCAAAGACTTCAAGATTCGCAGGTGCGTTTTCAGGAATCTTTGCTTTGTGGACGACATCCCCGCACTGCAAGAAGATTATTGGGTGATGACCATCCCGTCGAATGGGAGTCGCTGTTAGCCCTGTGACATATTTCGCTTTGGCCTGCTTGAGAATGGCCTCAAAGGAATAGGCGGATATGTGATGACATTCATCAACGATGACCTGCCCATAATTATCGAGAAAGGTCGCAAGGTCCTCCCTTCTACCAAGTGACTGCATGATCGCTATATCGACTTTACCTGTTGGGCGGTCCTTCCCTCCTCCTATCACACCGGGAGGCGAAGGAAGGTCAAGAAATGATGACAATCGCTCCTGCCATTGGCGCATCAAATTGGCCCGGTGGACGAGGACCAACGTGCTCACTTTTCGCTTGGCGATGAGCGCCGCCCCGACAACCGTTTTCCCAAAGGCGGTGGGAGCGCATAATGTCCCTACATCGTTTTTCAGTATGTCTTTGAGTGCTGCCTTTTGGTCCTTCCGCAGGTTGCCCCTGAATCGTGCTTTGATTTTGGCTCCTGCCAGCCGTTCGTCTTGGATGTTTGCTTTAACGTCGTTCAGTTGCAGCAAATCTTGCACAGCAGGAAAACATCCACGCGGCAGGCCAATATGCTGAGGATAATTATCCGCACAGCCAATGATGCGGGGCTTGTCCCAAACAGGCATTCGCATGGCCTGAGCTTTGTAAAATTCCGGATTCTGGAAAGCGGCAAGCCGTATCAACTTGTTGAGTAAGGGTTGAGGCACATTATCTTTTGGGATGAAAATTTGATTTGCCAAGACGATATCAATTGATTCAGGAAGTGGACCTGTGATCTTGCTCGTGACCGGCTTCGGCGTGACCCAAGGAGTATTCTCGTCCTCCTCAGTCACAAACGCGACATCAAGCGGATGTCTTCCGCCTGTTGCACGGAGTATGGCATCCTCCAGTGCACTTCGGGACAACGGAGCCAGCGAGGCAAGAAAGCTCCATTGGTCTGTATAAGGCGTGAAGTCATCACGGACAAAAATGCTCCCGCCCCTTTCTCTTGGTATCTTTTGCAAAGGAAGGGCGATGAGATTGCCAAAGCCGCCTTTGGGCAAAGTGTCCTGATTGGGGAAGAGCCTATCGTAGCTCTCCAGGGATAGTTGTCGCAACCGAGCACAGGTGTGACTGATCAAAGCTGTTCCAAGACTTCGCGCCTCTCTGACTGAAACTGCTTCCGAGAAGAATATCCAAACATGTGCGCCATTACCGGACCGTGATATTTCCAATGCCGCTGGGACGTTCATCTCATGGCAAGACTCCATGAAGGCCGTAGCGTCGTTGCGCCATTCAGCCTTGTCGAAATCAACAGCCAAAAACAAACACGTGTCATCGGGCAACAACGGATAGACACCCATGGTTTGCTTGCCCGTCAAATGGTCATAAATCTCAGCGTCAGTAACAGGTTTCAATGACCGGTTATCGCATGAAGCACATTTCACTTTCGGCTTATGACAAACTCCAGGCCGCCATTCATTGCTGCACGCTGGTGAATATCCGGCTTTCCCCGTTTTTGTTGATTCCCACCTCAACGGGAATACATCTTGTCGTCCGCGAAAGAGACGCCTGAAAAGAGCTATCTTTTCAGGTGGGGTCATTCCCACAGTGCAGGAATCATTAGAGATAGCGCTGGATACTTCTTGTTCGTTTTGAGCAGGAGGCTCTTCCCAGACAATGCCATGTGAATCGAGGAGATATTTGAGGCGCGAGTTTTCTTCTTTCAGGAGCGCAAGGTCTTCCTTGAGTTTCTTGAGTTCATCTTTGGGGTCAGATTCGTTCATTGTCGTGGGGAAACAGCCAGATCAGGGCTTCAGTTTTTCCAACCGCTCAATGGCCTTTTTCCAAGGCAGTCTGCGTCCCGCTTGTTCCATCTTTTCGTACGCAGCCTTCGCGATATGTATCGTGATCTTTTCGCTCTTCACCATCTCTTCTACAAGCCATATCGTGCCGTGGACATTCACACCTTCTTCTTCAGCCGCCATC
Organism: uncultured Desulfovibrionaceae bacterium; assembly: GCA_964517355.1. GTDB lineage: Bacteria > Desulfobacterota > Desulfovibrionia > Desulfovibrionales > Desulfovibrionaceae > CAZFCK01. Next base: position 1,588 of record CAZFCK010000258.1, on the reverse strand, counting down.
TTCAGGTGCTTATCTCCCGTGAGAAGTGAACAAGTTTCCTGTTTGGCCAACGCCAGTGCAAAGAGGTCATTCCGGCTGGGCTGTCTGTAAGACTGCATCATTCCCATTGCGGAAAGCATGGACTCCGCACTCAATGCTCTTTGCTCCAGCCCATAGTCCAAATAATGTGCATGAAGCTCGGCAAGCTCCTCAACAAAAAGGATGTCGGGAATGATGAATTGGCATTCAAGACTGAACATGGAGACAAGTAGCCCGCCTTCCTCCATGTCGATCAAGATATTCGCATCACTGACAAGGAGCAGCATCTATCTCTTCCATGCTACGGTAGCGGCGGAATTTGTCCAAAGGAAGGCTGAGAAGTTCAGCAGCCTTGGAGTCCCCGATGTACTCTTCCGCAAGGGCGTGGAAAACAAGGTTGCAGAAAACCTTGCCCGTCTCGGAAGTAACCGGCTCCCCTGGCTCACATTTGCGCCATCCCTTCTTTCCGAACTGGATATTGAGGTGCTTGTAGTACCCCTCCTTAATGATTCCCAGATCAAAAGCCCGGCGTATGATCGCGGCCATGCTGAGCCCAAACTCAAGCTTGAGCGACTGCACCTCGCGAACTTCAAGAGAAGAGCGCTTCTGGCCTAAATAGGCTTTGACCGAATAATCGGGAAACAGAAAGGCCCCCGCAAAACGGTGACAAGCCTTTTCACTATCCAGTCCATCACTCAAGCGGTTGGCGAGAACAAGGTGTCCCAACTCGTGAGCCAGGGTAAAGCGCTGGCGATCTCCAGGCCAATATTTCCCGACAACGATAACAGGAGACTCTGCAGCATAGGCCAGCAGGCCATCAAACTTGGTATCTTCACGGGCATCAATGCAAAAGACGCGGACGCCTTTCATTTCCAGCAGATCAATGAGAACTGGAATCGGGTTCATCCCGAGGTCCCATTGATGGCGGACATGGTTGGCAACACCCTCAATCTGATCATAGCTCTGAATCTTGGTGGGCAAACCTTCTGGAAGAGCGAAGGGTTCCACAGGCGTTTGGGGGAATAATCCCTCAAGCTCCATGCGCCGTTCAATTTGATCTAGAATTTCGTGTGTAATCGCCTGCAAACGTTTTTTCGGAAGAGTGCTCTGCTTCCGATAGTCAACTTGCGACAACGTAATCTTTTCAGGCCGAAAAAAATACTCGGACCGAACGCCAAGCACCTTGCCCAGCTTCAGCAGGGTTGTCGAATCAGGCATGGCCTGATCCTTCTCAAACTTGTTGATCCACGTATGGCTAACGCCCACCTCTTCGGCCAAACTCCGCAGAGACAGGTCGGCGGCCTTTCGTGCGCGATGCAATCGTTCACCGATCATGGCTTCATTCTCCTTGTTTACAAATGTAGTCATCTTTTCTCATTTTGTAAACTAAAAGATAAAATGAGGCACTACTTTTTGTGCGAAAAAATGATGGGTGGGACGGGAGGTGTGCATGGGAGATGGAGTCCCAAATAGCTGCTATCCCTCTTGACCAAAGTTCAAGAGGCCTACTGCAGCATGTTCTAGCGCATTTTCGCCTTGAAACAAGGCTCTCCCCTGAAACAATTTCCAA
>CAZFCK010000257.1:0-6552 GCA_964517355.1 uncultured Desulfovibrionaceae bacterium | reverse complement strand
GTTTCCCCTCTCGCATTTTCTTTTCGAAACGAATTTAGAAACACAGCCTAATAAATCATGCCAATTAAAAAGTTTTGGAGATTCTGAAGAACCTTTTTCAAAAGGTTCTTCAGCCGCCGGAGGCCTCCAGCAGGGCGAGTTTTTCGAGCACCGTGGCCGTCACTTTTTCCCGCATGGCGGCGAGGCGCGCCAAGGGTGAATCAGCATGCTGTTCGAGCCCGAGCATCATGCTTCGTTTTATTTCCGAATGAAAATTGATCTTTCCCGCGCCAGCGGCCGTCAGCGCCTTGGGGCCTTCAGGCCCCAGTCTGCTGCCGTTGTGTATGGCCACGGGGCACGGCAGGCTGTCACAGAGATCCTGCAGGAGCGCATAGCTCCTCACGCCGCCTCGCGGCATGGAAAGGGCCAGAATATCGACCCGCGTCGCCTCCGCAAACCGCACGGCCCGCTCCACAAGTTCCCTGCCCGTGTTTTTCGAGGCGTCGTGCGGGAGCACGCCCAATTCGCCTTCAATGGAAGCGCCGGCCCGGTGGGCGAGGTGCGCCGCCTCGTATGTGAGATCGCAATTGAGTTCAAAGGGCATCGCTGAGCCGTCGAACATCAACGAAGGGAAGCCGAGGTCCAGGGCCAGGCGGATGCGCTCCAGACTGCGCCCGTGGTTGAGATGCACAGTTGCGGGAGCGCTGGAGGTCCTGGCCGCGAACATGGCCGCATTGGCCAAGGCCTCCAGCCCGGCGTGCGACGCGGCCTCGTTGCCGATGGACAACATGACCGGCGCACGCATGGTTTCGGCGGCCGCCAGCACGGCCTGGACGGTCTCCAGGCCGTAGACGCTGAAACAGCCGGCCGCGTTCCGTCTGCTCATGGCCAGCCGCAGCAGATCCAGCGGAGCGTGCAACCCCATGTCCGTCTACTCCTCGAAGAGCATCCCTTTGGGCAGGGGCACTTCCAGCATGTATTTGAACGTGACGTAAAACACGGCGACCACCACGATGGAAAGCAGCACGGATTTGCAGATGCGCGCGGTGCTGAGCCGCTCCTCGCCGAGGTAGAGATTCATGACGGCGTAAAAGAGCAGGCTGGAGGGCAGGAAGCCGACAAAGGGCAGGATCGCGAGGTACCCGCCCAGAAGGGCCAATCCAGCGAACACGTTGTTGCGTTCTTCTCTCGATTTGAAAAGGTTCACCTTTTCTGGTTTGACAAAGCCTTTGATCAGCTCAAGAAGCGAGAAGATCAGAATGGCCCAGAGGGTGAAATCGACGAAAATTCCACCAAGTTTGCTCAGGTCCCGGGTGGCGAAGTAGGCCGCTCCCGCGAGGATCAAAGAGCCCAGACCGACAACGATATCGGTGTTGATCATGTTTCTATTCCTCCGTGGGCGCCTGTTCATCGGGTTTCGGACCGGAGACCTCGCATGCGGATTTCGCGCGCCTGGCCTTCCAGGACGCGAACACGGGCCAGAACAGCGACATCAGGGACAGGGCGATGAGCACCAGGCTGATGGGGCGGAAGACCATGTACGGCACCACGCCGCCTGCGGCCTTGCCCGCGAGCATCGACTGCACGAGCCCCTCTTCAACAAAAGGCCCCAGGATCAGTCCCAGCACGATGGGAGCGGGGTGGAACTTCAATTTGTTGGAAATGTAGCCGATGATGCCGAAGATGAACATAATCCAGACATCGATGATGTTGTTGCGGATGGCGTAAGAGCCGAGAACGGTCATGAAAATGATCGTGGGAGCGAGAAACCGCGAGGGAATATTGATGATCCGAGCGAAAAAGAACGATCCGAAGCTGCCGATGATCGTCACCAGGAAGGCCGCCACCAGCAGCGCCATGATGAAGGCGTAGATCACGTCCGCATAGGAGGTGAACAGTTCCGCTCCGGGGCGCATGCCATGCAGCATCAAGGCCCCGAGAATGACCGCGGCGGGGGGCGAACCCGGAATCCCCAGCGTCAGCAAGGGAATGAGCGATCCGGGCGCCATGGCGGAGTTGGCGGCTTCGCTGGCGGCGACGCCCTTGATGGTGCCCTTGCCGTATTCAGAGGGATTTTTGTCCCAGCGGCAGGCCTCGTTGTAGGAGACCATGCTGGCGATATTGCCCCCCGCGCCCGGCGCGAAGCCGACAACGGTGCCGATCAGCGACGAACGGATCATGAGCACGGGTTTCTTGAGCAGATCGCGGATGGTCTCGCCGATCACGGAAAGGCTGGGGCGCACCTTTTCCGAAGCGTAGGTCGTCTGCCGCTGGCCGATGACGCTGGAAAGAATTTCGGGCAAACAGAAAAAACCGATAAGGGCCACAATGAGTTCGATGCCGGCCTGCATCTGCGTGGAGCCGAAGGTCAGCCGCACGTCGCCGCCGATGGGCGCCATGCCCACGGTGGAAAGCAGCAGGCCCACAGCTCCGGCGAGGAAGCCTTTGAGCACGGAGCCCGTGGAAAGCGTTGAGATGATGGTCAGGCCGAATACGCCCAGCCAGAAATATTCGGGCGGGCCGAACATGAGCGAGGCCGCCGCCAGTGGGGGCGCCGCCGTGGCCAGGACGATGTTGGCGAACAGGCTGCCGAAGGACGAAGCGAAGGCCGCGGCCACAAGCCCGTGCTGGGCCATGCCTTTTTGCGCCAGGGGGAAGCCGTCGAAGGTTGTGGCGATGGCCGCCGGCGTGCCCGGGGTGTTGATGAGAATCGCCGGAATGGCGTCGCCATACATGGCGCCCACGTAAATGCCGGCGAGCATGATCAGCCCGGCGGTGGGCGACATGGTAAAGGTGAAGGGCACCAGCAGCGCAAGCCCCATCGTTGCCGTGAGACCTGGCAGGGCGCCGAAGACGATGCCGGAAAAAACCCCTATGAACAGAAAGAGAAAATTTGCCGGATCGAAAACATGTGCAAGTCCGATGAGAAGAGATTCCAGCATAGCCTTGGATCCTTGACTTGATACTACGTTTGTGGGCTTCTGAAATGTTTTTCGCAAGGGTGGGGGCGGGACCGTCCCGCCCCCGTTTTTCACGTATCCTTTTCACAGGCGCCGCCTGGATAGCACGCATCTTGAGGGATTCACGCCGCGCTGTATCCGGAGGCGCTGGTCACATTATTTTTTGAACTTCTTGACCACGGGCTCCCACTCGGTCTTCATTTCCTGAATGTAAGCCTTGGCTTCTTCCGCCCCCATGTTCAAGGGCACGAAGCCGTCCTTTTTCATTTGTTCTTGTATCACGGGATCATTGGCGATTTTCAGGAAGGCCTCTTCCAGGATCTTGATGCGGTCGGCCGGGGTCCCCGGAGGGGCGCCAGCTCCGCGGTCGATGGAGGCGTACAGCTTGTATCCCTTGCTTTCGAACGTGGGCACGTCGGGCATGGCGAAAAAGGGCTTTTTGGTGCCGAAGGCCAGCACGCGGATCTTGTCGGCGTGCTGCACCAGATCGTTGGAGTTGGCCCACAGCGCCTGCACGTGTCCGCCCAGGAAGGCGGCGACGGAAGGAGCGGCGCCCTTATGCGGCACGTAGGTCATCTCGACTCCCGCCAGATCCTGCAGCTGCAGGTTGGCGATGTGGTGGCCGCTCCAGGTGCCGGAGCCGCCGACAACCAACGCTCCGGGGTTTTCCTTGGCGTAGGCGATCAGATCCTCAAGGGTCTTGAAGGGAGAATCTTTGAGAACGGCCAGGCCGATGGGGGTAGCCTGGAACAGGGTGATGGGTTCGATTTGTTCGGTCGTGTAGCCTGCGTCGCCGCGTGCCAGGGGTTGCAGGATGATGTGCGGGATGTTGATGCCGGTAATGAAGTAGCCGTTCGGCTTCTGCTGCATCAACTCGGCCCAGCCCACGGAACCGCCTCCACCGGGCTTGTACTGGATGATGACGTCCACGCCCAGATATTTCTCAAGCAAGGGTTGTTGGCGGCGGGCTTCAAGGTCGGATTGTCCGCCTGGGTTGAACGGAATGGAATAGGTTACAGCTTCGTCCGGAAATTTGTCCGCAGCTGTTGCGGGAAGCGCAAAAGCAAGTAAGCCTAAGGCCAAAAGGGTAACTGCCGCGACGTGTTTCATTGAAACCTCCATCAGTTTGTACCGATTTTTCGGGCGGTAGGTTCTCGTCATCTTTCTCGAAATATGTTTCCTTCGCAACCACTCCTTATACTATCCCAGCGGAAAGACATGGGATAAAAGATTCGCTATCGCCGAAAAGAGGTCATCCCGCCATGCTCGGCAGCGGGAATAATATGTAATTCGTTCTCTTAACCAGTTAGAAATTCAATGCACGCATTGCCATGTGAATAAGCAAGGAGCGTACCAATGGAGCGTGCTTTGGGTGAAAAAAATAACATTCTAAAATAATGATAAAATTTGCGATCATCGAAAAATGTACTGTACAATTTATGTCCAAATACAGACATTTCGCCCAAATGTGGGCGCGTGATGTTTCTGGGCGGACATCACCCGGCGTAAACAGACGTCCTTTGTTTGGACTTCCGCTACGCATCCGTTTGCGCTAGACAGCACCAAAAGGAGTGTTTTGATATGTTGCGTTTCGGGCATAAAGAGTTGCTGGAACAGGCTTCGCAAATCGCCAGGGCCGTGGGGGCGTCCCAAGAGGACGCCGCCGTTTTGGCCGCGTCGTTGGTCAATGCCGACGTGCACGGCACGTCCACGCACGGACTCTCGCGTCTGGCCGTCTACGTAAGGCGCATCCGGCAAGGACTCATCGACCCCAAGGCTCCCTGCCGTTTCGAGAGAGTCCGCCCCTGTTCTCTTGTGGTGGACGCCTGCAACGGCCTGGGGCAGGTGCAGGCCATGAAGACCCTGCGCGAGCTGGAGCCCTTGGCCGAAGAATTCGGCGCAGCCGTTGCGGCAATCCGCAATTCAGGGCATTTCGGCGCGCTTTCATGGTACTGCGACCAGGCGGCGGAACGCGGCATGATCCTGCTTGCCGTGACCAACTGCGAGCCGTCCATGGCTCCAACCGGGGGGCGTGCGCCCTTTTTCGGCACAAATCCCATTGCCGCGGCCTTTCCCACGGGAAAAGGTTTCAACCTCAGCATCGACCTGGCCACCTCCCGGGTGGCAAGGGGCAATATCATCGCCGCCCATAAGCGGGGAGACGCGATACCGGATGATTGGGCGGTGGATTCCACGGGCGCGCCCACCACTGACGCCGCCGCGGCCCTCAGCGGCGCAGTGTTGCCCATGGCCGGTCACAAAGGATACGCTCTCGCGCTGCTGGTGGAAATCCTGGCCGGTGTGCTGGCCGGCGCCGCCATTGGGCCGGAGATCGCCTCCATGTATGACGGATCGCGGCGCCCGCAAGGTGTGGGGCATTTCTTCATTCTTATGGACATCGCCTCATTCATGGAACCCGAACGCTTCCGCGATCGCATCGATTCCATGATCGACGCCCTGAAGGCCGTACCCAGGGGAGCGGGTGTTGATGAAATTCTCGTGCCCGGCGAACGCTCCCACCGGAAGGCGCAGGAGAACCTGCGGCTGGGGGTCCCCCTGGAAGATGTCGTGGCCGCCGAACTCCACGCCCTCAGCGCTGAACTCGGCCTGGAATGGCTGCCTGTGGAGCTGTGAGGCCATAACGGCCGCGCCTCGAAACAACAACATGGAGATTGTTTGTGGGATCTGATTCCGCGATGATTTACGACCGGGAGCGTTCCGAAGGCTACGAAACCCTGCGCCGCGCCTCGCCGGCCATTGTGCAGGTCCTCGCGGCCGCCATGGGCGTAGGTGTGCCCGGGGGGGCCATGCGGGTCCTTGACGCCGGGTGTGGCAGCGGCAACTACCTTTATGAATTCGCCGGAAGGGCGCACCTCGGCCTGCGACTTTTTGGTCTGGACATTTCCCCAGACATGCTGGAACACGCACGCCGTAAAACCACCGGGTTCCGCGTGGGGCTCGCCTGCGCCGATCTGGAGCGCCTGCCCCTGGCGGCCGGCGCTTTCGATGCCGTGTATATGGTGCATGCCCTGCATCATTTGGGGGGTGATCCGGAGCTCCCGCCGCCCCGCCGTGAAATAAGAAGACGCGCGGCGCTGGCGGAACTGCACCGCGTCCTATCTGCCGGCGGCAGGCTGTGCATTGTTCAGAGCGATCCATGGCAAAACCAGGCCAATTGCCTTTGGAGCCGCTATTTTCCCCAGGCGCTGGAAAGAAAGCTCTCCCTACAGCCCGAGTCGGGGCAGGTCGCCGCATGGTTGCGGGCTGCGGGGTTTGTGGACGTCGAGGTCCGTGCCTTCGAGGATTGGCTCACGCGCCCCGTGTTCAATCTGCAATTCGTCTTGGATGATCGTTTTTTACCCGTATATTCCGAATTCAGCTATCTCACGCCCATGGAACTCGCTCAAGGGCGTTCGTTTCTGGCCGCCGACATCGAGAGCGGCCGGCTTTCGCAACTGGTCCGCGAATCCTATGCGCGTTACATGGCCGGGGGCGGGAACGTCACCGCCATTACGGCGCGGCGCGCGCCATAATCGCATTCTGGAGCATGTAGCTACGGCTTTCGGACTAGAGCATCTCACGCTTGAAAAGCGCTAGATGCTCTTATGCATTT
>CAZFCK010000256.1:0-6554 GCA_964517355.1 uncultured Desulfovibrionaceae bacterium | reverse complement strand
ATTGGAAATTGTTTCAGGGGAGAGCCTTGTTTCAAGGCGAAAATGCGCTAGCTCCCCGCGTTGATCAGGCCAGACGCAGTTGTTGCGCCGTGCGTCTGGTGTGGCTTTTCAGGGTGGAGCGCTGGAGCAAATTCTCCGGCAGCAATTGCAGAAAGCGCGAAGGTTGCAGCCTGAGTTCCTTGCCGAAAAGGGTGCGCCTGGCCGCGTGGCTCAGGTACAGGGCGCGTTTGGCGCGCGTCATGCCCACGTAGAACAAGCGTCGTTCCTCTTCCAGATCGAAATCCGGGGACCATGCCGCTTGCTCGGCGCCGTTGGCCTTGGTGCCGCTCAGGAAGGACGCGCCCGCGAACGGCAGAATGCCGTCTTCCAGGGCGGGCAGGAACACCGCCTCGAATTCCAGGCCTTTGGCCGCGTGCAGGGTCATGATGCGGATGCGTTCGCTCCGTTGCCCGGCTTGTTCCACGCTGCTTTGCAAATGCACCCAATTGAGCAGGGCCGGCCACCCCCCGTGCTCGTCAAAAGCCTTGACCAGTTGCCTGAAGGCGCGGCTTTCCCAGAAAAGTTTGTCAAAGGGCGGCATGTCCTGCATATAGGCTTCGACCGCCACAGGACCCCTGGTCAGCACATGGTCGGGGCAGGATATGTCCTGGGCCTCCTGCCCCGGCGTGATGCCCAGAAACGCGCCGGCCGCTTGAAGAATGGCCTGGACGCGGGAGTCGTTCCAAAACGCTTCCTCTTCCGGGGCGGAACAGGGCAGGCCGAGACGCTCCAGAGCGCGTTGCACGGGACGCACCAGGGAGCGGAACCGTACCAGAACGGCGATATCGCCCGGACTCATGCTGCCGCGCAAATCCGGATCGTCCGAGATTTTGGCGTCGGCGCCGCCGTCCGCAAGGGAGTGGCTGGTGCCGCCGATACACCAGCGGATGCGCTCCGCCAGCCAGGAGGCCTCGCTGCCGTCGCTGGGCGCGTGGAAGAGCCGCACCGTGGCGGGCAGTTCCGCATGGGCCTGCAAGCGGGGCTGGTCGGGACGCCCTGAGAAAAGCGCCGCCGCCGCGTCGAGCACGGCCTGGGGAGAACGGTAGTTGGCCGCCAGGGTGATGGTCTGCAAGTGCGGCCAGGACTGCGAAAGCGCCTCCCGCACCTCGGCCAGAGCGCCGCGAAAAGCGTAGATGGACTGTTTCGGGTCGCCGATGGCGAAGAGTCCCTCGCCGCCGGCCCCCTCGGCGCTCGCTTTGGGTAGAAGCGCCTGGACCACGGCGAGTTGCAGGGCTGAAAAATCCTGCACCTCGTCCACCAGCACATGCGTGTAGGGGCAGGTGTAGATGTTGTTGTTGATCTGCTCCAGCCAGAAAACCAAAAGGTCGGTGAAATCGGCAAGATTCCACGATTCCTTGAGTTTTGTGTAGTTGTGGAACAGATCCCGGTCCGGTTCCAGCGAGGCCATGCATTCGCGTTTGCGCGCGATACGCTTCCAGATGGGGCGCAGTCTGCTGATGGGCTGCTCCGCGTTGGCTTCGCGAAAGGCGCGGAACGCGCTTTCCTCGGAGAGCAGGGTGGGCGCTTCGTCGTAGGCCGCGGTCCAGTAGTCGAAGGCCAGGGCGTGGAGCGTGTCGGCCCGCGGCAGGGAGACGTTTTGCCCCCGTGTGTGCGCCAGAATGTGCAGCAGCCGGTCTTGCAGTTCCTGGGCGGCGCGTCTGGTGAAGGTCACGGCCAGGATGTGCCGGGGGTTTTCTCCTTGCTCCACCAGCCAGGCGATGCGGTTGATGAGCGTATGGGTTTTGCCCGTGCCCGGTCCGGCCACGACGAGCACCGGCCCTGGTCCGGCCTGTATGGCGGTTTGCTGCTCCTGGTTGGGCGTTCCGGACGCCTGGGGAGGAGGCGCGGTGCTAGGTTGTGGTTCGGCGACCTCTTCCTTTTGGCGTTCAGCGGTCTCGGGAGTGGGCATGCGCAGGCCGTGCAGCAGCCCGCCTTTTGAAAATTCATCGCGCTCCCGCTTTGTGAAGACGCGCACGGCGCCGTATTGGCCGTCGAAGCCCGGTTCGCGCAGCACTTCCTCTTTGCGCATGCGGTCCACGCCTTCCGCCAGGAGCGGCGATACGTTATGCAATTCTTCCAGCGGCGCTTCGAACAGGACGCACATTTCCGAACCGAAGCGCTGCATGAGTTTGGCGTAATAGGCCTGCACCTTTTTGGTGCCGGGGCCGGTGCCCACGATTTCCGAAATGAGTTCGGGCAGGGGCACCAGGGACACGAAACCGGGCTGCTTGTCCGGCTGCTGGGGCGTTTCCCTGTCGGCGAGGTCCATGACCCGGTGCAGGACGCCCAATGTGAGGGGTTTGCCGCAGACCGGGCACAGGCCGCCTCGTGCCAACGTTTCGCGGGGTTCAAGCACCACGCCGCATTTGCGGTGGCCGTCGAGGTGATATTTGCCCTCTTCGGGGAAAAATTCGATGGTGCCGAGAAATTTGTGCCCCAGCGCCTCGCCGCGCAGGGCGTGATAGATGCCTTCGTAGGAAATCTCACCGGAAAAACGGTTGGCCTCGCGTCCCAGTTTTTCCGCTGAATGGGCGTCGGAATTGGAGATCAGACTGTAGTTGTCCAGGGCGCTGATGGTCCAGTTCATTTCCGGGTCGGAGGACAGGCCGGTCTCCAGGGCGAAGATGTGTTTGGATAGGTCGCCGAAGCATTCCTCGATGCTGTCGAAGCCGGATTTGGAGCCGAACAGGGAGAACCAGGGCGTCCAGATGTGCGCCGGCACCAAAAAGGCCAGGGGGTCCGTTTCAAGCACCATTTCGAGCAGATGGCGTGAATCGAGCCCCAGGATGGGGCGGCCGTCGGACTCCAGATTGCCCACTTTAGCCAGGCGCCTTGAAAAGTCGCGAGCCTTTTCAAGGGAGGGCATGTACACGAGGTTGTGTACTTTTCTTACCTTGCCGTCTTTTTTGTAGATGGAGCTGATTTCCGTTTGCAGTATGAACCGGGTGCGGCCTGAGAGCGTATAGCCTTCGAGCCAGGGCACGACGCGCTCGATGCGCGGAGTGTCGGCCAGCATGTACAGGCCGCTGCGGCGGTCCACCACCAGGGATTGTTCCAGTTCGCCGATCCAGCCGGGATGCGTGAAATCGCCGGTGCCGATGACGTCGAGACCCTTGACGCGAGCCCACAGGGCCAGCAGTTGCGGTGTGAGGCCTTTGCTGGTGGCGCGAGAATAGCGTGAGTGGATGTGTAAGTCCGCTCGGAATTGCTCCATGGGGGGTCCTCTCTCGTGTGGGCTCCTGGTTCTGTATGGCTGCGTGACGCGCTTGCCGCAATTATCCGCGTAAAGGCGAGTTTTCAGAACGAGACCCGGCGTACCCGCTTCGCCGCGATGCATAGCCGCCGGTGTGTCCGCCGTAATGATCAGGCGTCACGTTTTTCGCCTTACCTAGCAGAAAGGTGAGGGGAAGCCAATGCCCCGGCCCGTGGCGCAGGAAATCAAGAATATAGTTCTTGTATATTAGGAAGGTGGTCATGTGCGCATTGCACAGGTATGGCACTTAAGGTAGTATGAGTAGGGTATGAGACTTCTTTAGGAAATAAAAGGGCAGCCTTTGAGTGAGAGAGTAAGTAAATTCAACGGATGGGTTGAATTTTCATAGTTGGGGCAAGTACGCTTGTCCTTTCTCGCAAACGCGGTGCCGAACGGGATCGGGATGCCTCGAACGAAAGCAGTGTTCATCTACAGGGTTTTTTTGTCATTGCCGCTCATGGTGGCATTTCCTCTGCATCTTCACGCCGCATCGGTAACGCCCCTTTTACAACTTCGCGTCGGTTTTGCTTTTTTTGCCGTGCTTTCCCTGGTTATCGCTCTGCTGTGCGCCCTGGTTATTGCGCGCCTCAAGCAATGCCAACGAGAGTTGGAACAGGCCGGGGAACGGCGTGAACTTCTGGAACAATCCGCGGATGTGATTTGGCAGTTTGACGCGCAGGGGCGCGTGCGTTTTGTCAATGGCGCTGTTGAACGGTTTCTGGGATACGCGCCCGAGGTTTTCATGACGCTGCCGTTGGAACGTTTGTGTACGCAGCGTTCGCAGGGTGTCCTGAAAACTCTTATGGACTGTGACGCCGCAACGTTGCTGGGCACGGATGAGCGGCCTTCGCCCCTTGAGCTGGAATTTCGCCGTAGCGACGGGAGTGCCGTGTGGATGGAGATCTCCTGCAGGCCGTTGCTGGCCGGAGGCGGCGCGCAGGGGCTGGTGTGCGCGGCGCGGGACATACAATTGCGCAAAGAAGTTGAACGTTCCTTACGGTTGGAGAAGGAACGCTTGGGCGTCTTGGTCGAAAAGCATGCCGACCCCTTGCTTGTAGTGGATGGGGCGGGCCGGCTGCTGTTGGGCAATGAGGCCATGCGCAAGGTTTATCACAACGAGCGTGGCGGCACGCGCGCCGCGGTGTTTGGCGTGCCGCTGACCGGCGATGCTCCGGCTGTGATAGACACGTTTCTCTCAGGGCAGGAGCCGCGTGTTTTCGAAATGCGCGTGGCCCGTATCACCTGGGGGGGGATTGCCGCGCATTCGGTCGCCTTGCGCGAGATGACCCCGCGTGTGCATGAAATGGAGCGCTTGCGAGCGTCTGAAAAACGGTTTCGCACCATAGCCGAGTACACGAATGACTGCGAAATCTGGATAGGCCCCGGTGATACCATGCTCTACGCCAGCCCTTCATGCACGCGGTTGACCGGGTACGACTTAAATGAGGTGACGCATTGCACCGGCTTTTTTTCGCAGCTGATCCACCCCGAAGACTTGCCCCTTTGGCAGAAGCACATGCAAGAGGCGAAAGATTCTGTCCGCGATTATATGGACTTCCGCATTTTTCATGAAGACGGCAGGCCGCGCTGGGTCTGCCAGACCAGCCAACCCGTTGTCGACGAGATAGGGAACTCCATGGGACTGCGCTGCAGTCTGCGCGACATTACGAAGCGAAAAGCCGTGGAAGCGCAGCTGGAGCATCAGACACTGCACGACCCGCTTACCGGCATCGGCAACCGCTTATTGTGCATGGACCGCATTCTCCAGGGCCTGCAGCGCGCCAAACGGCGAAAGGATTATTTTTACGCGGTGGTCTTCATGGGGCTCGATCGTTTTAAAGTGATCAACGAAAGCCTCGGGCACGTCTTCGGCGACAAGCTGCTGCGCGAAGTGAGCAGCCGCCTGCTTGCCTGCGTGCGCCATTTGGACACTGTGGCGCGCTTCAGCGGCGACGAATTTGTGCTGTTTCTGGAGGAACTTGCATCACCGCGCGAGGCTGTGCAGATTGTTAAACGAATTTTCGACAAATTGCGCGAAGTGTATCTTATTGACGGCAAAGAGGTGCAGATCACGGTAAGCATGGGCGTGGTTTTGAGCCCCGCGGATTACAGCAAGCCCGATGATTTGTTGCGCAACGCCAATATCGCCATGTATCACGCCAAGGAAGCCGGACGCGACCGGTTCAAGATTTTCAACGCCTCCATGCTTGAGCACGTCAAAAAGCTGATGCACTTGGAAAACGATTTGCGGCGCGGCATCACCAAGGAGGAGTTTTACCTCACCTATCAGCCCATAGTGTCCCTTGCGGATGAACGGTTGCTCGGCTTCGAGGCCTTGCTGCGCTGGCAGCATCCTGAAAAAGGGCTTGTTTCTCCCGCGGTGTTTATTCCCATGGCTGAGGAGACCGGCCTCATTATAGATATCGGCGTCTGGGTATTGGAGCAGGGGTGCAAGGCCTTGGCCTCCTGGCGCCGGGAGTTTCCCGGCAGCGCGGACCTGTTTCTTTCCGTGAACATTTCCGGCAAGCAGTTTTCTCAGCCGGGATTGGTGGACGTGGTGAAACGGGCCTTGCAGGAGTACGAATTGCCCCCCGAGCGATTGAAGCTGGAAATCACGGAAACCACGGTCATGGAAAATCCTGAGCTGGCCGCGGAAAAGTTGCAACGCCTTAAAAGCCTCGGCGTGACCCTTTCCATAGACGACTTCGGCACCGGATACTCCTCCTTGGCCTATCTGCAACGTTTTCCCCTGGACAATTTGAAGATAGACATCAGCTTCGTGCGCATGATGGAGTCCGCCCCGGAAAATATTGAAATCATCAAGGCGATAATCGATCTTGCCCACACACTGGGGCTCGATGTCGTGGCGGAAGGGGTGGAAAATAAACTCCAGCAGCAGACCCTGCTGGCCCTGGGCTGTGAATACGCGCAGGGCTTCTACTTTTCACACCCGGTTGATATGAGCAAGGCTCGCGAGATAATCCGGGCCTATGGAGCCACGGACAAGGAGGCCTTGAGGCATATTCTGACGTGAGACGTGACAGCCGTTTCGTGAAAGCATCGCCTTCCGGCGGAATAAAGTGATTCTCCGAGGGGAAATCTTCATCCAGTAGCCGCCTTCGTAAGGCCCGCAACGACCGAACTCGACGCATGCCGCTTTTCAGAAAGGTTTCCCTCCGAAAAATGTGTATAAAATAAATGTGGCTGTGCCGTTAGCTCCGCAATGTGGGAAGGACTTGTTTTTCCGAGGGGAAAACCTCTT
>CAZFCK010000255.1:0-6577 GCA_964517355.1 uncultured Desulfovibrionaceae bacterium | reverse complement strand
ATTGGAAATTGTTTCAGGGGAGAGCCTTGTTTCAAGGCGAAAATGCGCTAGCGCCCGCACGACGACCAGGGGAGGCCCCTGGACGCCGGAAAAAGACGGGCGGATCAAGAAAAATCAAGGATAGGTCGGGATGATAGTGCAGGTGGGGCAGATGTTGGCGTCGAGCTGCATATCAAAAAGAAAACGCGATTGATAATGCACGCATTTTTCACACCCCTTTTCCGCACCGCAATACATTGCGATCATTTTTTGCAGCCTGTCGTGTCGTAACTTGGAAAATTTGGCGTAAAACCCGCAATCATCGCAATACGGACACACGATTTTTCCCCCCCCTTCAAGATGAAAAATGCATCATAAAAGAAAACAAAATCAACTAAATCCCAATAATCTTTTTTTTCGTAAAACGCAACGAGCGGTTTATGGGGCGAAGTGGTCCGCGTTGCCGTGCGGCGGCAACCCCAGGCTTTGACAAGCTCGTTGCGGCGATGCACCATCCGCGGAAGCGGGCAGTTGCTTTTTTTCCGCCCCCATTAGAGCATCTTACCTTTGAAAACGTATAGATGTTCTTATGCATTTCCCTGAAACAATAAACATTGCTCCAGGGGTGAGCCTTATCCAAAGGCGAAAATGCGCTAATAAGTTGATTTTTTTGTGCGTGGGTGACGTTTCGGGAGAAAGATTCTCCCGGTTCACTGCGGCAACACCTTGAGCATCTTGATTCTTTTTTAACCGCTTTGTATATCCTTCCCTGTGTGGAAGGCGCTAGCCGGCGAGACGCCACAGGAACACACTGGAGGTTGTTCTGAAAAATCATTGTACCGGGCACATTCGCTGCAGGCGAAGGTTGACCAGGAATATCAGTTTGTTGCAACGCATCGTCCCATGGCCTTGCAGCGTGCTGTTTTGTATGTTGCTTGTATTCTCCAGCGCTGCCTTTGCCAGCGGGCATCTTGAATTCACGCTGCACAAGCTCGGGCCGGACAATGAGCGGGTGATGCTTGTGATAGCCGGCATCCAGGGCGACGAACCGGGCGGATTCAACGCCGCGAATCTTTTGGTATCGCATTACCGCATTACCAAGGGCGCGGTCTTGGTGGTGCCTAACCTGAATTTTCTGGCCATTGTGCGCAGCAAGCGCGGCGTCTACGGCGACTTGAACCGCAAGTTCGCCATGTTGCAGACCGCTGATCCGGATTATGAAACCATACGCCGCATCAAGGCAGTCATTCTTGATCCGCGTGTCGAGCTCGTGATCAACATGCATGACGGCAGCGGCTACTACAGGCCGAACTACATCGACTCCATGCGCAATCCTCTGCGCTGGGGGCAGAGCGTCATCATCGACCAGGCCGGCATTCCCGTGCAGCCCTACGGCGATCTGCTCGGCATGGCGCAGGACGTGTGCAATCGGGTCAATACATCGCTATATGACCCTGAGCACGCCTTGCATGTGAAGAACACGCAAACGCGCCTGGGTGATGTGGAGATGGAGAAGACCCTGACCTATTTTTCCATCAATCACGGCAAACCCGCCTTCGGCATAGAGGCGAGCAAATTTCTGCCCTCTGCCCAGCGGGCGTACTACCATTTACAGATGCTCGAATCCTTTATGCGGACCATGGGCATCGAATTTGAGCGTTCGTTTCCCCTGTCGCAGGACGGGGTGGCCCAGGCCATTGAAAGCAATATGGTTATGGCCTTTTACGGCAACAAGATTTTTCTGGATTTGGAGGACGTTCGGGACAGACTGGGCTATGTGCCCCTGCGAAAAGGGGCGACCATCGAATTCACGCCGAGCAATCCCCTGCTGACCATGGTGGGCGGCAATGATGATCTCCAGGTGTATTACGGCAACAATCATCTGACCACTATCCATCCGCAATATTTCGAATATGATTACAGCATGCGCGGCCTGGACATGCGCATTGACGACACTGAAAGGCATGTGCCTTTCGGCGCCATCGTCAGCGTGGGGGAGCGGTTCCGCGTACTGGAGCACCAGGATTGCCGCGTGAATGTCATCGGCTATACGCATCCGCGGCAAGAGAACGAGACCGGGTTGGATATCCGGCGACAGGATATTCAGGACCGTTTTTCCGTCAACAATGCGGGCGATCTTTTTCGGGTGGAAGTCTACAAAAAAGGCAAGTTCGCGGGCATGGTTCTGGTACGCTTCGACGGTGGAACCGACATGCGCCTCTCCAGCAAGGAATTGCCCCCGGCTTCCGAGACTGCCGTGCGGCGCAAGATAGTCACGATGGATCAGCCTTCCACGGCAATGGTGCAGACGACGGGTCAAAGCAAGTCACGGTAACTTCTTGGGGTCTCAACGCTTTTTTAAGCGCACATGCGCCGGCTCCGGCGCTTCACAAAAACGATACGGCGCGTTCCAGGCTCTGGGCATACGAGTGCAGGGCTTCGGCAAGGCGCGTGTTGTCCGCGGCGCTGCGTACCTGCAGACGCACGTAGCCCTTGGGCATGCCGGGAATGGTGTCGCAGATCCGCACCAGTATTCCCCTGTCCGCGAGAAAACCATAGAGGTGGGGCGCTTCCTGGGCATGGCGCAGGCGGCACAGCAGGAAGTTACACTGGGAAGGGGAGATGCGGGCGAAAAGATTGCTGGCGGCAAGCTGACGGGTAAAGCTGTTTCTGCGTTGCGCCAACGTGTTGCGCAGGCCGCGAAAGCGTTGGATGTTATCGAGAAGCGTCAATCCGGCCAGTTCCGCGTAGCGGCTGACCATCCACGGCGCGCGCCCTGTGGTCATTTCATGGAGCAGATGCGCCGGCCCCAGGGCGTACCCCAAGCGCAGACCAGGCACGCCGAAGCATTTTGTGAAACTGTGTAGGGTGATGAGATCCGCCCCCCGCTGGGCCCGCCTTTGCAGCATGGCGTGGCTGTGCAAGGCGTACGCGTCGCTGCCCCATGTGAATTCGCGGTAAGCGGCGTCGAGGATCACGGTGCGGCAGGGCGCTTGGCGCAACAGGCGTTCCAGCAGGCAGTACGCCTGTCCCGTGGGATTGTTCGGGGAGCAGAGGATAAGCATGTCGTAGCGCCCCCCGGCGAGTGAATCCAGCACCACGTGGAGTTCCTCGGCGGTGAGCCGGAAATCGTCGGCAGGATCGAGGGCGTGCAGGGCGTAAGGAATATGGAGGGCGGAACAGGCGCGCGCGTATTCCAGAAAAATGGGCCCCACCAGCAGCACCCTTCCGGGGCGCAATCTTTGCAATGCCAGGTAAATAAGTTCGGCTGAGCCGTTGCCCACAAGAACATCCTGAAAGGGCACGTTCTCATGGGCCGCGAGGGCCTGGCGCAATTCATCGCAATCCGTGTCCGGATAATAGGCATACGGGAAATCCAGGCGCGACAGCAGGGACGCGGCCAGGGGGATGGCCAGACTGTCGGCGTTGTTGCTGAAATCCACTATGGAGTCGGGATGCAGTCCTGTATGACGCGCGGTTTCAAGCACCGTGCCGCCGTGGGCGCCTTGTCGCAGAGTCATGCGCCGTTCCTCCCGCGTCTGCGGAGATGCAGGCGGTAGAGTTCCTCCATGCGCAGCACCTTGCGCTCCATGCTGAAAAGCGCGGCCAGTTCGCGACTTGCGGCGGCCCATTGCGCGCGTTGCTCGTGTTCACCGGCCATGCGGGCCAGTCCCTGGGCAAGGGCCCGTACATCTCCGGGAGGGAGCAAAAGTCCGTTGCCCTGGATGCATTCCGGCACTCCCCCGACGTTGCTGGCCAGCACGGGCAGCCCCATGCAGACGGCTTCCTGCAGGGTGTTGGGCATGCTTTCCGAAAGCGAAGGCAGCGCAAAGGCGTGGCAGACCTGGAGATAGTCGGCCACGCACTCCTGTTTGCCCGGCAGCTGCACGCGGTCGGCAATGCCGAGTTCCGCAGCGATGGGGGCGTAGGCGTCCGGCGATACTCCCAGCAGCAGCAGACGCGCATGGGGAATATTCGCCTCGGCGAAGGCGCGCAGGAGAAGCGACCCGCCTTTGTTGGCGCTGTCGTTGGCCACACAGCCGAAGACAAGGGCTTGGTCCGGCAGATTCAGAATGCCGCGCATGGCCCGCAAGGAGCGTTGGGGCGTCACGCGCTCGCGCGGGATGCCGTTGTAGACCACGTGCAGCCGTTTGTCCCCAACGCCTTTGGCGCGCAGCACCGAGGCGCAGGCTTGGGAGTTGGCCACAAAGCAGTCTATGCCGGGCGACCAGTAGGGCAACGGATTGTTGGGCTTGTAGATGACGCCGCGTTGCGCGGCCACCACGCCGCCGCGGCCGTGCCAGAAGAGACCCTGCCAGGCCGCCATTTTCACGGCCTTATTGTGGAAGGCGTGCACCACGAAGGAGGCGTTTCGGGGCAGCGTGCGGCTGATGGCGGCGCCCCAATCGCTGCGGCGCGCCGGCAGCTCCTCCCAATGGAGATGGGGCGCAAGCCCGGGCAACGCCGCGCCTGTGGGGACGAAAAAGCGTAGGTCATGCCCGCGTGCGGCAAGTCCCTGCGCCGTGTAGAGCGCCTGGCGCGAGCCTCCGCTGGCGGTATTTGAGGAAGTGACGTAAATAATGTTCATTGTTGCTGCATTCTATTGCAATAAGATGATTACTGGTAGAAAAATAATGATTGAAAAAAGGTTTTTCACCGTCCATAACAATCACTCGCCGCCCAGCCCGGTGCGGCCAGGCAGGTGCGGCCGGACGCACGGCGCGCCCCACATACCGGCGGCAGAGGCTACGAGAGGCGCGCTGCGCGGTCAAGCGGCTTATTCGCGAAAAACTTTCACAGAAGCGTTGAAAAGAACTGCGCTTATGGCTATTGAAAACGCATGTCCAGCCGGAAACTACTTTTTATCGCCCCTCCCGGATCCATAACCCGGTTGTTCCCGTCCATGAGAGAGGACGGGTACGAGGCCGGTGTTGCTGAAAATCTTTCTGGTGCAATGGGTTATATCAAGAAGGCCTCTCCTGAGCTCATTTTTTCCAGACCGAAGATGCCCGGCTACCGCGTTGAGGATTTGTTGGCTCAGGCAGCGCAGGACGGCAATTTTCCACCGGTCATCGTGTTTACGGATCAGGGCACGGCCGACGAAGCCAGAAGGTTGATGGAACTCGGCGCGCGCGATTATTGGCTCGAACCGTTGGACTGGGAAAAGATAGAGGCCCTTATTCCCCTGCAAAAAGGCTTGTCCTCTGCCGGAAAAGGCCAGACTGCGGCGCAGTCGCCGCCGTCGGGCGGCTCGTCCTCGTCCTCGTTTTCGATCATCGGCAAGCATCCGGCCATCAGCCGTGTTCTCGCTTTGGCGAAGCAGGTGGCGCGCTCCAAGGCGACCGTGCTCGTCTCCGGCGAATCCGGCACCGGCAAGGAGATGATCGCGCGGTTTCTGCACACTCACAGCGACAGGGCGAGTAAGCCGTTCATCGCGGTCAACTGTGCGGCCCTGCCTGAACATTTGCTTGAAAGCGAACTCTTCGGACACGAAAAGGGCGCTTTTACCGGCGCCATCAATCGTAAGCTGGGGCGCTTCGAACTGGCGGACAAAGGCACGCTGCTGCTGGACGAGATATCGGAAATGGATCTCGGCCTGCAAGCAAAGCTGCTGCGCGTGTTGCAGGAAGGGGAGCTGGACCGCGTCGGCGGCGTTGAAACCGTGAAGGTGGACGTGCGCGTGCTGGCCACCACCAACCGGCAGCTGCAAGAGTGGGTGGACTCCGGCAAGTTCCGGCAGGATCTTTTTTTTCGCCTGAATGTGATTCCCCTGAAATTACCCCCGTTGCGCGAACGCGGCGACGATGTGCTGCTCCTGGCGCGTTTTTTCGTGGACAAGTACCGCAACCAGTACGGCCTTCCCCAATTGGAGTTCTCCGCAGAGGCCGTGGCCTGGCTGATGGATTACGACTGGCCGGGCAATGTGCGCGAGCTGCAGAATCTTATGGAGCGCTCGGTGCTGCTGGCCGGCGGAGGCGTGATCCACAAGCAGCATTTTCTGCTTGATGATGAATATTGGCCTGCTTTGGATGAGCAAAGCGCCGTGTCCGAAAGTAACGCCGTAGCCGCTCAGACGGCGGAAGCGCAAGCGGCCGAGGCTGTGGGACGCCCCTTGGCCGGTGAGGCCATGGAGCAGTTCCTGGGCGGCAAAGTGCTGCCCCTGCAGGAGATGGAGCGCATCATGATCATGCGGGGGCTGGAGCACACCTCCGGCAACCGCACGCAAGCAGCTGAATTGCTTGGTATTTCCGTACGTACACTGCGCAACAAGCTGAACGAGTACCGTAGTCAGGGCCTTGAAATTCCCTGATTGTTTTTTTCGAAGGGAACACCTTTATTAAAGAAGTGAATGTCTCCGGTGGCTTAAGAACCTTTTTCAAAAAGGTTCTTAAGGAAGCACTGATTAAAGACTTGTTTGGTTTTTTCGGGGGGAAACCTTTCTCCAGAAAGGTTCTCTTCCCGGACCCCCCTTCCAAAAACTTTTTTCGGAAATACCTATAAATTCAATGTATTACAAATGCACTTATCTGGCGACAAAGTTTGGGAAGGGGGAGCGCGAGGGGGAGAACCCTAGCTCTGCTGTCGCCATCCGTAAGGC
>CAZFCK010000254.1:0-6581 GCA_964517355.1 uncultured Desulfovibrionaceae bacterium | reverse complement strand
ACAATTGGAAATTGTTTCAGGGGAGAGCCTTATTTCAAGGCGAAAATGCGCTAGGGCATAGGACCGTGACAATGGCCTATGCCGGGGTTCGCCCCCCCCTGAGATGACACTATTACCGTTACGACGTCCGGACTCAAAGAAAAAAAAGAATAAAGTCGAGGTGTATCGCGCCCGCACGACGACCGGGAGAGGCCCCTGGACGCCGGAAAAAAGACTCTTTCATTTATGTTTTTTTATAAAAATCCAAATGGCAGGGGAGAACGCGGGAGGGGAAACCCTTTGTTAGCGGCAGCCGTTAGGCGCGGTCGTTTCGCGCCTTACGGATGGCGACAGCAGAGCTAGGTTTTCCCCTCTCGCACTTTCTTTTTTATCTTGAGGGGTCAGCGGCGAATAACCTGTTCATTACAGGGGCCGCCCAGGTCCGGAGCCGGTTCCTTGCCTGTAACGTAATGATGATAGCTGCGTTTGCCATCCCAGGTGGGGTCATTCACGATAACGGAAGAGTGGTAGGCGCGGCCTTTGTTGACGACATTTTCCGCCACCAGGCAATAGGCGATTTCTCCGTTGTACGAGCCCATGTTGGCCAAACTGAAACGGAACTGCCCCTCTTTGCGGCTGGCAGCTTCCTGCATCTCTTTTTTCGAAGCAGACCCCGTCCCGGAGGAGCTGCGGTCAAGATATTCTATATATTTGACGATCTTATCGAACTGCGGTCCCACTGCGGCCTTGACTTCGCGATACTTGGGATCGCTCTTCACTCTGGAATGCTGCACAAAGTAAAAAAAAGCGATTAATGTGCAGAACATGATAAGCACAATGGTCAGCACGGCCATGTCGATCTTGCGGCGCCTTTTCGATTTTTCTTGTATCATGTTGGTCAGATCGGTTTCTTTTCAAACATTGTCCATGACTTTCCGGTAAAAATCAAGGTAATGAACGGGCCTATTCCAGACTCGCCCGCAATTCGCCGCGTGTTTCCCGAAACGCCTGAGCCAAAACCGCGAGCAGATTCCGCGCCCCGGCCTGATCGCCATTTCTGGCCGCGGCCTCCAGCCGCCGAGCTATTGCCGCACATCGCGAGGCGCCCACCGTCGCACTGTTGCCTTTCACGGAATGGGCCAGCAAAACAGCGTGCTCCATATCCTCTTGTTCCAATGATTGTCCCAGCAATTCAAGCTTGTGCGGCATATCTTCCAAGTATCCCAATCCGGCTGCGACATACAATTCCACATCATCGTCAAACCGCTTGAGAGCCTGGTCTTTTTCCAGCAAGGGGTCGGCGGGAGCGCGAGCATCGTCCTCGGCGCCCTCATGGGTTTCCCAGGACTGCGGCCGCAAGGAACGGGCTTCGGTTCCAACGTCCCCGCCCTGCGTACTGCGTCGCAGCACCTCCAGCAAACCGCGAAGCGACAAGGGCTTGGGCAGATAGTCATCCATTCCGGCCGCGAGGAAACGCTCTCTGTCGCCTTTCATGGCGTGCGCCGTCATGGCGACGATGTACGGTTCCCGGGCGCCGGCCGCATCTTTCGACGCTCGGATCATGCGCATGGCTTCCAGGCCGTCGATACCCGGCATTTGCACATCCATGAGCACCACGTCGCAGGGATGCCCGCGCAACATACGCAAAGCCTCGTTGGCGCCGCCGGCAAGCAGCACCGTGCCGCCGATCTTCTCCAACATGCGTTTGGCCACGGTGCGATTGATCTCATTGTCGTCCACGACCAGGACGTTCAAGCCCAAGGGCGCTTCCGGAAGCGCCGGAGCCGGTTCTCCGGCCTTGAGCAGGAGGGCTTCGGGCCGCACCTCAAAAGTCAGCGTAAAGGCAAAGACACTTCCCCGGGCGGGGGCGCTTCGCACCTCCAACGTCCCGCCCATGAGCTGGACAAGCCTGTTGGATATGGCCAGGCCCAGCCCTGTGCCGCCGTAACGCCGCGACGCCGTGCCGTCGGCCTGAAAAAAGGCCTCGAAAATGTGCTCCACGGTTTTCTCCGGGATGCCGACGCCGGTATCCCGCACGGTAAACGCCACGGCCTGCGTTTGCGGCGCATCGCTTTGCGCGCCGGGCATGGCGCAAAACGTGTCGCAACACACATCCATGCTCACCGAACCTTTTTCCGTGAATTTCACGGCATTGCCCACGAGATTCGTACATATCTGGCGCAGGCGCTTCACATCGCCCACCAGGATTTCCGGCACGTCCGGAGCGACTTCGCACGACATTTCAAGGCCCTTGGCCGCCACCTGGGAGGCGAATATGCCGCACAGCTCCCGGACCAGCTGCCTGATACGGAAGGGTTCGGGATAAAGCTCCATTTTATAGGCCTCAATTTTGGAAAGATCGAGAATGTCGTCAATGAGAGTAAGCAAGGCATTGGCTGAAGTTTCAATTGTTTGCACATATTCGCGCTGTTCATCGGTCAAATCGCCGACCGTCATGAGCTGCACCGTACCGAGAATGCCGTTCATGGGCGTGCGGATTTCATGGCTCATGTTGGCCAGAAACTCGCTCTTGGCCCGGTTGGCCGCTATGGCCTCCTCCTTGGCCTTGCGCTGCTCCTCCTCCACCCGTTTGATTTCGGTGATATCGCGGGAAACCACCAGAATCCGGCGCGCTCCTCCCTCAATATGCAGGGGCGTCACGGATTCGCTCCACCAATGGGGCGTGCCCCGTGGATCCGGCATAACAGCTTGAAACGTCGCGGCATTTCCGTCTCGTGCGTCCTCCAGGGCCTTCCGTGCCTTGGCCTGTTCGTCCAGGGGAAAGAAATCGGCGTACTTCTTGTTGAGCAGGGGCGCCAGGGACGCAACGCCCATGAATTTGAGCCCCCCCGGACTCACGAACCGCAGCCGTCCGGTTGCATCCAGAACCTTGATGCAATCCGGACTGTTTTCCACAATATGCTTGTTGAAAGCCTCGCTTTCGCGCAGAGCTTCGGCCACGCGCTCGCGCTGGGCGATCTGCAGCTCCAGCTCCTTGCGCTTCTGCAACACAGTGGCCGCCATTTCATGCAGCGCGTCGTCCAAGGCCTTGATCTCCAAAATCGGAGAATTGTTACTGTCCTCCGGGGGCATGATGTCCTGACGCACCAGCAATGCGCTCTGCTGCAACCCCATGAGCGGCTTGACGAAAAGCTTGTGCCCCACAAAACAGGCCATGCTGCCGAAGAGGACGGTCACCAGCACTATCACGGCGCTCAGATTGGATATGAGGGCCAGGCGCTCCTTTTCCAGGACCGAGAGGTCGATGGTAAACAACAAGGTGACGCCCAGTTCAGGCAGTTCATAAGTGGTGGTCAGGCCCCTTGTTTTTATTGCCGGAGAAAAGATGACCTGCCAGTCTTTGTAGATGGACATGGAAATCAGGGATGACCTTTGGTTGATCTCCCGAAGCACGTCCACATGATTCACCGAAATATCCACCGCCAGCACGCCCGTTGGAGCGGCACGCCAAAGGATGGGGACCATTATCCGCAAGTATTGGGATTTGTTGCCCAGGCATTCCGTGCAGGCGGCCTGGAAGGACATGCTGTGCGTCTTGCGCCCATCCAGAAGCATGGCAAGCGCATCGGGTTCGGGCAGGCAGGTTTCGGTGTGCTCCGTATCGTACAACAGCATGCCCGCGCCGTTAAAAAGCATGGCCCTGTGCCGTTTGCCCACGATGCGAAACCGTTCCAGAAGGTCTATGGCCTGGGGCAATGCCGACTGAGGTTGCATCACCGCCTGGATAAGCTGTGGACTATGGGCCAAATCTTCAAGCATCTGGCAATGGTTGTTGGCATAGCGCAACAAGATGCTCGTTGCGTACGCGCTTCGCTCCTCCAACAACCGCTCAAGATGCCTCTCAATGGCCCGATCCAGGCCGTTGGCCGCCAGCAACCCCAGGGCCCCGCCCAGTATGCCCAGGGCCAGGACCACAAACAGCCCGAACAGCCTCGCCATGGGAACGCTGTGAATACGCATTATGCTCATAACCGGCCTTGTTCGGCTCATCATCAAAACGAGGAAAGCAAGTTCCCCTGCAAATCGCGCCTGACGCCCGGGAACAGTCCGCCGGGCTGTGTTCTTTCACTCGTTCCTTACAAGCTTACGCCCTGATTGTCTCTCTTTCCACTGCATCCCGTTCCGTCACCGCAGCGTCGCGGACTCGCCCCCGGGAACTACGCGAGATGCCGTTTTTATCATACCATTGCCGTTCCCTATCCATCAAAGACGTTTCCATCGCAACCATAAATTTCTCTTCTTCGCCATAACAAGGTAATTATAAATAGATATTATACCGCAACCAGTAGGAGGAGACAATGTCTGAAGCTCCGTATAAGGAAATGTGGGAAAAACTCGAACTGGACCTTACAGCGCACGACGCATTGCTCGAAGTGTTGGGAAAATTCTACGGCGATATTTACCTTTCACAGCAGGGGCGCCTGCAAGGCGCCGAATACCTGGATTTCGTGCTCTCGGAAATCCACGGCATGCGCATCAAGGAACTGCAGGAAGCCAAGGCCCAGGGAGCCAAGATTATCGGCAGCTTTTGCGTCTTCGTCCCGGAAGAACTCACCTTCGCGGCCAAGGCCATCCAGGTGGGGCTCTGCGCGGGAGCCGAAGCCGGAACCGAAGCCGCGGAAACCCTGGTGCCGCGCAACACCTGCGCGCTTATCAAGTCCTTCATCGGCTTCAAACTCGCCAAGCTGTGCCCCTTCACTGAAAGCTGCGACATGGTGGTGGGCGAAACCACATGCGACGGCAAGAAAAAGGCCTATGAACCTTTTGCCGAACATGTGAACATGTATGTGATGGAAGTGCCGCAACAAAAGAACGCCGGCGACCTTGAGCTGTTTCGCGCGGAACTCGGGCGCTACAAAGACAAGCTTGAGGAATTCACGGGAAACGCCATCACCGTGGAAGACCTCAAGCGCTCCATCGCCCTGATCAACGGCAAACGCAAGGCCATCCAGCGCCTCAACGAATTGCGCAAGGCCAATCCAGCGCCCATCTCAGGCCGCGACGCCCTGCTCATCAATCAAATCAGTTTCTATGAGGACCCGGTGCGCTTCGCCGCAAAAGTGCATGAACTGTGCGACGAGATGGAAGAGCGCATCAATAAGGGCGAAGGAGTCGCCCCCGCGGATACGCCCCGCCTCTTGCTTTCCGGCTGCCCCATGGCCGTGCCCAACTGGAAGCTGCCCTATATCGTGGAAAGTTCCGGCGCGATCATCGTTGGCGAGGAGAGCTGCATCGGCTCCCGCAACACCCGCGACCTGGTGGACGAAGAGGCCGTGGCCAAAGCCGACACGGTCGATGCGCTGCTGGATCTGCTTGCGGAGCGCTACATGAAAATCGACTGCGCCTGCTTCACCCCCAACAACGAACGCCTGGACAACGTGACGCGCATGGCCAAGGAACTCGACGCCCACGGCGTGATCCATTACTCCCTGCTGTTCTGCCAGCCCTATGCCCACGAAGCCTTCAAGGTGGACAAGGCCTTGCGGGAGCAGGGCGTGCCCATGCTGGCCATCGAGACGGACTACGGCCTGGAGGACGTGGAACAACTCAAGACCCGCATAGAAGCCTTTATCGAGACCCTGCGCTAACCATGGGCGGTTTCTGCGCAGGATTGGACATAGGTTCGCGCTCCATAGAGCTGGTGCTTTGGGGCGAAGACAAGGTTCTGGAGAGCCGGCGGCTGCCCACGACCTTCGATCCCCTGGCGCAATGCCGCGAGCTGTTGCGCGGCGAACGCCCCACCGCCCTTGTGGCCACGGGCTACGGCCGCAAGCTCGTGGAGCGCCTCGAACTCGGCATGCGGCTGGAATGCATCACCGAGATCAAGGCCCACGCCCTTGGCGCCTGGACCCTGTTCCCCCAGGCCCGCACCGTGCTGGATATCGGCGGTCAGGACACAAAAGCCATTTCCCTCTTGCCCCACGGCAAAGTGGGGCGTTTCGAAATGAACGACCGCTGCGCCGCGGGAACGGGAAAATTCCTGGAATATACCGCGGGCGTGTTCCAGATACCGGTGGAACGCTTCGGAGACTACGCCTTGGAAGGCGACAACGCGCCGCAGATCACGAGCATGTGCACGGTGTTCGCCGAAACCGAGGCCACCTCGCTCATGGCCAGGGGCGAACGCCCCCAAAATATCGCACTGGGCCTGCATGAAGCCATTGTCAAACGCACCGTGAACATGCTGGGCCGCGTCGGCCTGGAATACCCCCTGGTCTTCGCCGGGGGCGTGGCGCGCAATCCGTGCGTGCGCGCATTGCTGGCCGCAAGGCTGAACGGCGCGGCGCAGGAAAAACTGCTCGTCTCGGATGAGCCGGATATGAACGGCGCGCTCGGCGCGGCCATCTGGGCCGCACGCCTGCGGTAATACGGCAAGATGTGATTCCCCTTTCGGGGGAGAAACTTTTTATTAAGTTTCTCCCCCGACCCTCACTTCAATATTATGTAATTAAGAATTTGGAAAAAGACTTGTTAGGTTTTTCCGGGGGGAAACCTTTCTGGAGAAAGGTTCTCTCCCCCGGACCCCCCAGCGCTGCTATCTTCATCCCTAGAGCATCTCACGCTTGAAAAGCGCTAGATGC
>CAZFCK010000253.1:0-6584 GCA_964517355.1 uncultured Desulfovibrionaceae bacterium | reverse complement strand
CCTGGAACAATTGGAAATTGTTTCAGGGGAGAGCCTTGTTTCAAGGCGAAAAGGCGCTAAGCTGCGCGCCGGGCCGCCTCCTTACGGAGCGCGCCGAGGCGCAAGCGTTTTTCCCACTCCACGAGCATGTACACGAGCACCCCGGCGATGATGATCTCCATCCAGGCGCGCAAACCGATGGGCGCGCTGTGAAAGGCCGTGTTCATGAATGGTATGTACGTGTAAAACAACTGCAGCACGATCATGAGGCCGAAGCCGAAAACGACCCAGGGGTTGCTGCCTAAGCCCAGTTTGAACACGGAGCGCTCCAACGATCGGCAGTTGAAAAGATAGAAGGCCTCCACCATCACAAAGACGTTGACCGCCACGGTGCGCGCGGAGTTCAGGTTTTGCCCTCGCGCGAGTTCTATCTCAAACAGGGCAAAGGCCACGAGCATCAGCAGCGAACCGACCATGAGCACGCGGAACAACAGTTCCTTGCCCAGCAAGGGGACTTTCGGATCACGTGGGGGGCGTTGCATAATGCCCGCCTCCTTGGGCTCGAAGGCGAGCATTAATCCAAGAGTGCCGGCAGTGGTCATGTTTATCCAAAGGATTTGTACGGGTAAAATGGGCAGGGTGACGCCCAGAAATATGGCCGTAAGGATGACCAGGCCTTCTCCGAGATTGGTGGGGATGGTCCAGACGATGAATTTTATCAGGTTGTCGAAAACACCGCGACCCTCTTCCACAGCGGCTTCAATGGAGGCGAAATTGTCGTCCGTAAGGATTATGTCCGCGGCTTCCTTGGCCACGTCGGTGCCGGCCTGCCCCATGGCGGTGCCGATGTCGGCCTGCTTCAATGCCGGTGCGTCGTTAACGCCGTCTCCGGTCATGGCCACCACATTCCCTTTGGATTGCAGCGCTTTGACCAGACGGAGTTTTTGTTCAGGCGTCACCCGGGCGAAAACATGTACCCTGTGCGCTTCCCGCTCAAGCTCCTTGTCGGAGAGTTTTGCCAGATCCTGACCCGTGAGCGTGAGCTGTTCACTGGGGTTTTGTTGGGCGATGCCGAGTTCTTTGGCGATGGCCAGCGCGGTGACGGCATGGTCGCCTGTTATCATTTTCACGGTGACGCCGGCCTCGATGCAGGCGGCAACAGCTTCAAGGGCTTCCTGGCGGGGCGGATCGATCATTCCCTGCAGTCCCAGAAAAATCAGACCGCTTTGCATGTCGTCGTGATTGATGAAGGAAACGTCCTTGGCAAAGGGTTTCCGGGCCAAAGCCAGTACGCGCATGCCTTTGGCGGCCAGGGAGTTGGCCTGGGCTTCGATTTCCCGGCATTGAGCGGCATCCAGATCGCGCACCGTGCCTTCTGCGCCAAAAATCATATCGCAGCGTTGGAGCATGACTTCCAGACCGCCTTTTGCGTAGGCCATGCGTCCGGACTCGGCGTCATGCAGAGTGGCCATGTATTGATGTTCCGATTCAAAAGGAATGGCGTCGATGCGGGGCATGGTTTTTTCAATTTGCTCCTTGTCCAGACCAGCTTTACGCGCGGAAACGATGAGCGCCCCCTCGGTGGGATCGCCCTTCACGCCATAGCGTTCGTCTTCGAACACCAGGAGCGCGTCGTTGCAAAGCAGGCCCGCGCGCAGGCATTCATGCAAAACTTCGTCCGCCTCGCCTTTTTGGGCCGCTACAATGCCATTGGGGTCATAGCCGAGCCCCTCGGTTACATAGCTGGCGTTATCGACGATAATCTCCAGGACCGTCATTTGATTTTCCGTCAGCGTGCCGGTCTTGTCGGTGCAGATCACGGTGGTGGAGCCGAGGGTTTCCACGGCGGGGAGCTTGCGGATGATGGCGCGCCGTTTTGCCATGCGCGAAACGCCCATAGCCAGAATCACGGTGACCGCGGCCGGAAGGCCTTCGGGAATGGCTCCCACGGCCAGAGCGATGGCGGCCATGAACATATCCACCATGGGTTCGCCCCGCAGTAGTCCGGCGAGAAAGGTGGCGCCGCCCAGAGCCAGGATGACCCAGAGCAAGACGTGGCTGAACGAGGCGATCTTGCGCGTCAGCGGCGTCTGCAATTCATCGGCTTGGGCGATGAGTTCGGAAATGCGGCCGATCTCTGTTTTTTCGGCAGTGGCCACCACGATGCCGCGCGCCGTTCCATAGGTGACGAGAGTGCTGGCGTAGGCCATGTTGCCGCGTTCCGCGAGAGTGGTTTCCTCTTGAAAGATGTTTTCATTTTTATGCACGGGGAGGGATTCCCCGGTGAGGGCGCTTTCATCCACGCGCAATTCACGGACGTTTTCAAGCCGCAGGTCCGCCGGAACCTTGTCTCCGGAGCGCAAAACGACTAGGTCGCCGGGAACGAGTTCCTCGGCATTGATGTGCTTTATGGTGCCGTCGCGCAGCACGGTTGCTTCCGTGACCATGGTTTTTGCCAGTGCCGCCAGTGCCTGCAGCGCCTTGGACTCCTGGAAATAGCCGATGATGGCGTTGACCAGCACGACGCCGGTAATGACGCCGGAGTCCACCCATTCTTTCAAGGCGGCCGTGATCACGGCCGCCGCGATCAAAATATAGATCAAGGGCTGGTGAAATTGCAGGAGAAACCGTTGCAGCGCGCTTTTGCCTTTGGCCGTTGCGATGGCGTTGGGGCCGTAAAGATCAAGGCGGCGTTTGGCTTCCGCCGCCGTCAATCCCGCTTCGCTATTGGCTTCGATAAGATTGGACACTTTTTGGACGGGAAGATGATGCCAGGGATGGTCAAGCTGTTTTTGCATGCGGAATCCTTGCGATACGGTATGGCTGATGTGGGATGCGGACTGTAATTTTCCCCCAGTCTATACACAGAGTCAGGAGAAAGGTAAAGGAAGGGGGTTAATAGTCTGTTCTCCAGGGGGAGAACCCCTCGGGATAGGGCAGGAGATCCGCGACCATGATGGTCACGTATTGTTTGGGGTCGGGCTCCGTGAGCACAAGCACGCCCCGGTCGAACTGGTAGAGCAGACGGCGTTCATTGGCCGTGGGCGGCACTGCTCTGCCGTCTGCGGAAAGGCTGACCGCGGCCCGGATATCTGTATCGCCCCTGGATATTGCCTGATGCACGGCAAGGGTCAAAGCGCTGGCATTGAGATTGGATTGCCCGTTTTCCATGGCTCCGGCGGCGTAGTAACGTCCGGACCGGGTAAGGATGGCCGCGCCCGTGTGGCGCAGGCTGTAGGGCACGTATGATTTGTCGGCGCCTTCCCGGGCCATGGTCAACAAGGTGGCGATTTCTCGTTCTTCAAGAGGGGGAACGAACCACTTGCGATAGATGCGGTTGTATTGGCCTGACCGCCAGAGGCGCTCAAGACCTTTGTCTATGGCATCGCGCAGGGGCGCCTGTTCCTTGTGCAGCGCGAAATACAGAGGTGTGACGCGCAAGGGCTGTCCTGTGGCGCTGATGCCGGAAAAATTGTTGCTGGACACGTAATAGTAGCCGATTTTGTCCGCGGTGCACGCAAGGTCCGCCTGTGCTCCCCACAAGGCTTGTATGGCGCTTTTCTGGCTGTCGTAGAGCTGAATGTTGAAGAGGCCGAGGCGTTGCAGGTCGTATTGATAGAGTGAGTCGCGCCGTACGGCGGCTTTTGCACCGCGCAGGTCTTCAAGACTTTGAATATTCTTGAGTGTGCGTTGGAAGATGCGCGTGAAAAGGAGCGTGCCGGGGTGGCGTGTGAAGAGCCACGCCTTGTCCCTCTGCGGGGTTCTGGCAATGCCCGAGGCCACATGCAGGCTCCCGTTGCCGAGGCCGAGAAGTATCATATCCCAGCGCATGGGGCGCAAGCGCAGCGCATAGCCGCTGCCGGAAAGGGCGGCCTCCAGCAATTCCACATCGAATCCCGTAGGGACCCCTTTTTCAAGAAAGGAAAAAGGCGGAAAGTTTTCGTGGAACCCGAAGTTGATACTCTTCGGTGCGGCGGAAAGAGTGCTTCCCCAACACAAAAGCAGCAGGAGGTAAAAAAAAGTTTTCAGGGTTTGCATAGTCTGCCGCAGAGCACGTGGGGCACGCGCTCCTTGCTTTCCGCATAAATCCGGATGAGCCTGCCCGTGCTTTTGGGACGCGCATCATCGGCCAAGTTGCTTTGTTGTCTGAGTTGCTCCCTGCATTCATACGGAGTGAATTGCATCTGTTCAACTTCCGGACACAGCCAGTTGGTCAGTTTTTTATCATGTTCGCAGATAACGGCCACCAAGAACGTATCGTTCTCCTGGTCCGTGATTTTCATGGTGCAGGTCTTGTTGGCGTCCATGAAAGGTTCCCCGGCATGGGCCGCGAGGGGGGCGCCGGCCCATTGCGCGATGAACCATCCCAACATCATGGTCAATAGCGGCAAAGCCGGAAAGCGGGTGATGCGTGAAGGGCGGGGGCGCATGGGAGACATCGGTGCTCCGTATTCTTTATCGTTGACGTTCGCAAAGGCGGTCCTTTGAGGGCAGCCTTAAACACGGTCGACAACAAGGCGCGCTGCGGTCAATACAACACATATCGCCATTTTACGCAGGTGGATGTCGGATTGTAAAGCGCAGCATGGTAAATGTATCGGGACCTGTTTATTGAACAACAGGCTCTTTGATGGGAGCGGACAAATGTAGATGTCCGCTCCCGCGTCATGCGCCGCAGGCCCCGCCAATGGCGTAACCTTCCTTATACCTGAGTGCAAGAAATTTACAAATCTTATGCACCGAGTAATAGGTCGGACATGATTTCATCCGGCGTCACAGCGGCGGTGGGTCAGCGTTCCACCTTGTCGAGGTCGTCCCGTATGTCGCGGCTCAGGTCGGCGGTCATGAAATCCAGACTCAGAGGCAATCCGGCGATAAGGCGGGGCACATGTTGCACCGCGACAGCGGCCTCGGCCACAAGGCATTCCAGGAGATGCCCCCCTTTTGTGTTGGTTGCGTCGATAAAATGCAGATGCGTGCCCGGCACGTTGAGGCCCTGCATCATGGGCGGGGTGTAGAATCCGGCCATGCTGCCGAGGATGTTTTCAAAGGAAAATTCAGGCTGGTTTTTCGCAACCTCGACCAGAGGTCTTTCGTCCTGCCCCTGTTGACGCGGCACGGAGCGAACCCGCACCGAAGTGAAACGTCCTTCGACACGTATGGCGTACAGCATATTGCGTGAGGGCAGAATGGAGTCGAGGAAGGTGAAGATGTCCTGCCGATCCATCTCGGTGGTGATATGATCGGTGGTATCTGGCCGAAAAAAGGTGACGCAGGCGAAGGGAGTGCGTGTTGATTCGAGTTTTTCGTCAGGTACCGGGCACACTTGTCCATTGGCCGGCATCTGATGGAACCGGCCGTCGAGCAGCAGCATTTCGCCATCCAGGTCGTTGAAGGTGCCGAGTCCGAAGTCGCCCCACCGGCGCAACTCCTGGAGCGTGTGACTTTGCCGGTAGAGCCCCTCTACCAGGGCTGTGACCGGAGCGCTGAGATATACGGCGTTTTCGTCTTTTCCGCCACCACAGGCGTGGGGCAGGGCCTGGTTCACGGCTTTTTGCAGCACCCGGCTTACATACTCGAGGGGTTCGAGGTTTGCCTGTTTCGCCGCCAGTTCAACAAGTTGTGCGAGTTCTTGGGGCAGGGTCCGAGTGAGCGCGTCCCAAGGAGTTGGAGTGTCGGACATGGACTTCTCCTTGTGCCGATGATAGGTTGATAAAATGTGTTTTGCATCGCCGGTCATGCATCTGCGCTCGCCGTAGCGCATGTGTGGCGGTCAAAGACTGGGGACCAAGATAACGCGTTGGCGCGTGGAAGCGCAAGAACTGCTGCCATGTGCGAAATCCGCGGTCGGCGGAGGCGGCTTGAAGGCCCGCTTCTGTTTCGCTCTGCGCGGATAACGCCACATGCGCATATGATAATTGGGAGGATTATTGCATGGAATTCGATAGCGTGAAGCAGGGTGGCGGCGTCGTCATCAAGGCCAAAGGACGTATGGACGCGGTTACGGCGCCTGAATTCGAGAGCGAGTGCGCCAAATGGCTTGAAAAGGGCGAAGGCGTATTGGTGGTTGATCTGGGGGGGCTGGAATACATCAGCAGCGCCGGCCTGCGCAGTATCTTGTCAGCTGCGAAAAAAGTCAAAGCGGTGCAAGGCAATATCCGTTTTTGCAATTTGTCGGGAATGGTACAGGAAGTCTTTTCCATTTCCGGCTTTTCCACCATGTTTCAGATTAGCGATTCCGTGGAAGAAGCCCTTTCAGAATAACAGAGGTCCCCGCCTGACGGATGCCGCATGGAGGTTTTTCCCCCGGGTTGTCCGTTTTGAAATGATTTGTATCGGCTGGGACATGTGGCATCAATGCACTGTTTTTAAAAAACTTCTCTATTAAAATGTATTAAAATCAATGTGATAGGTATTTATCGTCTTAATTGAAATTGATAAGCTTTTCAAGAAGAGCGTGCGAGAGGGGAAAACCTTTTCCAAGGTTTACCCCTCTCGCACGTTCTTTTTTATAATGAATTTTGAAACACGGCCTTGTTTCAAGCCGACAATACGCTAGCGCATTTTCGCCTTGAAACAAGGCTCTCCCCTGAAACAATTTCCAA
>CAZFCK010000252.1:0-6665 GCA_964517355.1 uncultured Desulfovibrionaceae bacterium | reverse complement strand
TGGTTTTCTCCTCGGAAAAACAAGTCGTTCCCACATTGCGGAGTTAAGGACATAGCCACATTTAAATAAATGCAAATTGTTATTGCACACGCTCCACTCGGAAAGTCGAGATGATGCGCTTGGAAAGGGTTTTCCATCTCGCGGTTTCCCCTGCATACGCCAGCCGATGAAAGGACGCTGGCCGGAATGCGATACAGCGATTTCTGAAAAAGGTGTCTTTCATTCGGAGATGTTGTCGTCTTTTTTACCGTTTCCATGGGCGGAGCGGATATTGGGTATCGTACAGAAAGAAACTTTTCAAAAAAAGAGCGGAACATCTGCTCCTATTCCTCTCCAGCCCCGATTTGCGTCACAGCGTAGCCACGTTGCTTGAGGAGGGCGGGAATGCCTTGAGGGCCGACCAAATGCCCCGCCCCGACCACGATGAAATGCGGTACGCCGCTTTGCAGGTATTGCGCAATCTTGGCGGCCATCTTTTCGTTGCGTTCGTCGAAAAGCATTTTTCCGAGATCGCGAAACTCGGGATGGCGATTGAGTTCCTCAAAAATGAGTTGCCGCATGGCCGCGGTGTCGCCGCTTTTCCAGGAGTCGGAGAGTTTGGGGATGATTTCCTCTATTCTGTCGAGCTCCTGCAGGGAATAGTACAGATAGAGGTCTTCCTGCCCCTCAGCGGCTTTGGCCAGCAATTGCAGCGTATCTCTGGCCCGTTCAAGCTCCTTGATTTTGATGTGCCTGTTTCCCGCTTTGCGTAAAAAGAATCTGTCCAGCCCCTGTTCGGGGTCGTAGCCAAGCTGCATGAAACGCTGGCTCTGCAACTGCATGGCCAGCAGCCAGGCCTTCATGCGCATGAACAAGGGGTTCATGGCGCCCGCATCCTCAAGAAGCCTCTTGGTGCGGCTGGAGATATGCTTATCCAGGGAATCGCCTTGCGGATACATGCCCAATTCCATGGTCAGCTTTTGTATTTCCGCGGCATGGTTTTCCACGTCGCTTTCAACGGCCAGGACCTTGCATGTGTCGAAGGCTTTCTCAATGCGCGGGTCGAGGGGGTACAGGCCCCTGCGGGCATAGTGCATGGAGCCGAGCAGGTAGGCGTAATTATTGCCGGCGGTTACCTTCCACATGAAAAGAGGCCCCTTTTGCCGCGAGGTTGCGTCGGATTCCTGGACCCGGGTACGCGGTTTGCGCCCGGTCTCGTCGCCGGGCTTGTCGGAAAAATGCAACACGCCTTTGTCATCGACCCATGAATGGACTTTACCGAGCGTTGGCGCGGCGAAAAAGGCGCAGAACAGCGCCAGCGGCAGAAAAAGGGTCAATGCCCGGCGGACGAAGCGTTGCATGAAATCTCCTTGAATCCTTGTCGCAAAATGGATTTTGCACAGATGCACAATGAAGGCAATTTAATGAAAAAAAAGTGTCAGGTCAAAGTTGTCGAGCGCCTGGGCGAGGAGTGCGGAAGGATAAAGATTCGCAGTAATGCTCTGTGCCGTTTCGCCCATCCGCTCACGGGTCGATATTTTTCTTGTCTGAACAGCTGAAAACGCCTAATGTGGTATACACTCGAATCGTATAATGATCACGCCTTTTGCGGCATCTGCCGGGCGCTGATTGAGCCGGGGGGTTTCATGACGTTTTATCGCGCGTTTATTGCTGTTCTTTTGTTGCTCGCCTCTTGTGCGTGGGCATCACATGCTTCGGAAATATACGTTTGGAAAGACGAGCATGGAGTCGTGCATATGCGCGACAAGAAA
Organism: uncultured Desulfovibrionaceae bacterium; assembly: GCA_964517355.1. Lineage (GTDB taxonomy): Bacteria > Desulfobacterota > Desulfovibrionia > Desulfovibrionales > Desulfovibrionaceae > CAZFCK01. The sequence goes on along the minus strand of CAZFCK010000252.1, from coordinate 4,914 downwards.
CCGGACCACATGGCTCCCCCGAGCCGCATGGAACAACGGGAGCGTTATCTGCAAGAGCATCCCGAAGCCGTTGAGCGTCCTGCCCGGGCTCCGCAGCCCGGAGACGAGAAAAGCGAGTCCCGGCTTCCCGCGGCGGACGCGGGGGAGCAGACGCAAGGTTCCACCTTTGACGGGCAACTCCCACCCGAACAGGACAGGCCGCAGCAATATCCAACCCCTTCGCCGCAGCAACTCATGCTTGTCTCTGGAGTGCCGTTGCTTGTGGCCCTGGGACTGTATTTATTCTTCGCCTACGCCATGTTGCGCATAGGCCGCAAATTCGGCGTGGGGTCTTTTCTCGGTTTTTGCGTTCCCATCTACAACGTGGTGCTGCTGTGCAGGTGCGCCGGCTTCTCCGGCTGGTATGTGCTTTTTCTCTTTTTGCCGATTATAAATATTTTCGTGACCTTCCTCATATGGGGCAAAATTGCCGAACGTCTTGGCAAAAACATGGTCCTTTGGGGATTGTTGTGCACCATTTTAGGGTTGCCCGTCCTGATTTTGGCTTTTGATTCCTCATTACCCCCGAGAATGCAACGAACCTCCACTCCCACGGAACCAGAGCCGATTATTTAATGCGGCATCCTGCACCATGTCACAGCGTATGGACCTCCGGAACTCTCGCGTAGCTGTTCATTTTCGGGGCCCTTGCGCGCGCGTTCGCCCCTGCGCAGCGAACCGGCAAACCGGACGGCATGAAAAAAATATTATTGATAGATGACGAGCCGAGCATTCGCAACACGTTCTCCGTGTTTCTCCATAATGCCGGCTACAGGGTCACTACGGCCGACATGTTGACCACAGCCTTCGACGATCTGCGCACGAATTTCTACGACGTGATCATCACGGACATCATTCTGCCTGACGGTTCGGGCATGGAAATTCTCGAAACCGTAAAAAAGGAAAACCTCCATTGCCCCGTGATCATGATCACGGGACAGCCCACAATTGACAACGCCACCGCGGCCCTACGTCAAGGGGCGTTCGACTATCTGCTCAAGCCCGTGAGAAAGGAGCGGCTTCTCAGCGCCACCCAAAACGCCCTCAGCCATAAAGATTTGCTGGACGGAAAAAAGCTGCTGGAAGAGGAAAACGTCCTTTATCGCAACCAGCTTGAGGCATTGGTAAAGGAGCGGACCAAGCAGCTTACCAAGGTGAACGCCCAGCTCCGCCACGAAATAGAGGAACGCGGACACGCCGAGGAGGCTTTGCGCCGCCATAAGGAGCGTCTGGCGCTGGCCATGGAGATCAGCGGGGCCGCGGAGTTCGAGGCCCACCCTTTGGACGGACTCTTCATGAGCGGTGAGGCGCTGTTTGAAATGACAGGGTATTCCCTCCAGGACATCACAGCGTCCTTTACCGTCCCCGCTATCCTGGCCAGACGCATGCATGTTTCCGACCGCCCGCATTTCCGCCAATGCGCCACGCTTTTTTTACAGGGAACGACGCAACGCCTGGATACGACATTTCGCCTGCGCCGCAAGGATGGTGAGTGGATTTACCTGCATCTCGTCTCCCATGCCCTGAGCCGCCACCGGGACGGACGCACCACGCGCGCTGTGGGCGTGGTCCTGGATATCACGGAACAAATGCGCAGCCGCGAGGTGTTGCGCGCCCAGCGCGACCTGAGCATGAGCCTCGCTTCCGCCACGACATTGCAGGAAGCCGCCAGGCTGGCCATTCCCGTGATACAAAAACTGGCGCATATGGATTCCATTTCCATTTACGATATGGCCCAGGACGAGCAACAATTGCAGCTTTTGCATATTGTTGGCTTATGTGCCGACAATATGGACGTGTTGCGTTGTTTCGACTCCGCTTCTCCGCAATATAAATCCATCTTGACGGGAAAACCACTCTACACACGTTGTGATGAGTCCTCCACTTTCGCCATACCCGAGTTGCGTATCCATGGCTTGCAGTCCCTTGCGGTGATCCCCTTGCAGCATGAAAACCGTATCGCTGGAGTTCTGGTCGCGGCTTCGTGCCCGCTCACGTTCATTCCTGTTGAATACCGTTTCATTCTCGAATCTCTCGGGTCGCAACTCGCCATCGCCTTTCTGGGGATCAAGGCCCAGGAAGCCTTGCGAAAAAGCGAGGCCAAGTACAGAGATCTCATAAACACTATCCCTCACGGCATTGTCGAGTTCGATGTCAGCGGCCGCATTCGTTATTGCAACCACGTTATCGCGGAACGCTACGGAAAAACCCCCGATGAAATGATTGGATTGTATCTGAAGGATTTCTTGCCGGATGAAAACAGCCGCCAGGAGATGACCCGGTTATTGAACCAGGCGCTGTTGCATACACCGCCTCCCACCCCTGTTTCACTGACCGTGACAACGGCCCGGGGGAATAAGGCCGTATTGCAGGGAGACTGGAATTATTCCTACGACGCCAACGGCGGCATCCGGGGAATTACCGTCATTGTCACCGACATCACAGAGCGCGCCCTCGCGGAGCAGGCCTTGCGGGAAGCTCATGAGGAACTCGAACAGCGCGTCGAAAAACGAACCCTATCGTTGCGCAAGACCAGTGAACAACTCAGGCGTCTGGCCGCGCGGCAAGAGGAGTGCATAGAAGAGGAGCGTAAACGCATCGCCCGTGAAATTCACGACGAATTGGGGCAGAACCTCACCGCCATGAAGATCGGGCTGTCCATTCTTTCCGGCAAATTCGCCGCAGCGCCGGACGCCCAACAGGAGATACGGACCCGTATCACGGATTTGACTTCCAATCTCGAACACATGCTGAAATCCGTACAACGCATCTGCCAGGAACTCAGGCCCGCGCAGCTGGACGATCTGGGCCTGCACGCGGCGATTGCCTGGCGGATGCGGGAGTTCGAGAAATCAACGGGGGTGCGCACTGTTTTCAACATGGAGCCGACGGACATGAATCTTCCTCCGGAACTGACGACAACCGTCTACAGGCTTGTGCAGGAAGCCCTGACCAATGTGGCCCGCCATGCGGGAGCGTCGCTGGTGAACGTCGATCTGACCATGAAAGACACCTGGTTGAGCGCGCGTGTTCAAGACAACGGCCGGGGCTTCGATGCCGCGGCGCTGCGCGAGACAACGTCCTTCGGCATCCTGGGGATGCAGGAACGCATGCGCAATGTTGGGGGCACTCTGGTTATCGAAAGCGCCCCGCACAAAGGCACGACCGTTCTCGCGTCCTTTCCCTTGATATCACGGAAAGGCAATCGTCAGCAGTAGGGAGCGCTGCATGAACCGGTTTTACGAAATCGCCACTTGGGCCTTTGATCCAATGCACCTGTTTTGGGAAAATCCGCGCACTAAACGCGCATTGGCAACGGGGCTGGTTTTCGCTTTTCTGGCGGGAATTGTCTCCATAGAGCTCAACAGACACGGGCTGTTGCCCCCCGTGATCGCGAAAATCACTCCGTATAAGCACTACTATGCCATCAAGCTGGCCTTCACCCTGGTCTTGTTGATAGAACTGATCGACCTGATCTTCGTGCTGCCCTGCTCGGTATCCAAATCAGTGGGCAAGCAGTTCCAAATACTGGCGCTCATTCTGTTGCGCAACGCCTTCAAGGAACTAACGCACCTGCAGGAGCCCCTGGAGATCAGCGCGCCTTTGGAGCAGGTGCTGCCCATCATCTCGGACGGCATCGGCGCGGTGCTCCTTTTCGCGGGCCTGGGGCTGTACAACAATCTGCACCGCATGCTGGACCCGGAAAGCGACAAGAAGGAACTTTACCATTTTGTGGCCTCGAAAAAGGCGGTTGCCCTGGGGCTGTTGTGCATCTTCGCCCTCACCGGGGGGTGGGTGCTCTATTCTTTTGTCGTCAATGGGCAGCGTATGGAATATTTCGAGATCGTCTATACCGTGCTGATTTTTGCCGACATCCTGCTCGTGCTCATCGCTCAGCGCCATCAACCCCATTTCCGCGCCACATTCCGCAACTCCGGGTACGCGCTTTCAACGCTGCTCATACGCCTGGCCCTCGCCGCGCCGCGTTATTACGACGCCGCAATCGCTGTCATCGCCATGGGCCTGGCCATAGCCATCACCTGGGCCAACGCATATTACGGCAAGCGGTTCAAGTATTGATCCGGCGCTGTTGCATTGTCCCAGCCTGGAAGATTCTCCCGGAAAAGTATCTTGCCGGTTTGAAGGAAAGATCTCTTCCAGAGGGGCGAATGCGGCGTTGCCCTACGTTGCCTCCAGCTGGTTGAAAAACAGCATGAACTTGCGGTCGGTGCGTTGGATATGCTTCACGAGCCACTGCATCAAAAAAATCTGCAGCTCCTCCAGGGTTGCCTCGATATCGCCCATGGGGCGTTGGGCGAATTCTTCTATGCGTCCGGCGAACAACGCGTGTTCATCGCGGTGCGCTTCCAAATCCGGATAGCCGTGGTCCCGCATTAAGGATTCTTCCGTGCGAAAGTGATATTTCACATAGCTGCGCAGACTGTCCAAGCCTTCCACCAGGGCGTTCACATCCGTTCCCCGCTGTATTTTGTCGTAGAGGCTGTTGATCACGCGAAAAAGCTCTTCGTGCTGCGTGTCGATACTTTCGATGCCCAGGGCCAATGAACCGTCCCAAGTAATGATCCGCATAATGCCACCTTTTTCCGCCGGCGTCGTGTTATACGATTTCAAAATACTTTGTATTTCGAGCGCGCCGACCTGGCACGCTTTCCAATTCCATTTGGAATTACGTTTGGTTGAAATGGAATTGGAATGAGGTCGTTGCATCTTGAATCATGGTGACGCATTTTGAAAGAACTATGCTGATAACTCAGTTCAAAAGGTTTTTAAGCCGCCGGGGGCGATTGCGCAGTAACGAAGCTCTAGCGCATTTTCGCCTTGAAACAAGGCTCTCCCCTGAAACAATTTTCAATT
>CAZFCK010000251.1:0-6702 GCA_964517355.1 uncultured Desulfovibrionaceae bacterium | reverse complement strand
GGCGCGGTCGTTTCGCGCCTTACGGATGGCGACAGCAGAGCTAGGGGTTCCCCTCCCGCATTTTCTCTTTATGGCAAATCGGAAGCTGTTGCCTGCTATATTAATCAAATGAATTTATGTGGCATAGGGGCATGATCGGGAGCGCCCCAGCTATCGGCTGCCGTAGCACGTTTCGCCCCTCGTATTTCCTTTCAAATAGCTTTCATTTTATATTGAGGAATAGGTAATTAAATCGGAATGTCCGGCATCATGTCAACTTTTGTCCGACATGGTGCAAAGGCGTTTTCTTACAAAGAAAGAGGGTCGAGGCTTATAGGCCGGGCAGTGGAATTGGCGTAAAGCAATCACAATGAGCATTCCTATGCGGAGATTTTGCCGCACTGCCGGGTGCGAGATCGAATCAGGGGGTATGCAACTATAAGGAGTGATTGATGGAAACGAAGATTATCGATCTGGTTGAGGGGAATGGAGCGGACTATGCGCTTGCCGCGTCCATAAAGGCTCCCGGACAAGACAGGCGGTTGAGCAGCGGCGTGATGATCGTCCGTTATTCTGCAAGCGGCAATTTGACCTATGTTAATGAAACGTATTGCAAATATTGGGGAGTAGAGCGTGCGAAGGTGCTGGGAAAAAATTTTATCCACATAGTGCCTCTTGACGACTTGTTACGCATCACCAAGGCTGTTTCCGGGCTTTCCACATTTAAGCCTGTTGCCGTGATCCGGCATCATGTCCTGCTGCCCGATGGACGTATCCGCATGCACATGTGGTTGCACAGGGTACTGTGCGACGATCAGGGAGAGCTTGTTGACTATGTTGCTATTGGCAAAGATATCAACCACTTACATACACAAGAGCAGATTTGCGGTGTGGAAAGGGAATTGATGCGTTTTCATGATACAATATACGCGATGCTACGGTGATACGGGAGCCGCAGATTTTATTGTTTACAATATAACAAGTTGGCATGCCTGGCGATTTTTTTCAATCAAGGGCTAATCGTTTTTCTTTTCCGTTTACATGCCGACCGAACATCGCATGATTGCAATGCGAAACGTTCATGTCTTTCGTTTCAGTCTTTCCATCGGAAACGTGCGCCGCGAATCGACATGTCTTCGAATTGTTGAAGCCTTTTCCTTATATTTATCCAAGGTAACTACGTTTTAATCCAAGAGCCCGTGGCGGATGGCGTAGTGCGTCAGGGAAGCGTTGCTTTTCAGCACCATCTTACGCAAGAGCCGGGTGCGGTACGTGCTGATGGTTTTGACGCTGAGATTGAGCTGACGGGCGATTTCCGTGACCGTCAAGCCGGAGGCGATCATACACATGACTTCGAGTTCCCTATCGGAAAGCAGGTCATGTGGCAGTGAAGCGTCCTTTTTGTTCAAGTCGGAGGCGAGAAGCTCGGCGAGATGGGGTGTTATGAATTTATGCCCCCTGTGGATGGTGCGAATGGCGTCAATCAGCAATTCCGGGGCGCTGTCCTTTGTCAGGTAGCCCGAGGCGCCGGCTTTGAGCGCGCGGACCCCGTAACGCTCCACGGGGTGCATGCTCAGGACCAGCACTGCGGGGGATATTTTGCGCCGCAGGATGGCGCGAATGGTTTCAAGTCCCCCCATGCCCGGCAAGCCGAGATCCAGCAACACGATATGACAGTAGCTCGCATCAAGGCGCTGCAGCGCGTCGTAGCCGTCGGCGGCCTCGCCCACAACCACGATGTCAGGGACATCCGCGAGAATTTGGATGAGCCCCTTACGCACAATGGGATGATCGTCGACAATAAAAACGCGGATCATGACAGTTCGCCAGTGTAAAAGCGTTCCTCAAGGTACGCGGCCATTTTTCCACCCGCCCAATCTCCGGAGGCCGGCGGCAACGAGATGCGGCTTCAGCTGCGGCCATTGTAGCCCGCCAGCCCGGGTATTCCGTGGATCATCATAGCCATAAGGCGCAAAACAAAGGGATAATGCAACAGTTTACACGTTCTGACAAGCATGTGCGAAAAATAAACCCGAGATGCCGTCACAGGGATAATTGCTGCGTGAGAGCGAACGGCAAGAACAAAATCAGCAAGATTTTTGTGAAACAACTTCCATTTTTCTTTTCAAAACGAATTTAGAAACACAGCCTAATCTAAACTCCGCGCGCCGTTACTGGACAATACGCGGGGCGCCAATTTCGAACTGCGAACGTGTTACCGACCCGGAAAAATAAGGGGCGGAATGAGCGTTCGCTTCCGTTTTGTTTCGTTTCAACAGCTGCTTGAATTATGGAAGGATTACGATTATGGTTTGTGCCCAATCGTATAAGGTAGAGACAGGCAAAGCGAAATGCTTTACCTGTAAGCAGCGCGGCCGTTTTTTGAGAGAAGGAGTTTCCGGGGAGATTATATTTTTTGCCATCCGAGTTGAATCAGGCCGGAGCCGCACGCGATACTGAAGGAAAAGAATAATCGTCCCGGAGGAATATGAGCTGCGCAGATGCCGGAATGTTTCAAGGGGGGGCCGGCTAAACGGCGGCAAAACCGCCATTGCGGTGGAGAGCGCGCATAACTGGATGTATTTTCGGAAATATCAAGGCGGGGGGCCTGAGCATATTTATGGATGAATACCAGCGCAGTCTTTTTCGACACACCCGCGACACCATGGACTGGCACAGGCGGCAATCCGCCACTGCCGCAGCGGGACAGGGGTTAGCCGTTTTACCGCATGTTGTGGGCCTTTCCCAGCGTGTTGACGGCTTTATCAAGGGCTTTCCAAAGAGGGTTCAGATCAAGAAAGGCATCAACTACCGCAGAATGTCCATCGCCTTGCTTGTCTATCTGATCGTACTCGGGTGTAACGCCTGGTTTTTTAATAGACACAACCTGTTCGATATGCAGAACAGCGCTGAAATAGCCAAGGTCGTTTTCAGGAACGCTCAAGACTATACAATGTACGCCCACTACGTGTACTGGACGTTTGTGTTGCTTTTTTCTCTGCTCAGCATGGCTGTGGCCTTTCTCGGCATCATGGTGATTTGCCTTTTGCTGAGCGTTTTCCGGTTCAAATGGGTCAACGCGTTGTTTGAAGCCCTCGGCACCGCAGTGGGGTCCGCCGGAGTCACGTACGTATATTACCATTATTTGCCTTTTTTACAGGGACAGATAGACAAGGTGTTCACCTAAGCATCCGTGGACACCTGAAACAGGAGTGCTCATGACTCGCGCGCGGTTTAATCCCGGCCTGGTGGCCTTATGCGTTGTTTTGCTGGTGTGCCTTGGTCTGGGGCCACAGGGTGTTTCCGAGGCCATGGCCGCCTCGTCCGATAAATGGGGCAAGCTTTTTGTGGAGACCGCCCCTCAAGGAGCGAGCGTACGATTTTTGCGGGTGAAGTTGCGTTATAAACCCGGGATGGTTCTTGAAAAAGGAAACTATCTGCTCGAAATCACGAAAGCGGGTTATGATCCATTGCTCAAGGAAGTGCAGGTGCTGGCGGGGCAGGACAATGTGGTTCAGGTGAATTTGAGAGGAGCCGGGCAGAGGAACGGCATCATGCCGGATAACCGGACGTCCACACCCGTGCCTCCGAAACGGCAGACCGTGGAACCTGAAAAGGATTTGCGCATTCCCATTTCCGCGCCACAGGAAACGCCATCCGCACCCACGTCGGATTCCGCGATTGCCGGAATGGATCAGGCTGTTTCGCCTCAGGAGACGTCAACCGGCCCCATGCCCCGGCCCCGGCGGCAAAAAACGGAAACCGGCGCCGCCGCGCCGGAGCCGGACGCTCCCGCCACCTCCGCGGAGTCGCGGGCCGTGGTCGATCCGCTTACGGGGCTTGCGCCAGGCATGTCGTTTAGCGTGACGAAGGACAAGCCGCAGCCTGCCGCCGAGGATGCGGGAGTGCAGGCGCCTTTTTCCGCCACCCTTGGGCCGGAGAGCGGGGATGCCGCCCCTGTGGCCATCCCGCCTGAACCCGAGCCTTTCGTTCCGCCCGTGGAGACGGCGCCTGAGCAGACTGCGCAGGAACCCGGATTGCCTCCCATCGACGCGAACAATCCGCCCAGCCCCGAGGAATTGATGCAGGTGGGAAACCATCTGACCCAGGCAGGCGATTTGCCCAACGCGATTCAGGCCTTTACCTTTGTGATCCAGCAGCAGCCGAAAAACGTCAACGCCTATGTGGGGAGAGGTTTCGCCTATTATAAACTGGGGAATTACGCGTTCACCATCGAAGATATGACGCAGGCGTTGAATCTGGACGCAACCCACCTTTCGGCGTGGTTCCATCGCGGCAATGCCTGGCTTTTGGCCGGGGATTATGAGAAGGCCAAAGAGGATTATGAGCAGGCGCTTTTGCTTGCGCAAAACGTGCCGGACATTTTCAACGCCCATGGCACAGCGCTCTATAATCTTGGCGATTTGGACAACGCGATCAAGGATTTTTCCATGGCGATCACTCTTGATGAAGGATATGTGGATGCCTATTACAACCGGGGCAGCGCCTATCTGAAGCAGGGTAAGCCGCAATTGGCCCTGGATGATTTCAACAAGGTGCTTTCCCTTGTACCGGGCGATGCATTGGCCCAAGAGAAAAAAAGGCGGGCTGAAAAAGAGTTGCTTCCGTAGACACCTTGGCAGACCGATAAGCAACGGTGATCGGTCGATGATAAAGCCTCGCCCCATGAGAAAATCGACGCTTGCCGCTTGCGGGAAAAGCGGTTAGTGATCCATTTTTTAAAACACAGTTTGAATTTGAGCGGCTCGTTGTTGGGGGGAAGAACATAACACGGCCGGTACGGCTTGGTTTATTACGAGGAGTTGCACATGCAGCCATTGCGCATGCACATTGTCGTCATTTGTTTGATCTTACTTGCGGCTGGTTTATTTTCGGCAACCGCTTCGGCCCAGGAAACTTCAGGGGGGGCGGACGGAAACATGGCTCAATCCGGTGCGCAGCCAGCAGATGCACAGATTGTTGCGCCCATGGAGAACGATCCTGAGGCCGATCCAATCGAAAAGGACGAATTGGCCAAGGAGGCGTTGGAAAAGGCGGGCGCCAACGGAGATATTCCGGTGGGGCAGGCCCACGGGGGCATGGATGATTACAGGCCTGGCGGCCAGGAAATAACGCTGGAGGAAGCGGTGCGTCTCGCGTTGAAGCAGAGTCCCTCCATTTCCTCGTCCAAGGCTCAGGCGTTGGCGGCTGAGGATTTCCGCAGGTCGGCATTGGGCGACTTTTTTCCTTCGCTTACCCTGAGTTACAGCTACACCAGATATGATCACGAACGCCCCCGTGGCGCGGTGCGTAGTCAACAGTACGCTCAAAATCAGTATCAAATGGGCGCCAACGTGCATCAGGATATTTTCACGGGTTTCCGGCTGGAAAACACGTATCAAAAGGCGCAGCTCACAAAAGAGCAACTCACCGAGAGCTTGCGCGACACGGAATTGAATCTGATATTGAACGTGCAGACCAATTTCCTTTCCCTGCTTATGGCGCGCGAGGACGTGCGCAGCGCTCAGGATTCCGTGACGCGGCTTTCATCGCAGCTGAAAGTGACGCAGGCCTTTTACGACGTGGGGCTCAAGCCCAAGCTGGACGTGTTGCAGGCCGAGGTGGATCTGGCCCGCGCCGAGGACGAACTTTTGCAGGCGCGCAATTCCGTTGCCACGCAACAGGCGCGCATCAACACCTTGCTGACCCTGCCCCTGGAAGCTGACGTGAATTATATGGGCGAACTGGAGTATACTCCATTCAGTTTGAGTTTGGACGAATGTCTCAAGCGCGCGTATGAGAATCGTCCGGATTTGGAAGTGGCGCGCAAAAATGTGGAGATAGCGAGAAAGGACACGCGCATCGCCTTCAGCGACATGCTGCCCCAGGTTGGCGCTGATCTGGACATGTCGCGTTCGGGCGACACGTGGGCCGTGGATGGCGGCGATGGGTGGTATCAACCCGGGAGAACAGGGTTCGCCCAGTGGTCGGTCAGTGTCTCCGCCCAATGGAAGGTCTTTGATTTCGGAAGCTCATGGTACGGATGGCGCCAAGCGCAGAAAGGGATCTACCGCTATCAGGCGGATGAACAGAGCCTGCGCGAGGAAGTGGCTTACGATATCAAGTCCGCTCACCTGAAAATCGGCGAAACAGAGGCGCGTATCAAAGTTACCCGCAAGGCGCTGGAACAGGCGAAGGAATCCTATCGCATGGCTGTGGCGCGTTATCAGGCCCAGGTGGGCACGAACACCGACGTGCTGGATGCTCAATCCCGGCTCACCGAGGCTGAAGCCAATTTGACCCAGGCCCTGGGCGATTATCAGACCGCCATTGCCAATCTCTATGTGGCCATGGGGATGAAAAATTACAACTTACTGCCCGAGTAGAGCACTACCGGCTCAGGAAACTGAAGCCTGGCCGCAAACGCCGTGAAATCCACGGCGTGGCTGGCTGCAATGACATACCCGCGCCGGGGCGAACGTTCGCCCCGGCGCTTTTTTTGCGTTGTCATCCTATGGGGCGTGCATCAAAATCGTTATGAAAGCAGAGCGCGGGAGGAGGAGCATCCTTTTTGAGAACTTCAACCGTGAGGCGAGGTTGTATCGTTCTTTGGGGATGAAGAAGCAGCGCAGGTTTCCCGCCGGAATAATACCGTTTCCCATTTCAAATTAGAGCATTTTAACTTTCATTTTGTATATATCCGCAAGACTCAAACCAGCCCTG
>CAZFCK010000250.1:0-6712 GCA_964517355.1 uncultured Desulfovibrionaceae bacterium | reverse complement strand
CAATTGGAAATTGTTTCAGGGGAGAGCCTTGTTTCAAGGCGAAAATGCGCTAGGAAGGGGGAGCGCGAGAGGGGAAACCCTTTTAAGCGGCAGCCGTTAGGCGCGGTCGTTTCGCGCCTTACGGATGGCGACAGCAACGCTAAGGGGTTCCCCCTCGCATATCCAGTGAATTAATCAGCGTTTCCTTAAGCCGCCGGGGGCATCTCCCATCAAAATCACCAGGCTCTAATAGCAGCCGTCACAGGCGGCCCAGCGGGCATCCCTGGCCCTGCCGAAAAACCGGTTGCGCGGCACGCCGCCTGTGGTGCAGCGCACGTAATAGCCATCCAGCTGAAACGAATACAGCACTTCCCCGACTTTTTGCTGTCCGCGCATGACGTCCACGCGCAGCAGCCTGTTGTATTCGCTGTATTGCGGATTGGCATAACCGCACACATCGGCGCGACAACCTCCGGGGCAGACAAAAAAGCACCCCAACGCGATTATTCCGCACAGCAAGAACCCGGTGCGATGACGATCCTTCCACCTGAAGATGCTCATGCAAGCGGCTCCGTATCAACCGGCCTTACAATTCGATTCTTCTGCCCGCGCCCAAATCCTGGCACCTGCCCGACAACGCGCGGCGCAATGTGGTCAGGGCATCGCCCCCCGTGCAATGTCCGGCGAAAACGCGCCGCACATCGAATGCGCGCAAGGCCTCCACTGTGTCATCCACGGCGCTGTGCGGACCTTGGGCGAGGTGCAGCCCGCCGATCACGGTATGCAGCGAATCAAGCCCCGTCTGACGGCGTACTTCTTCCAGGGTGTTGACGAGGCCGCTGTGGCAGCAACCGAGCACCAGTGCCGGCCCACGTTCTCCATGCACCACCAGCGCCGCGTCGTCCGGAACCGTATCCGGCACAGTGCAAGCGGCATCGTCGTAAAAATTGCGTATCGCCTGAAAACATCCCTCCCTGCGCGGGATGTCGCTGAACATGCTGCAATGCGGCGTCAATTGCGCAGCTCCCTGAACAGGGAGCAGAGCGTCATCTTCCAGCCCTCCGCGCCAGCCTATCTCCCGGGCGCCTCCGTTCTGCAGCTGTTTATAGCGCGGCAGCAGCGCCCTGGGATGCGCCCATATCCGCGCGGTCACTCCCGCCGCGCGCAACGCGGGCAATCCGCTATTGTGGTCATAATGCCCGTGGCTCAGGGCAATGCCCCGTACCTTGGCAAAATCCACCCCGAGCCGCGCACCATTGCGTTTTACGGCTCCGCTCCCCCCTGCGTCCCAAAGCCACAGCCCTTCGGGCAGATGTATGGCCATACTCAGCCCGTGCTCATATTCCATGTCCGCCACATACGGCGTGTCGTCCACCAGGACCACCAATTCGATCATGATACCTCCCTCTGCGACTGCCTTCCGGTCTTCCGTCTTCACACCATCTTGCCCGGACCCTGGGTGCGTTGCAAGTCCCTTGTGGAAAAACGGTTCGATGTGGGCTATGTACGGTCCATGAAAATTACGATTCTTGTGGACAACAATACACTTACCGACCGCTATTTTTTCGCCGAACCCGGCTTGAGTCTGCTTTTGGAGCACGAAGGGCAACGCACGCTGCTGGATGCCGGATATTCCGACATTTTTTTGCGCAATGCGGCAAAAATGGGGCAAGACCTCTTGCGGCTTGACCGTCTGGTGCTGAGCCACGGCCACCTGGATCACAGCTGGGGGCTCACGCACCTGATCGCCATGCGCACGGAAGCGCGCATCGAGGGGCTCTTGCCCCCGAATTGCTCCAATCCCGAACTGGTGGCGCATCCGCTGGCATTCGAGCACAAGCCCTTCGGTCCTTTGCCTGAAATCGGCAGTCTGCTCGACTCCACGCATCTGCAACGTCACTTTGCCCTGCGGCTGTCGCGCGAGCCCCTCTGGTTAAGCGGGCGGCTGCTCTTTCTGGGTGAAATTCCGCGGCGTTTCGACTTTGAAGATGTCCCGCCCATGGACGGCGACATCCTGGCCGACGACAGCTCCCTTGTCTGGCGCGACGACAACGGCCTTGTGTTGCTCACGGGGTGCGCCCATGCCGGCGTGTGCAATACTCTGGCCCACGCCATGGAAATCTGTGGGGAGCGGCGCGTACTCGATGTCATCGGGGGGCTGCATCTGCAAAACGCCCCCGCTTCCCGCTTGCAAGGCACTGCCGCCTACCTGGACAAATTGGGACTCAAGCGCTTGCACGCTTGCCATTGCACGGACCTGGCAGCCAAAATTCATCTTGCGCGCACTTTGCCTCTGCGCGAAGTGGGCGTGGGGCTGACTATCGCCTATCCGCCTTCCGCGGATTGACCAACACGCCTTTCTTCATTACCCCTGGGAACATGCCGCAATAACAACAGGAGCTACGCATGTCTTGTGAATTTCCCGAAACGAACGCAACGGACCAGGAAGTGCTGGAGCTGATGCAATCAGTGAAGACCATCGCCGTGGTAGGACTTTCCACCAAACCCGAAAGGGACTCGCACCGCGTGGCAAAATACCTTCAGGAGCAGAATTTCACCATCTTTCCGGTCAATCCCGGCGCCCGTGAAATTCTCGGCGTTCCTTGTTATCCGAATCTTCAGTCCTTACCGCATCCCGTGGATCTGGTGGATATCTTTCGCAAGCCTGATGCGATTCCCGGCATTGTGGATCAGGCCATCGCCACTGGCGCCAAGGCGGTCTGGATGCAGCTGGGCCTGGCCCATAACGCCGCGGCCGACAAGGCCCGGGCCGCCGGACTGCGCGTCGTGATGAACAAATGCCTGAAGATTGAGCATATGCGCATGATAAAGGGCAAATGATTCCTTTTTCCGCGCAAGCGAAGCCTCTTGTAACGTTTTTATACAATCGTGTGGGTATGCGAGGGGAAAACCTTCGAGAAGCATCTCCTTACATATACGACTTCCTGAACAGGGATTATACCACAACAAGCTGCATTTATTGAAAAAAAGATGGCAAGAATCAACATATCCTTTTACCGGCGTCCAGGGGCCTCCCCTGGTCGTCGTGCGGGCGCGAAAGCCCGCGACTTTATTCTTTCCTTTTTATAGTCCGAAAGTCGTATAGTTATCTTGTAAACTCCCGAAGCCGCGTGAGACGTGTCCCGGACAGCCCCGCGTTTGGGACTGGCGTTCTGCGCCGGCTTCTGCTATTGCCCGATGCGCTATTATGAAGATTACACTCCAAGAACTCTCCAAGGCCTACGGCGGCCGCGATCTGTTCCAGGATTTCTCCTTGGAAATCCATTCGGGAACACGTCTCGCCGTTGTCGGCCCCAACGGCGTGGGAAAATCCACCCTGCTCAAACTCCTTGCCTGCGAAATGGCGCCGGATTCCGGCCGCGTCATCCACCCCAAAGGGGCGCGGCTCGGTTATGTGGCGCAAGAGCTGGATAACGAGACCCTGAAACTCCCACTTCTGACCTACGTTCTGGAAGTGCTTCCCTCATGGGGAGAATTCTGGATCGAATGGGAGCAGGCGCAGCAGGCCGGCGATAAGGCGGCTCTCACGTCCCTGGCCGCGCGCCAGGCGGAATTGGAGCAGACGCACGGCTACAACCCCGAACACCGCGCCCATGCCGTACTCACCGGGCTGGGGTTCGACGAGAGCGCGCACAGCAATCCCCTGCGCACGTTTTCAGGAGGATGGCGCGAACGCGCCAAACTTGCGCGCGTGCTCGTGGCCGGCGCGGATCTCCTTTTTCTCGACGAGCCCACCAACCACCTGGACCTCGAAGCTGTGGAATGGCTGGAATCTTTTCTGCTTTCCTACGAGGGCGTGCTTGTTTTTGTGGCGCACGACCGTGTCTTTATCGACAACGTCGGCACCCACGTACTGCTGCTCGGGGGTAACAAGCCCTTGTACCGCAAAGGAAGCTTCGACGAACTTCTGGAGTGGCAGGCCGAACAGGAGGAGCAACGCAAACGCGAAGCCCAAAAGCTGGCCAATGAAATTGAAAAAAAAATGGATTTCGTGCGCCGTTTCAAGGCCAAAGCCACCAAGGCCCGGCAGGCGGGCAGCAAAAAAAAGCAGGCGCAACGCCTGGAAAAGCAACTGGCCGGCTACCAGCCCGAAGCAAAGCGCAAATCCCTGAACTTTTCATGGCCCGAACCCAAGCGCGGCGACAAGGTCCCCCTCGCCGCGGTCGGCGTTTCCCTGGCCTACGCCGACGCGCTCCTCTGGAAACCATTGTCCTTCAGTCTCTACCGGGGGCAGAAGATCGCCCTTGCCGGTCCCAACGGCTGCGGCAAATCCACCTTGCTCAAAGTGCTCAGCGACCAGCTGCCCCCCTCGCGGGGCAATGTGGAGCGCGGCAGCTCCACGTGCCTGGGGTATTTCAGCCAACACCAGCTGGATATCCTTGATCCCGAACGCTCCGTCATCTCGGAAATCCGCCGTTTGAGCGATCCCCGGACTACCGAAGAGGAACTCATGAGCGTGCTGGGCCTGTTCATGCTGGGGCAGGAATATTTCGAGCGGTTCGTCAAATCCCTCTCCGGAGGGGAAAAAAGCCGCTTGCTCCTGGCCAGCCTGTTTCTCGCGCGCGCCAACCTGCTGCTGTTGGACGAACCCACCAACCACCTGGATCTGGAGAGCCGCGAGGCCCTGATGCAGGCCCTTGAGGATTACCCCGGCACTGTGCTTTTCGTTGCGCACGACCGCTGGCTGCTCAAGCGCGTGGCGGAGCAGATCTGGGAACTCTCGCCCACGGGACTCACGACGTATGACGGCTTCGACGCATACGACCAGGCCCGCCGCGCGGCCTTGGAAGACCTCCAGCAGGATGCAACGCGCCCCCAACAGCAAGGCCTGAGCAGGGAAGAACTCAAGGAGCTCAAACGCAGGCAGGCCGAACAACGCAACCTCATCTACCGTGAACTCAAACCGTTGAAAGAGGCTTACGCCAAGCTGGAGCGGGAACTCGAAACATTGCTTGAAGAGATGGGGCGCACCGAACAGATCCTCGCTGATCCGGACATTTACGCCGACACGGATAAATCGACCGCGCTCCTGCAAGATTACAACATGTACAAGGAGAAAAGCGAATCGCTTTTCGAACGCATGGCCGAGCTGGAAGCCCGCATCCAGGAGCTTGAGGCCCGCCGCGCCGAACTTGCTGCGGATTGAAACCGGTATCCCTTATGAAACAGCTTCTGCAGGAGCAGGTCCGCGCATAATTCTTCCCCTTGACGCATCGTTGCCGCGTAACCATATTGCAAGCGTAACAATACCAGCATGAAAGAGGCGGAAAATCTCCTCCCAGCTCTTTATTCTTCACTTCGTTTTTGTTATCAATGGGTTCACTTATTCGCACATCCCGCCTGCAACGGTGGATCGTTGCATGGAAATTCACGTGGGGGAAGATGGGCGGTTCCATGAAAGAAAAAACGTTTTATGTAAACAAAGAAGGTTACGCCACTCTGGTGTGCCCTACATGCGGCGTGGCCAAAAACCTGGATACCAGCAGGCTTCCTCCGGACAAAAAGAATTTCCGCGTCAAGTGCACGTGTGGTGAAGTATTCAAAGCCCACATTGAATTCAGAAAGCAATATCGGAAGGCGGCGCAACTTCCCGGCCACTACGTGGACCGCAAACGGAAGGACAGCGGCAAAATTATCGTGGAAGACATTTCCATGGGGGGCGTCGGATTCCGCACGCTGCGGGGGCACGATATCGCGGTAAACGACATGCTGGAGCTCACCTTTACCCTGGACACCAATCCGCCGCGCACCATCACCAGACTCGTGAAGATCCTCCGCATAAACGGCAACAAAATCGGTTGCGTCTACGCGCAGCAGCTGGATCGCGACCGGGATATCGGCTTTTATCTCATGGCCTGAGTTCCGCCCAGGCGCACCTCGCAGCGTGTCCCTGCCTTCAACGCCCTTGCAAAACGTTCTCCAGCGCGGTTTGGTCCAGAATACGCACTTCCCTGCCCCGCACATCCACAATGCCGTCCGTCTGCATGCGTTTAAGCACCCGGTTCAGGGTTTCGGGAGTGGTGCCGAGAATCTTGGCCAACTCGCGCTGCGTCACGCCGAGCTGAACATGCTCTTTATTCCCTTGGGTCCTCAGGGAATGCAGTAAAAAACCGGCCACTCTTTGCGGCATTTCCTGCAAGGCCAGAGTCTCTATCATGGCCATGGAATCCCGCAAACGCCTGGAAAGCACCAGGACCATATTCAGCATCAACGCGGGCTCATCCCTGGCCATTTCTTCAAGCACATCCCCGGGAAACAGCAAAAGCCGCGACTCGTCCAACGCCTGGGCGTTGACGGGAAAATGCCCGTCCCCGAACATGGCGCACAAGCCCAGAGGTTCCCCCGGCCCGATGATGTAGAGCGTTTGCTCTTTGCCTTCCTGTGAGCTTTTAAAAACCTTGACCCTGCCGGAGAGCACGATGAAATAGGCGCGGATCGCCTCGTCCTCGCTCCAAATCCGGGCGCCGGGAGCGAAAACCCTGTCCAAGGCGTGGTTGGCCAAAGCCTCCAATTGCTCCGGAGGCACCCCGCGCAGAAGAGGCAAATTTTGTAAATGTACGAGCGCTTTCATGGATGGGGTTGTTTCACAAAAATTGATTCATATCAATGCGCGTCGTCACCTCTTGTCACTGGCGGCGCTTCCGGAATTATACCATTTCCCATTTCTAGATTAATTTATGAAACTTTCCGGGGGGAAACCTTTTAAAAAAGG